>DATDMJ010000068.1:0-41641 GCA_036518855.1 Gaiellaceae bacterium | reverse complement strand
TTCCCGCGCGACTGGCCGGAGGAGCTCTCGGCCCGCCAGTCCGATCCGTTCGTCCGGCCGCAGCGCGGAGTCACCCTCGTCGAAGACTGACCCTTGTGCCGCGGCCCTTTCGAGCCGATACACGGTACGTGGAAGCTGCGGAGCAGACCTGGCGTCCGCTTGGTGAGCTGCTGGTCGAAAAAGGTCTCGTCACGAAGGAAGAGCTCGACCGGGCGCTCACCGAGCAGGAGGAAACCGGACGCCTGCTGGGCACGATCCTCGTCGAGCGCGGCTTCGTCTCCGGGCCCGCGCTGGCCGTCGCGCTGGCCGAGCAGTACGGCGTCGAGGTCGAGCCGGAGCGGGGCTTCGGCACCGGCCTCTGGGCCGAGATCGATCGCCGGCACCGCGCCGGCCGCGGCCTGCCGCCCGCCGAAAACGGCATCCCCGTCGAGAACGTCGTTCAGCTCGAGCCCGCGAAGGCGCCACAGCTCGAGGCGGTCCCCGACCCCGAGCCCGAGGTCGTGCGGCTGCTGGAGGAGAACCGCCGCCTGGAGGAAGAGCTCGAGCGGCTCCGGGAGGAGCACGCGCGGCTGAAGGTCGTCGAGGTCGCCGAGGTCCCCGAGCAGCCCTCGAGCCACGTCGTCTTCCTGCCGACCCCAGAGCGGTACCTGGTGCTGGAGCGGCAGGGCCCACCACCCGAGCCGGGCGAGGCTCTCGAGCTACCGGAGGGCAGCTTCGTCGTCGGCAAGGTCGGCCGAGCGCCTTTCCCCGGCGAGCGGCGTCCCTGCGCCTTCCTGCTTCTTCGCTAGGTACTTCGCGCGCAGGCGTGCGAAGTCGCGCCGGTCCACGTACGTGACCACCTCGCCGTACTGCTTGCGGAGCTTCCGGAGCTTGCGCCGCTTCCGGTGCGCTCGCGAGGGATTCATCTCCGTGCATTCGATGTAGATCCCGGCCTCGGGGAGGTAGAAGTCCGGGGTCATGGCCTCGACCAGCCTGCCGTTCTCGTCGTGCTCGAGCGGAAACGTGTGCGGCTCGTACTCCCACGGCAGCCCGTTCTCGTCCAGGAGCTCCGCCAGCTCGCGCTCCGATTCATGGGCGAACACCGGCGGCTTCTTCCCGCGAAAGTGCAGGAACTCCATGCCTAGCGTTTTCCGGGCCGACGACGGTAAAACTTCAGGCGGCGGGCTGGAGCACGAGCACGCGCCTGCCGCCCGTGGCCTTCTGGACGCCGAAGTTGTAGCGATGGCCGGTCGTGAGGGCGTCGATCGTCCCGACCTCGCTGGGGTCGATCGTCCCGCGCGAGATGGGGCGTGGATGCGGCAGCGTCACCTTCAACGGCCGGTTGAGCTGCCGCGAATAGTCCTCGCGCGGGAAGTTGAGGACGTTCGTGGTCTGCGTCTGCCCCTGGAGCGGCGGGAAGAAGATGACGACGTCCGCGGCGTTCGCGTACTTCATGGTGTAGAGCGCGAGCTCGAGCGCCTCCCGCCGCAGCTGGTTCGCGCCCGCCCGGGTCTCGGCCGCCTGCAGCCCGCAGTTCTGCTCGGGGCCGCAGAGCGTGTAGATGATCGTCCTCGACGGGTCGTAGAGCGTGACGGCGTTCGGGCGGTCTGCGAGCGCGACCCCCTCGACGCTTCCAGCCGCCCGGCTCGGCCCGAGGATCACGCGCGCGAGCTGCGTGCCGTTCGAGAGGCGGTAGGCCGGACCGATGTGCGAGGCGATCGCCTGGGCGGTCTCCCCGATCGAGGCGGTCGCGGGCTTCCAGGCCGACCACGGCGGAGGCGGCTGCGGCCACGGTCGCTGAACGATGACGATGAACGCGCCGAGCGCGGCTCCCACCGCCGCTCCGAGCACGAGGTAGGCGACCGAGAAGCGGCCCTTCGTGCTCAGAGCACGGGCCACGCTTCCTCCTTCGTCAGGTCGAGCTTCGGCGCCTTCAGCTTGGCGGCCTCGAGGATCTCCACCAGCTCGTCTCCGAAGAGCTCGCGCCTCTCGACCAGCGCGTCGGCGATCTGCTCGACCGCCGCCTTGTTCTGCGCGACCAGCCCGTGCGCGTTCACGTAGGCCTGGCCGAGCAGCTGCGCGGCGAACGAGCGCTTGTCGCGGTCGCCGAGCACGCCCGAGAGCGGGTCGTGGCCGAGCGGCCCGCCGTCGCCGGTCCGGTTCATGATCTGCGTCCCGATCTGCTCGAGGCGCTTGCTGATCTCATCGCGGCGCTTGTCGAGCGTCGCCTTCGTGACGCGCCCGTTGCCGCTGCCGTTGAGGGCGACCGGCTCGGGCGCCATGCCGCAGGCGCCGACCATCCAGGCCGCGCGGGCGGTCGCGCTCTGCACGTCGCCGCCGACCCCGGTCGAGTTCTCGCCATAGAAGACGCGCTCCGCGGCCATAGCGCCGAGGGCCCAGGTCAGTTGCGCCATCTCCTCCGAGCGCCACGACACGAAGCGCTCGTCCTTCTCGCGCGCCTGGTGGTGGCCCAGCGCCGCGCCGCGCCGCTTGATCGAGAGCCTCGTCGACTCCGCACCCTTGAGGAACACGTGTGCAGCGGCCGCATGGCCGGCCTCGTGGATCGCCACCGCCCGGGTCTCTTCGGGCACGTACTCCGTGCCGACGGCGGTGCCCGACTCGACGGTGGTCATCGCCTCGACGATGTCGTCCCAGCCGAAGGCGAGCCGCTCGTCGTGGTGGGCGATCGTCAGCGCCATCGAGCAGACCTGCTCGATCATCGCGGGCGAATAGCCGTTGGTCACTCGCGCGAGCTCGTCACGCCGCTTCTCGGTGTCGAGGTCGGGCTCGTGCGCGACCTTCTCGAGATAGAGGTCGAAGATGTCGAGCCGGTCGTGCTTGGCGGGGGTGCGGAACCAGACGTGGCGGCCCATGCGCCCCGGCCGCGTGAGCGCCGGGTCGAGCATCTCCATCGGGACGTTCGTCGCGCCGATGAAGTAGATCTGGTTTCCGGTCGGCTTCGCGTGCGGGACCCGCAGCTTGAAGCGGCCGGCCCGCCGCGGGATCACGTACAGCGCGTCGAGCGTCTTGTTGACCAGGTTCGTCGTCATGCGCCGGAAGAAGGGCGGGTTGTCGATGCCGTCCATCACGACGAGCAGCTGGTTGAGGGCGAGCTGACCCTGGCCTCCGAACATCCCGGGCATCACGCCCTGGTTGACGGGCTTGCCGCCCGGCGCCGGCCGGCGCTGCTCGAAGACCCGGTCGCGCCAGGCGCGCGACTCGAGGATCAGGTCCTCGCTCGGGTTGAGCGCCCCGTTGGGCCCGAAGAAGCAGAGGTCGTGGAACGTGAGCGGCCGCGGGCTCATTCCGGGCATCCCGCCGCCGAGCGAGCTCCTGCGCATCCCGACGGCGTCGATCTCGTCGATGAAGACGATGCACTGGCCGCCCCACTTGCCGGCGAGCTTCTTCGCCTTCCGGGCCATCCAGCGGACGATGATCGCGTCCATGCCGATGAAGGTCTGCGCGAAGCCGGATCCGGGGATCGTCACGATCGGCGAGTTGAAGCCGGTCGCGATCGCCTTCGCGAGCATCGTCTTGCCGGTTCCGGGCGCACCGAGGAAGAGCAGGCCGCGCTCGCGCCGCCCGCCCGCCTCCTCGAACCGCTCGCCCGACTGCCACAGGTTGACGACGCGGCGGACCTCCTCCTTCGCTTCCGCCTGTCCGCGGACGTTCTCGAGCTTGACGCCCCAGTCCGCGTCGCCCGGCTCGAAGCCTCGGATCTGGGAGATGCCCATGAAGAGCATCGGGCCGAACAGGATCCCGAAGTTGAAGATGAAGAAGAAGAAGAAGGTGACGCCGTACATCAGCATCCGCACCGTCGAGCTGGAGATGGTGATGACCTGGCTGATCCCCTCGTAGAGGAGCGCCAAGCTGACAACGAAGAGCGCGACCCGAACCCAGAAGCGCCAGAACGAGACGCGGCGGCGCGCGACGACATCCTCCTCGCGCAGCTCCTGGCTCTCGACCCCGAACAGGCTCGGCCACTCGATGAAGCGCGCGAAGATCACGTCGAGGACGCCGCGGAAGGCGGCGACCGCGAACAGCGTCGCCACCAGCGACCAGATGGCAGGCCAGCCCGCCTCCTTGTAGAGCCAGATGAAGATCGCCGGCGAGAACAGCAGGGCAACGCCGGTTGCAGCCCGTCGGAGCGTGCGCCACTGATCGTTCAGCTGGCGCTGCTCGTCCGCTGAAAGAGTCCCCCCAGCGACCAAGCCGGTACTCATTTCCGCAGTGTAGATGGCACTAAGCTCGTGTACTTCGACGTGAAAGCTTCGGATTCGTTTGCGCCGGAGGAAATCGAGCGGGCCCGCGCCTACCACCGGCCGCTGTATTTCGCGCTCGGAATCGACCTGGTTCTGGAGGCCGTGGTGCTCGTCCTGATCGTGTTCGGGCCGCCCGGGGACTGGCTCGCGGGCGCGGTCGGCGGCTCGTGGTGGGCACAGACGATCGAGTGGACGGCGCTCGTCGCCGGGGTCTCGACGCTCGTCCGGCTGCCGCTTTCCGCGTGGCGCGGGTGGCTCTACGAGCGGCGCTGGGGGTTCTCGACGCAGTCGTTCCGGAGCTGGCTCTCGGACCGGGCGAAGGGGCTCGTGGTCGGGGTCGCCGTGTCGTCGCTCGGCTTCGTGCTGCTTCTCGGCGGGATCCGGACGTGGCCGCGCGCCTGGCCCGCGATCGGCGCGGCCGGGGCGGCGGTGTTCGTCCTCGTCCTCAGCCTGGCGGCCCCGCTGCTCTTCGAGCGGCTGTTCAACCGCTTCTGGCCGCTCCCGGACGCGGAGCTCGCCGGGGAGCTCCGGGAGCTGTCGAACCGGGCGGGGGTTCCCGTGCGGACGATCCTGGTCGCGGACGCGAGCCGCCGGACGCGGAAGCACAACGCGTATGTCTCCGGACTCGGGCCGACGCGGCGCCTCGTCCTGTTCGACACGCTGCTGGAGGACGCGCCGCGCGGAGAGCTCCGCGGCGTGGTCGCGCACGAGCTCGGCCACCGGCGGCACCGGCACGTCGCCGCCGGGACCGCGCTCGCGATGACGGGCGCGGCCGCAGCGGTGCTCATCCTGTGGGGCGTGCTCTCGTGGGATGCGCTGCTGAGCGCGGCAGGGGCTTCCGGGCAGGGCGATCCTCGCGTCGTTCCGCTCGTGCTGCTCACGTTCTTCGTGCTCGAGCTGGCGACGCTTCCGCTCGGGAGCTGGGTCTCGCGCCGCTGGGAGCGGACGGCCGACCGGTTCGCGCTCGAGCTGACGCACGACGGCGCGGCGATCGAGCAGATGCACCGGCGGCTCGCCCTGGCGAATCTCGCCGACCTCGACCCGCCGCGGCTGCTGTACGCGCTGCTCTTCACGCATCCGACCCCGCCCGAGCGGATCGCCGCAGCCAGAATGGGAGCGTGAGCCACTCACACGCCCATACCGGGGCGCGCCGGCCGCTGGCTTTTGCACTGGCGCTGATCCTCGGATTCATGGTCGGCGAGATCGCGTTCGGCGTCGTCGCCGGCTCGCTCGCCCTGCTGGCGGATGCGGGGCACATGCTCACCGACGCGGCCGCCCTTGCGCTCGCCCTGGCCGCTGCGTCGTTCGCGGCACGTCCGGCGCACGGGCGCTGGACGTTCGGCTTCCGGCGGCTCGAGATCCTGGCGGCCCACGTGAACGGCATCACGCTCTTGGTCGTCGGGGTCGTGATCGTCTACACGGCGGTCCGCCGCCTCATCGACCCGCCGGAGGTGCGCGGTGCGATCGTGCTCGTGGTGGCCCTGGCCGGAATCGGCGTGAACCTCGCCGCCGCCGCGCTGCTGCACCGGCCGAGCCGGGAGAGCCTGAACGTCCGCGGGGCCTTCCTCCACGTCACGACCGATCTCGCCGCCTTCGCCGGAACCGCGCTCGCCGGCGGGCTGATCCTGCTGACCGGCTGGAACCGGCTCGACCCGATCGCGAGCCTCGTCGTCGCGGGGCTGATCTTCTGGTCGAGCTACGTGCTGCTGCGCGAGTCGACGCGGATCCTGCTCGAGGTCGCTCCGGACGAGCCGCGGGAGGTCGCGGACGACATGCTCCGCGTTCCGGGGGTCGTCGAGGTGCACGATCTCCACGTCTGGACGGTCGGGAGCGGCTTCCCGTCGCTCTCCGCACACGTCCTGGTCGAGCCCGGCGCCGACTGTCACGCGATCCGCCTGCAACTCGCGAACCTCCTCGGCGAGCGCTTCGGCCTGAGCCACTCGACCCTCCAGGTCGAGCATGCCCATCGATCCGGCTCCGCGGGTCTACCGGTCGTCACACCCCGAGCGGCTTCCCCCTCCAAGTAACAGTCTGTTACAAGGAACGAAGGCACGGAGCCGTCACAAACGAGGTCTTGGGCACGGGCATCGTGACGGTCGTGAAGTTCGCACCCCGGATCTCGCCTCAGGTTCGCGCTCAGATCGAGCGCCTGGCTGAGCGGTCGCTGAGCGCGGCGGAGATCACGCGAGCTGTCGGCGACGGGGCGGAGCGCCTCGGACAGACCCGCCCGAGCTACGAACAGGTGAGAGCGCTCGTCCGAGAAGTGCGGCGCCGGCCGCGGCAGCCTTCGACCGCGGATGTGCTGCTCGACGTCGCCTTCCGCGTCCGGCACCCGAATGCGGTTGCTGAGCACCTCGCGGGTCTGAGCCCACCGATTCGGCGCGATTACTAAGCTCCGCGCGATGGCGGGGCTCGAGGGAAAGACCGCGATCGTCACCGGTGCCTCGAGCGGGATCGGGCAGGCGATCGCGAGGGCGCTTCACGACAACGGCGTGCGCGTCGCCGGCGGCGCGCGCCGCGCGGAGCAGCTCGAGACCGAGATCGCGCTCGAGCTCGACGTTACCGACCCGGCGAGCTGCGAGCGGTTCGTCGCGGCGGCGGTCGAGCGGCTCGGCGGGCTCCACATCCTCGTCAACAACGCCGGCCTCGGCCTCGGGCGGGACCCCTTCGACCAGAGCACCGAGCAGGACGAGGAGACGGTGCTCGAGACCAACGTGCACGGCCTCCTGCGGATGACGCGGCTCTGCCTGCCGCACCTCGGCGACGGCGGCCACATCGTCAACATGGGCTCGATCGCCGGCCGCCAGGCGTACGAGAACGCCGCCGTCTACGTCGCCTCCAAGTACGCGGTGCGAGGCTTCACGTACGCCCTCCGCGAGGATCTCCTCGGACGGCCGATCCGCCTGACGACGGTCGACCCGGGCCTCGTCGAGACGAACTTTTCGCGCGTCCGCTTCCGCGGCGACGAGGAGAAGGCGGCTGCGGTGTACGCCAACGTCGAGCCGGTCCGGCCCGAGGACGTCGCCGAGTGCGTGGTCTTCGTCCTCACGCGCCCGCCGCACGTGAACATCGACGAGATCGTCGTCAAGGCGCTCGCGCAGTCGACCCCCGTGCGCATCGTCCGCGACTAGATGGCCCTGACCATCCTCGAAGGCTCGACCTTCTGCATCTGCGACGAGCGCGGCGACATCGACGGCGAGACGCAGGGCCTCTTCGCCGACGACACGCGCTTCCTCTCGCTGCTGCGGCTGACGGTGAACGGCGCGAAGCCGCTCCTGCTCTCGTCGGGGGTCGTCGAGTACTTCTCGGCCGCGTTCTACCTCCGCAACCCGCCTGCGGGCGGCCTTCCCCACGACACCCTCTCGATCACCCGGCATCGCTTCGTGGGCGAGGGCATGCAGGACCTGATCGTCGTGGAGAACGAGGGCATGGAGCCGCTCTCCTTCGAGCTGGCGCTCGAGCTCGCCACGGACTTCGCGGACATCCTCACCGTCAAGGAGCACGACTTCGCGCTCGGCGACCCGGTGCGGGCGAAGCCGCTTCCCGATCCGGTCCCGGGCCACTTCGACGACGTGGACAACCAGTTCGTGCTCCAGGAGCCGGACGGCACAGGCGCCGCGAGGACGCAGGTGATCCTGTCCCACCGCGGCGCGGTGGACGGCTCCAAGGTCACCTACCGCCTCGAGCTGGAGCCGCGCGAGGCCTGGGAGCTTCGGGTCGACATCGTCGAGTCGATCGACGGCGACACGATCGCGCCGCGCAGCGCGGAGCGTCGCTTCGGCGAGGAGATGACACGCGTGCGCGAGTCGCTCGCCGCCTGGCAGCTGCGCGTGCCGCAGATCCGCAGCGACTGGGACGACCTTGCCCGCACGTTCCTCCAGTCGGTGGCCGACCTCGCCTCGCTGCGGATGCGCGGCGGCGGCCGGGCCGGACGCCTCCCTGCCGCTGGCATGCCCTGGTTCATGACCGTCTTCGGCCGCGACACGATCATCACGTGCCTGCAGACGCTCCTCTTCGGGCCCGAGCTGGCGCGGACGGCGCTCGAGGTGCTCGCTGAGCTGCAGGCCACCGGGAACGAGCCTGACGTCGACGCAGAGCCTGGGAAGATCGTCCACGAGCTGCGTTCGGGCAAGGCCGCGCAGCACTGGTTCCACGCGTACTACGGCACGGTGGACGCCACGCCGCTCTACCTCGTCCTGCTCTCGGAGGTCTGGCGCTGGACGGACGACTCCGCGCTCGTCCGGGGGCTCCGCGACCCGGCGTTGAAGGCGCTCGCCTGGATCGACCAGTACGGCGACCGCGACGGCGACGGGTTCGTCGAGTACGAGCGCCGGACCCCGCGCGGGCTGGCGAACCAGTCCTGGAAGGACTCCGGCGATTCGCAGCGCTTCCACGACGGGTCGATCGCGGGGCCGCCGATCGCGCCGTGCGAGGTGCAGGGCTACGTCTACGACGCCAAGCTGCGGATGGCCGAGCTCGCCCGCGAGATCTGGCGCGACCGGCCCCTCGCGGAGCGGCTCGAACGCGAGGCGGAGGAGCTGAGGCGCGCGTTCAACGAGCGCTTCTGGACCGATGCGCGCGGCGGCTACTACGTGCTCGCGCTGGACGGCGAGAAGCGGCAGGTCGACTCGCTCTGCTCCAATGTCGGCCACCTGCTCTGGAGCGGAATCGTCGCGACCGAGCGTGAGGACGCGGTCGTGGACGCGCTGATGGGCGAGGAGCTCTGGTCGGGCTGGGGCGTGCGGACAATGTCGACCGGCGACTCGGGCTACAACCCGCTCTCGTACCACAACGGCACCGTCTGGCCGCACGACAACTCGCTGATCGCGTGGGGCCTGGCACGCCGCAAGCGCTGGCCCGAGGCGCAGCGGGTCGTCCGCCGGATGATGGGCGCCGCAGCGCACTTCCGCTACCAGCTGCCCGAGGTGTTCGCCGGCCTGCCGCGGGCCGAGACGCCGTTCCCGATCGCCTACCCGACCGCGGCGCGGCCGCAGGCCTGGGCGGCCGGGACGCCGGTGCTCCTGCTCCAGGTGCTGCTCGGCCTCGAGCCGGACCGGCGGCGGCACCAGCTCGAGACCTACGCGCCCGAGGAGCTGCCCTCGTGGGCCGGGCGCTCGCTACGGCTGTCCGGGATCCGCGCGTTCGAGCGACAGTGGGACGTGCGCGTCGATCGCGGGCATGTAACGGTTGAAGAGGTATAGGTCATGAGAATCGCAATCCTCGCGCCGCCCTGGTTCGCGGTTCCGCCGTCCGGCTACGGCGGGATCGAATGGATCGTCTGGCTGCTCGCCGACGGGCTCGTCGACAAGGGCCACGAGGTGATGCTCTTCGCTTCGGGCGACTCACACAGCAAGGCGAAGCTCGAAGCCGTCTTCGAGCAGGCCCCGAGCGAGCTGATCGGGCGGACGCTTCCCGAGCTGCGCCACGTCCTTTCCTGCTACGAGCGGTCGGACGAGTTCGACATCGTCAACGACCACACCGGACACCTGGGCGCGGCGCTGGGCGCCCTCTCCAAGGCGCCGGTCGTGCACACGGTCCACGGGCCACTCGACGGCGAGCCGGGGCTCGTCTACCGCAGCATCCAGAAGGTCGCGCCGGAGGTGGGGCTGATCTCGCTCTCGATGAACCAGCGCCGCCCGCAGCCCGAGCTCAACTGGATCGCGAACGCTCCGAACGCGCTCGACCTCGAGCACTACCCGTGCAAGCCGCACCGCGGCGACTACCTGCTCTTCCTCGGCCGCATGAACCACGAGAAGGGCGCGCACCGGGCGGTGTCGGTCGCGATTGAGCTCGGCCTGCCGCTCAAGCTCGCGGGGAAGATGCGTGAGCCGCGGGAGCGCGAGTACTTCGGCGAGTTCGTCGAGCCGCACCTCGGCAACGGGATCGAGTATCTCGGCGAGGTCGACCACGGGGCGAAGGTCGAGCTGCTCCAGAACGCGCGCACGACGCTCTTCCCGATCGAGTGGGAGGAGCCGTTCGGGTTGGTCATGATCGAGTCGATGGCCTGCGGCACGCCGGTGATCGCGACGCGTCACGGCGCCGTCCCGGAGGTGATGGGGGACGGTCAGGGCGGCATCGTCGTCGACCACTGGCGGGAGATCCCTCAAGCGATCGAGCGCGCGGACGACATCGACCCGCTCGACTGCCGGCACTACGTGGAGGAGCGCTTCGCCCCCGAGCGGATGGTCGCCGACTACGAAGCGGCCTACCGCAAGGCCGTCTGAACGGGGGATTCAGGCGCCGGCGCGCGCCTGCCGATATCTCTGACTCCTGCTGGCCACGAAGGAGTTCTATGCCGCACTTCGTCAATCGAATTCGTGTCACCGAGGAAACCGGCCAGACCATGGCCGAGTACGGCGTCGTCCTCGCCCTCGTCACCCTCGCCGTCGTCGCGGGTCTGACGCTGCTGAGCGGCAACATCAGCAGCGCGCTCACGAGCGTCGCGAATCTACTTCCATAGCGGAGGCCGGGACGGCCGCCTCGTCCCGGCGCCGCAACTCCCTGACCTCGCGCACGGACAGCACCGCGGCAAGGACGAAGCCGAGGTCGCTCTTCGAGCCGGTCAGGTCGAGCACCCCGAACGCGAGCGCGATCGGGGCTACAGCCGAGCCCAGCATCGAGACGAGCTGGCCGCTGAAGAGCAGCCTGAACGGGCGATGAGTGAGCGGCCCGAGCCGGCTCAGACGCGGATGCAAGCAGCCCGGTGCCCACCGCCGGCGCCCGCAGGCTCGAGGGCCGGGTCGACCTGCCTGCAGTCCGCGATCGCGATCGGGCACCGGGGGTGGAACCTGCAGCCCGGCGGGATCCGAACCGCATCCGGGGCCTCGCCGCTGAGGATCTCCGGCCTCGAGCGCTCGCGCGGGTCGCGCCGCGGGACGACCGAGAGCAGCGCCTTCGTGTACGGATGCTGCGGGTTGTGGACGACCGACTGCGCGGGGCCTTCCTCGACGATCCGGCCGAGGTACATCACCGCGATCCGGTCGGCGAAGCGGGCGGCCGTCGAGAGGTCGTGCGTGATCATCAGGATCCCGAGGCCGCCCTCGCGTAGGCGGTCGAGCACGTTCAGGATCCCGGCCCGCACGGAGACGTCAAGCATCGAGACCGGCTCGTCGGCCACGAGCAGGTCCGGCTGGAGGACGATGCTCGCGGCGATCGCGACTCGCTGGCGCTGGC
This sequence comes from Gaiellaceae bacterium, assembly GCA_036518855.1. Classification (GTDB taxonomy): domain Bacteria; phylum Actinomycetota; class Thermoleophilia; order Gaiellales; family Gaiellaceae; genus AC-32. Next base: position 30,227 of record DATDMJ010000068.1, on the reverse strand, counting down.
CGCCCGAGAGCTCGTGCGGGTAGCGCTCGAGGAAGAGCTCCGGCGGGTTCAGCTCGACCCGGGAGAGCGCATCGCTGACGCGCTCGCGGCGCTGGGCCTTCGAGCCGCCGATCCCGTGGATCAACAGCGGCTCCTCGACGGCAGCCCGCACCTTCAGCCGGGGATCGAGGGATTCGTACGGGTCCTGGTAGATCATCTGCATCCGCCGCCGTAGCGGCCGCAGCGCGCGGGCCTGCAGGCGCGTGATGTCGGTGCCGTCGAAGTCGATCCGGCCGGAGACGGGCTCGACCAGCCGCAGCACCGCCTGCGCGGTCGTGGTCTTGCCGCAGCCCGACTCGCCCACCAGCGCGACCAGCTCGCCACGGGCGACGGTGAAGCTCACCCCCTCGACGGCATGCACGTGCTGCTGCGGCCTGCGCGTGATCGTGCCGGTCAGCCCGCGCAGCACGGGATAGCGGACGACGAGCTCCTCGACCGCGATCAGCGGCTTCGCACCGTTCTGGCTCACACCACCTCCGCGACGACGTCGTTCAGGTGGCACGCGGCAGAACGGCCCTCGCCGAGGTCGCGCAGCGGCGGCCGCTCGTCCTTGCAGCGGACGAACGCGCGGTCGCAGCGCGTGTGGAACGGGCAGCCGGCGAGCGGCAGGTCGAGCCGCGGCGGGGCTCCCGGGATCGAGGCGGGCATGCCCTCGCCGTAGAGATCCGGCGTCGCCGCAAACAGCAGCCGCGTGTACGGGTGCTTCGGGTCGTGGTAGAGGGAGTCGACGGGCCCGTGCTCGACGATCTCGCCCGCGTACATGACCGCCGCCCGATCGCAGAGCTCCGCGACCACGGGTAGGTCGTGCGTAACGAGCAGGAGCGCGAGGCCGAAGTCGCGGCACAGCGAATCGAGCAGCTCGAGGATCTGCGCCTGCACCATCACGTCGAGCGCGGTGGTCGGCTCGTCGGCGATCAGCACGCTCGGGTTGCACGCCAGCGCCATCGCGATGGCGGCCCGCTGGCGCATGCCGCCGGAGAACTCGTGCGGGAACCGCGTCGAACGGTCAGCCGGAATGCCCACCGACTCGAGCAGCTCGCCGGTCTTGCGCCAGGCGTCTCGGCCGCGCCCATGCTCGTGGAGCTCGAGCACCTCGACGATCTGCGAGCCGACGGTCTTGACCGGGTTGAGCGCGTTCATCGCGCCCTGGAAGACGATCGCGAGGTCGACCCAGCGGTGCGGACGCATCGTCTCCTCGCCCCCGGCGAGGATGTCGACGCCGTTCAGGAGCACGCGGCCCGCCACGCTGGCGCTCGGCGGCAGCAGGCCCAGGAGCCCGAGGACCGTCGTCGTCTTCCCGCAGCCCGACTCGCCGACGAGCCCCAGCCGCTCGCCCGGCTCGAGCGAGAAGCCGACGCCCTGGACCGCGTGGAGCTCGCGCTTGCCCTCCAGGTCGAACCAGACCTGCAGATCCTCGACTCGCAGCAGCTCGCTCACAAGGCCTCCGGGCCGCGGCCGACGAGCGGCCGCAAGCGGAAGGTGCGCGCCGACAGGTGCGCCACGCGCAGCCGTGGGTTGAGCGCGTCCTCGATCGCCCCGCCGAGGAGGCTGCAGCCGAGGATGATCACCGCGACCAGCACCCCCGGCGGCACGATCGCCCACCAGGCGCCGGTCGAGATCGCCGCCCGCTGGAAGGCGTTCTCGATCATCTTCCCGAGCGAGATCCGGCTCGGATCCCCGAGGCCGAGGAACGCAAGCGCGGTCTCGTCGAAGATCGCGACCGCGATCGTGAGGACCGTGTTGGCGATCAGCAACGGCGCGACCTGCGGCAGCACGTGGCGGAAGACGACGCGGGTATGGGAGGCGCCGAGGGAGCGCGCCCGCTTGACGTAGACCCGCTCGCGCACGCTCTTCACCTGCGCCCGGATCACCCGCGCGGTCGAGGTCCAGAGCAGGATCCCGATCACGATCACGATGTGGAAGAGGCTCGGGCCCCAGATCGCGGCGACGATGATCATCAGCGGGACGTCCGGGATCACGAGGAAGTAGTCGGTGATCCGCATCAGGACGGTGTCGGTCCTGCCGCCGAAGTAGCCGGACACCACGCCCACGGTCCCGCCGATCACCATCGAGACGAAGGTCGCCGCGAAGCCGACCACGAGGGAGATCCGCGCGCCCCACATCAGCAGCGTGACCATGTCGATGCCGCCGTCGTCGAGCCCGAGCGGGTGGCTCCACGACGGGTGGCCGAAGACGGGCCCGACCTCCTGGTGCAGGTCGTAGGGCGCGAGCACCGGCGCGAGCAGCGCGCCCATGATCACGGTGAGCAGGATCAGCGCGCCGACGAGGGCGGAGGGCCGCCGTTTGATCGTCTCCCAGACGATCCCGCGTCGCGAGCGGATCGGCTCCGCTTCGATGACGACGCCTGGTTCTCTGGCGAGGACGCTCATTCGGTGATCCTCGGGTCGAGGCGGAAGTAGAGGAGGTCGGCGACGAGGTTGAAGAAGACCACCGAGACCGTCAGGACGAGGAACGCGCCCTGCAGCATCGGGTAGTCGCGCTGCAGCACGGCGTCGTACACCGCCCGCCCGATCCCGGGCCACGAGAACACCGTCTCGACGAGGATCGCGCCGGCGACGATGTAGCCGAGGGAGAGCGCGATCAGGGTCGAGATCGGCAGCAGCGCGTTCCGCAATGCATGCCGTCGCAGAATCGCCGCCGGGCGGAGACCCTTCGCGCGCGCCGTCAGGATGTAGTCCTCGCCGAGGGTCTCGAGCATCGCCGAGCGGACGATCAGCGTGTACTCCCCGTAGAGCACGAGCCCCAGGGTCAGCGCGGGCAGCGCGATGTGCTCGCCGAGGTCTTTGACGTGCGTCGTGAACGACGGGTTGAGCAGGAACTCGTTCGACATCCCGCCGGTCGGCAGGATCCCCGCGAAGAGGATCACGAGCATCAGTCCGAGCCAGTGCGTGGGCATGGAGTAGAAGGTCAGGGCGGTCGTGACGCTCAGCCCCTCGCCGTTCGTCCCGCGGCGCCAGGCCGCGATCACCCCCGTCAGCGTGCCGAAGACGATTGCGAAGATCGTCCCGAGGAGGACCATCGGGATCGTGTTGATCAGCGCGGTCTTCAGGTTCTGCGAGACGGGCTGCTCGTTCGCGAAGGAGATCCCGAGATTCCCGTGCGCCAGCTCGCGCAGGTAGATGAGGTACTGCTCGAACTTCGACTTGTCGAGCCCGAACTCGCGCTTGATCGCGAGCCGCGTCTCCGGGGTCGCGTGCGGGACGCGGGCGAGGTTCGTGACCGCGCTCCCCGGGGCCATCCGGAAGAGGACGAAGTTGATCGTGATCGCGACGAAGACCGTCAGCAGGGCGAACAGGACGCGCTTGACGACGTAGTCCGCGCCCTTCACAGCGTCGACCTCTGCCGGCCGATGGCCACGGCTACTGCTGGTGCACCCTCGTCAGGCTGAGCTTGTTGATCGAGTTGAACGGGCCCTGCGGGGAGGCCACGAGGCCGCCCCAGTTCTTGGCCACCGCCCAGACGGCGTCCTGCGCTGCGAGCCAGATGTACGGCTTCTGGGCGTAGAGGTACTTCTGCATCTTCCAGACCAGCTGCTTGCGCTTCGCCTGGTTGGGCGTCAGCTGCTGCCGCGAGTACATCTTGTCGTACGTCGGGTTGCAGTAACCGCTGTCGTTCCAGCCCTCGTACTGCGCGCAGGTCACCACGGAGAGCATGAAGTCCGGGTCGATCAGCCCGACCCAGTCCCAGAGCGCTAGGTCGAACTTGAGGTACTTGCCGTTCGGCGCGGTCATCGCGTCGAAGGCCGCGGTGGAGTCGAGGGCCTTCTGCGTCAGGTTGATCCCGATCTTGCGGAAGTCCGGCTGCAGGATCTGGAAGGTGCGGTTCGTGCTCGGCACGTCGGTCGGCGTGATCACCTCGTACGACATCTTGTGGCCGTTGGCCCTGCGGATCCCGTCGGAGCCCTTCTTCAGACCAGCCTGGTCGAGCATCTTGTTTGCGAGCTTCAGGTCGAATTTCTCGGGCTTGACGTTCCGGTCGTGCCAGGCCCCCGTGGCCGGCGGGATGATCGAGCTCGCCGGCTTCGCGTAGCCGAGGAAGACGACCTTGATGATCTGCTTCCGGTCGACGGCGTGCGCCATCGCCGCCTTGACCTTTGGGTCGAGGAGCTCACGGTGCGAGGTCTTGCGCCGGTTCGAGTTGATGATGAAGTCGGTCTGGTCCATCCCCGGGGTGCTGCGGATGTTGAAGCCCTTGCTCAGGGTCTTGATCGCCGTCGACGGCACGGCCTCGATCGCGTCGATCTCGTGCGACTTGAGCGCGGTGACGAGCGTGTCCTCGTTCGAGAACATCCGCAGGCCGAAGCCGTCGACCTTCGGCTTCTCGCCATAGAAGGAGTCGTTGCGCTGGAAGAGCGCGATGTCGTTCTTCGAGTACTTGACGAGCTTGAACGGGCCTGCGCCGACGAGCGGCGAGTTCGAGAAGGTCTTGAGGTCGTTGCCCTTGTGCCCGGTGTACTTGCTCCAGACGTGCTGGGGCAGGATCGCGAACTGCTGGAACTGGCCGAGGACGTTGCCCGGCGCCTGCTTGTAGCGCACGACCAGGGTCGTGGCGTTCGGCGCGCTCGCCTTCACGATGTGTGCGACGAGCCCGGCCGCATTGGCCGCGCCGCCAGCCGCGTACTTGATGTCCGTGTTGATCGTCCAGGCGGCGTCCTTCGCGGTCAGCGGCTTGCCGTCTGTCCAGACGGCGTGCGGGCGCGTCTTGAACGTCCAGGTCTTGCCGGCGTTCGACGTCTTCCAGGAGGTGGCGAAGTCCGGGACGAAATGCCTGTTCGACTTGTCGTACTGGACGAGCATCGGGTAGACGTACTCGAAGGTGTTGTAGGCGTCCTGGTTGAACGCGACGTAGGGGTTGAGCGAGTCGATCCGCGAGCTCGTCCCGATCCGGAACGTTCCTCCGCTCGCCGAGCCCGAGCTGTGCGCTGCCGCGCCGAAAACCGCGAGCGCGATCAGGGCGAAGCCACCAACGAGTGCCGCCAGCAACCGCTTGTTCATCTGAGCCCTCCTCCTGTCACGCCTCGAACGGTGATTCGTCGAGTGTGAGCGTACGCCTGTCCGCGTCGAGCGTATAACGAACGCCGAGCGGGATCGAGGCCAGATGCTTGCCGTGACCGAGAGGCAACCCGTAGAGCACCGGGACGCCGAGCGGCTCGAGGTGCTCCTCGAGCACGTCCTCGAGGGAGCGCGAGCGCGCCCAGTCCGAGGCCGGCCGTACATCTCCCCAGTCGCAGTCCTTCATCTCGCCGACCACGCACCCTGCCACCGTCTCGAGCTTTCCGGAATGGCGCAGCTGGGTCAGGAAACCGTCGATGTAGTAGGGCGGCGCCTTGACGTCCTCGAAGAAGAAGATCGCGCCGTCGACGTCGAACTCCCACGGCGTGCCCATCGTCTGCATCAGCAGCCAGAGGCAGCCGCCTCTGAGCGGGGCGGTGACGGTGCCGCCGCGGATCGCGCGGACGTACGGGTCGTCGGGGTTCCTCGGAACCTCGTCGCCGGCTTCGTTGCGCAGGACGGCCACGAGCCGCTCGCGCGTGAACTTGGTGACTTCGGGGTCGCCGACGCCTACCAGGCCGTTCCCGTAGAACGTGGGGAGCTGCGTGCGGCGGTGGATCGCGACGTGCAGCGCGGTGATGTCCGAGAAGCCGACGAGCGGCTTCGGGTTGGCGGCGATCGCGTCGAAGTCGAGGTGCGGGATCGTCTGCGCCGAGCCGTAGCCCCCCTGCAGCGCCTGGACGACGTCGACCTCCGGGTCCTGAAAGAGCGCGTTCAGGTCGTCGGCGCGGGCCCTGGCGTCGCCGGCGACGTAGTCGTCCCGTGCGAAGACGTTCGGGGCGAGCTTGACGCGGTAGCCCTGGGACTCCCACCACTCGACGCCGCGGAGCACCTCGGAGCGCGAGTCGTAGGGGCTGGCGGGCGCCGCGACACCGATCGTGCCGCCGGGCGGAAGCGCCTTCACGGGATGTCCTTCGGGCGGGCGAGGGGGAAGACCCGGCCGGAGGCCGCCGCCTGCATCCGGTCGAGGCGGCGTTGCAGCTCGCGCCGCGAGCGGTGGAGGTGGCGCCGGAGGCTGCGCTCGATCCACAGGCCGGCCGGCCGCTCTCCGCGCAGGGCGGCCAGCTCGCGCCAGAGGTCCGGGCCGGGGTCGGCGTCGCCCTGGGCGCCCCAGCAGGCTCGTCGCGCGTTGCGCCCGCGGCGGCCGCGCTCGATCCGGAAGGCCTCGTGGGAGAGGTCGGCGCAGAGCCAGTTGAGGCCGACGCGGCTCAGCTTCCGGACGGCCGCCTTCGGCTCTGCGAGTGCTGCCTCGAGGTGCGCGATGTCCGCGGCGGTCTGCTCGTGGGGGTAGCGAGGCGCGTCGATGGCGTCCAGACCGTAAAGCCCGCGGCCGATCGCCGTGAAGCGACGGCGCGCGTCGGCCGGATCGACCGCCGGCAGCTCGATCCCGTGCCGGGCGAGCTCGCGTGCCCGCGCGGGAAAGTCGAGCCGGTGGTCGTCGAGCAGCATCCGGGCGCAGACCTCGGTCAGCCGCGCGAGGTAGCGGAAGTCGACCCCGTCCGTGGTGTCGAACTGCGTGTGGTACTCGGTCCGGTTGAAGCCGTCGGTGAACGTCGAGACGTTGATCCCCGGGATCCCGCCCGCGAGGAAGGGCCAGACCTCCGTCCACGTGTTCGGGCGCCCGAGCGTCCAGCCGTGGGGGAGGAGGCCGTCGCGCTCCGCGTCGCGGCAGATCTTCCGCATGCGCGCCGCCAGCTCCGGCGGGGCGTCGACGGTGAACGGCTCCGGCCGGCCGGAGCCTTCGACGTTGAGGTAGAAGGGCGAGCTCGTGGTCCACGCGCGGTGCTCGGCGACCACCTGGTACCAGGCGCCGTAGCACCAGTCGTAGGACGAGTTCGCGATCCCGTACTCCTCGGCGGTGTGGGAGACGAACGCGATCGAGCGCTCCGGCTGCAGGCCGGCCTCGCGGAAGGCGCGGGCGAGCTCGAGCGTCACGGCGACCCCCGTCGCGTCGTCGAAGGCGGCGCCGAACCAGCCGTCGTGGTGGCCGGCGACGATCAGCGGAGCACCGTGGCGGCGGCCGGGGAGGATGCCGACGACGTTCGCGGCCTCGGCCCCGGGCGCGAGTGGGGCGCGCAGCACGACCTTGACGCGGCCGTGGAGCTTCGGGGCGTCCTCCTTGCGGATCGTCACGCAGGGCGGCGCCTCCGCGTGCCAGATCCCGTCGAAGGTTCCGAGCGCATCCGGCGCCTGGTAGAACGGGCCGCCCGGCGGGCAGTAGACGATCATCGCCTTCGCTCCGCGCAGGCCGAGCTCGAGGCCGACGTGGTACGGCCAGAGGCGCTCGACCTGCCACTCGACGAGCGCGATCTTGCCGGCGACGTCGACGCGGTCGAGCTGCTTGCGGCCGCCCCGGCCGACCCGCACCAGCTCCCCGGTCACTCCGCGGCGGCCGGTCTCGGGGACGCCGCCGAACGATGCGCACTCGAAGCGCGTCCCGTCGTCGAGCTCCACGAACGCCTCCTGCAGGCGCCAGCCGTCGACGGGCACCGGCTCCTCGACGACGTCCTCGAGGCCGAGGCCGCGCATCTCGCCCGCGATGAACCGCGTGGCCTTCCGCTCCTCCGGCGTCCCGGCCACGCGGAAGCCGAGCGGGTGCGAGCGAAACGACTCGAGCCGCTCGACGACATGGCGCAGGTAGTCAGCGTCGAACCTCATTGCGCCGACTCAAAGCCGAGGAGGGTCTCGAGCACGAGCAGCCCGATCGTCTCCAGGTCGTAGCCGCCTTCCTGGACGATCACCGTCGGCAGCCCGAGCCCGCCGAGAATCGCTCCGGCCTCGCGGTAGCCCTCCGGCGTGACCTCGAGCGGGCTCTCCGGATCGCCGGCGGCCGCGTCGACGCCGAGCGAGACGACAAGCCCCTGCGCACGGCTCTCGCGAGCCCATCTGACGAGGCTGTGGATGGCCTCGAGCCACCCCTCGTCGCCGGTTCCCGGCGCCAGCGGGATGTTCTTGGCGCCGAGGCCGTGCGCGAATCCGAGGAAGTGCGGAAACCAGCCGGCCCGCGGGTCGACGTGGACGGAGCCGACGATCACGTCGCTGTGCCCGGCGAAGATCTGCTGCGTGCCGTTGCCCTGGTGCGCGTCGATGTCGAGCACGGCGACGCGCCCGAGGCCGAGCGCGGTGGCCGCGCAGGCCGCGTTGTTGAGGTAGCACGAGCCGCCGTACGCGGCGTAGCAGGCGTGGTGGCCCGGGGGGCGAGTGCACGCGTAGGCGACGGGCTCTCCCTCGCGCACGAGGTCGGCCGCGGTGAGCGCGACGTCGACTGCGGCGCGCGCGGCCTCCCAGGTGCCCTCTCCGACCAGCGTCATCGTGTCGTACGCGAAGAAGCCGGGCTTCGCCCAGACCGCGGTTGGCTCGACGAGCGGGCCGCCGAGCCCGGGGTGGGCGAAGATGTACGGGACGACGCGGCTCTGTCCGGGATCCTCGGGCAGTCCCGAGGCTTGCCACTCCTCCCAGGCCGACTGGAGGTAGCGGAGCAGGCCCTCGTCGTGGACGGTCTTCAGGACCTCGTCGCCGTGGGCCTCGGCCAGCAGGAGGTCCGGCCTCGCGAGCGTGTCGAGGATGCGGTCAGCTCGGGCCGGGACCTCGGTCGCCTCCGTGGGGAGGCCGACCCAGATCTCCCTGCCCGGATCGTGGAGCAGGCAGCGATCGCTCCAGACGACCGGCATGGCGAGCTCCACGCGGCGACTCTACAGTCCTCCCGTGCGCTTGCGAGAGCACGGACTGCGGATCGGAGAGCTCGAGGCGGGCGCGACCAACTCGGTCGCGGATGTCTCGGGCGTTCGGGTCGGCCACGTGACCGTGTGGCGCGACGAGCCGGAGCCGCCGGAGGGGCGAGGCGTCGCGCGCACGGGCGTGACGGCCGTGGTGCCTCCGTCCTTGCCGCTACGGGCAGGCGTCGCCGTGCTGAACGGCGCCGGCGAGCTCACGGGGTCGCACGGGATCCGCGAGTGGGGTCAGCTGGACACGCCGGTCTACCTGACCGCCACCATGGCGGTGGGGCGCGTCTTCGACGGGGCGGTGTCGGTCGCGGTGGCAAGCGATCCGAGCGTGGGCGTCGACGACGTGCTGATCCCCGTCGTGGGCGAGTGCGACGACAGCGACCTCAGCGAGGCGCGCGTGGTGCAGGTCGAATCCGCCGACGCGGTGCGCGCCGTCGAGACCGCCACGGGCTGGCCGTTCGACGAGGGTGCCGTCGGAGCGGGCACGGGGATGACCTGCCTTGGCTGGAAGGGCGGAATCGGGAGCTCGAGCCGGGTCGCCGGCGACCACGTGGTCGGCGTCCTCGTGCTCGCGAACTTCGGCGGCGCGCGGCAGCTTCGGGTTGCCGGCGTCCCGGTCGGCGAGCTCATGCCGGGCGAAGCTCGCGCCGATCCCGCCGGGAGCTGTATCGCGGTGGTCGCCACGGACGCCTCGTTGAGCGGGGCTTCGCTCGAACGGCTCGCTCGGCGCGCCGGGCTCGGCCTCGCACGCACCGGCTCGGTGGCGCATCACGGCAGCGGCGAGATCTTCGTCGCGTTCTCGACCGGAAGCGGCCAGGACGTCGAGGCCTGGGAGCTCGACCCGCTCTTCGCTGCAACCGTCGATGCCACCGAGGAGGCCGTCCTCAACGCGATGTGGGCCGCGCCGGACGTCAAGGGTCGGAACGGGCTCGTCGTGCGCGGCCTGCCGCACGACGAGCTGCTCGAGCTCCTACGGGCCCGAGGCGCTCTCTAGCTTCTTCGCCCAGTAGCGCTCCAGCCCGGCGTAGGACTGCCAGAACGGCATCGCCTGCTCGTAGGCCGCGGCGTCGGGACCGAGATCCTCCGCGGCGGCGGCCACGAACTCCTCCTCGGCCTGCCCTTTGCCGACCCACTCGGTCCAGCGCTCGAGGCGCTCGCGGAGCTCGGCCAGGTGGCGCGCAGGGTCGTCGGCCATCCCGAAGTGGATCAGCGCGAGGCGGGCCGGGTTCCGGCGGTCGATCTCGTCGAGCGTGTCGCGCCAGGCCTCGAGGTCGAACTCGGGCGGCGGCGTGGGGGGCAGGACGGCGGGGCTCGGCTGGATCCGGACGCCGCTCGCGTCGCCCGCGTAGAGCGTGCCGTCGGCGTCGAGGTAGCAGACGTGGTGCGAGGCGTGCCCGGGCGTCGGAAAACATTCGAGGCCGAGCACCTCGGGGCCGACCAGGCGGACGTTCTCTTCCGGCACCGGTACGAGCTCGCCCCAGAGCGTGTCGAACTCGTCGCCGTAGAGCCTCCGCGCGCTGCGCTCCAGGCGCTCGGGGTGGACGAGGTGCGGCGCGCCGAGCTCGGAGACGTGCACCTGCAGGTCCGCGTGCGCGCGGACGAGCGTGCCCGCCGCGCCCGCGTGGTCGAGGTGGATGTGCGAGAGCAGCAGGTGCCGCAGGTCGTGAAGCGCGAGCCCGCGTTCGGCGAGCTGCTTCTCCAGCTCGGGCACGCAGGCGGCGGGCCCGCAGTCCTGCAGCGCGAGTCCGTCGGAGGTTTCGACCAGGTAGCAGCCGATCACCTTCGGCCGCCCGAGGTGCAGCAGGTCGAGCGGCTCGGTCACGGCCAGCCGTGCCAGCGGTCCGGCTCCATCCAGGCGCTCACGCGCCTCGCGTCCCGCGTCCTGAACGGCCGGCTCGTGTAGCGGACCGCCAGTCGGTCGATGTCTTCCAGCGAGGGATCGTCCGAGATCGAGACGATCCGTCCCATGAGGCTCACGTGCCGGTACCAGCCGTCCTCGCCGCTTCCGAGCACCGTGAGCGCCACCCGCGGATCGCGCCGCATGAACCCGAGCCGCAGTCGCGTGTCCTCCATGTTCACCAGCACCCGGCCGCCCTCCCAGTCGTACCAGGTCGGGACGGAGTGCGGCGACCCGTCGTGCCGCAGCGTCGCGATCACCGCCGGGTTCGGCAGCCGCAGGAACTCGTCGACCTCGGGAGGAACCGGAACGCGCGGCACGGCGGGATGCTAGTAGGGTCGCGTCGTGCTGCGGTGGGCCTCGATCCTGGTCGCCTTCGGCTTGCTGGCGCCGCTCGCATCGGCCCGCGTGAGCGCCGTGCCCCGGCCGGCTCTCGGCGACTGGGAAGGGGTTGGCCCGCACGGCCTGCCGCTCAGCTTCGTCCTCGCGAAGCTGCACCGCAAGGTCGTCCTCAGCAATCTCGTGGTCGGCTTGCCCCTGAACTGCCCCGCGAAGCCGACGCCCTGGGTGGCGGCGCCCTTCAAGCCCGCAGAGTACGGCGGTCCCGGAGCCCAGCCGCGCATTCGCCTCCCGGGCTGGAAGCCGAGAGACGTCGAGATCACCAGCTTCACCGGCCGGTTCCCGCTCATCCTCGGCGGCCGGCTGCTGACGCGGCGCCACATGTCCCTTTCGACGGGCATCGGATCGCGAGTGCCGAAGCACTGCGGCTGGCCGAAGAAGACGATCGTGTGGAGCGTCCGCCCGGCGAAGCGCGTCGCTGTTCAGACGGGAACCTGGACCGGCTCAGCCACCGTCTCGGATGGAACGGGCACCCTCACGGCAAAGGTGATCGCCGCCGGACGAGTCGTCGATCTCTTCAAGGTCGAGCTCACCTGCACCGCGGGGGGCGGGGGCAGCTTCCAGTCAGGCCCGCCGGCCGGAGAGTTCATCTCCGCGGGAGGCGCGTTCGAGGGTTGGGCCTACTCGAATCACTGGCAGGCGCGGTTCGGCGCCGCCGGCGCGCTCACCGGCACGCTCGAAGCCTCGGACCCGTGCGGCACCGGCGGTCAGGTGAGCGGCACGTTCACCGCGCAGCGCAGCGGGCCCTAGCCTAGGCGCCGGCTGCTGCCGCCGAGCGAACCAGCGCCGCCTCGAGGTCGGCGATCAGGTCCTCCGCCGACTCGAGCCCGACCGAGAGCCGAACGAGGTTCCGAGGCGCCGCGAACGGCGCGTCCGCGGTCGATGCGTGCGTCATCCGCGCCGGATGCTCGATCAGGCTCTCGACGCCGCCGAGGCTCTCAGCGAGCTTCCAGACCTTCGTCCGGGCGACGAGCCCGACCGCCTCCTCCTCCGACTCGGCGAGGAAGGAGACCATGCCGCCGAAGTCGCGCATCTGCTGTGCCGCGATCCGGTGCCCGGGGTGCGACGGCAGGCCGGGGTAGAGCACGCCTTCCACGCGCGGATGCCGCTCGAGGAACGCCGCGACCGCGTGGGCATTCTCGCAGTGCTGCCGCATCCGCACGGCGAGCGTCTTGATCCCGCGCAGGACGAGCCAGCAGTCGAACGGCCCCGGCACCGCGCCGAGCGCCTTCTGCAGGAAGAAGAGCCGCTCCGCGATCGTCGGGTCGTTCGTCGCCGCGAAGCCGCCGATGAGATCGGAGTGGCCGCCGAGGTACTTCGTCGTCGAGTGCACGACGACGTCTGCGCCCAGGGCGATCGGCTGCTGCAGGTACGGCGAGGCGAAGGTGTTGTCGACGACCACCATGGCCCCGACGGCGTGGGCGGCCTCCGCGCAGGCGCGGATGTCGACGATGTTGAGCAGCGGGTTCGTGGGGGTCTCGAGCCAGAGGATCCGCGTCTTCTCGTCGAGCCGAGCGGCCGGATCAGCGTTCAGCTCCGCGGCCGGCACCCACTCGAACGCGTAACCCTTCGGCTCGTAGATCTGCGAGAACATCCGGTAGACGCCGCCGTAGACGTCCGCGACTCCGACCACGCGATCGCCCGGGCTGAGCAGGTGCATGATCGTCGTGACCGCGCCGAGTCCCGAAGAGAACGCGACACCGTGCTCCGCGCCCTCGAGCGAGGCGAGGCAGAGCTGCAGCGCCGTCCGGGTCGGGTTGCTGACGCGCGCGTAGTCGTAGCCCTTGTGCTCGCCGACGGCCTCCTGGACGAAGGTCGACGTCTGGTAGATCGGGACGGTGATCGCACCGGTCGCCGGATCCGGCTCCTGCCCGTCGTGGATGGCGCGGGTTTCGAAATCCACGCCTCGATTCTAGTTCTGAGAGCATCCTCGGCCGTGCCGCCTGCGGCCATCGTCACCGGTGTCTCACGCGGGCTCGGCGCTGCCCTCGGCCGCGAGCTCCTCGAGCGCGGCTTCACGGTGCTCGGTGTCGGCCGGTCGAGCAACCGGGCACTCGACGGAGATCGCTACCGGTTCGTGCCGTTCGATCTCGCCGATTCCGCACACATCGATACGAGGCTTGGGCCCGCCTTCGAGGCGCTGAAGGAGGACTCGCCGGAGTCCGTGTGCCTCGTGAACAACGCGGCGACCCTGGAGCCGTTCGGCACGTTGGGGCAGCTTGGTGCACACGACATCGCCCGAGCGTTCGCAGTCAACCTCACCGCGTCCGTCGGCCTGGCCAACCTTTTCTGCCGCGTCTTCAGCGACGAGGAGCTGTCGCGGCGCGTGGTCAACGTCTCCTCGGGCGCGGCCGAGCGAGCGCTACCCGGGGAAGCCCTCTACTGCGTCGCCAAGGCGGGGATCGAGATGCTGACCCAGGCCCTGGCTGCCGAACAGCAGGCGCCGAGCTTTCGCGCCGTCACGATTCGTCCAGGTGTGATCGACACCGACATGCAGGTCTCGCTGCGTTCGCAGACTCCCGAAGTTTTGCCGAGCGTCGATCTCTTCAAGGGCTTCCATCGCGAAGGGCGGCTGGTTCCGCCGGAAGTCGTTGCGTCGAAGATCGTGGCCAGTCTGGTCGTGGGGGCCGTGGAACACGGCCGCACCTACTCCTATCAGGAGCTTTGAGGCTGGCGGGCAGGCGTCAGCGGTCCGACGCCCGCGCCTGTTTCCACTCGGGTGGCACGGACTTGTGGTGCAGGCCGAAGTAGCGGCCGGGGAACCACCAGCGCACCGCGCGACCGATCGCGGTGCGCTTGCACCAGCACTCGGGCGAGCACCCGCAGGTCCGGTTCCGCGGATTGTGGATCCGCTGGACGAACGTTCGCTCGCTCACGCAGAGAGCGTACCGGGGCTGTCAGGCGGCCAGTTCGTCGGCAGCCGCGAGCATCTCCCGGCCGATCGGCTGCAGGCCCACGCGGGTCGCGAGCAGGCCGGTCGAGACCCGTTCGACGACGCCCCATTCCCAGATCGCCTGCTCGTCCAGGCCGGTCGTCTCCGCCAGCCAGCGGGCTCGCTCGCGCAGGTCTCCCTCGAGCGGGTCCTCCCGCATGATGATGCCGAGGTCGTACTCGGGCTCCGCCAGGAGGCCGTCGGGATCCACGAGCTTGAACCCCTCGGCTGCCTCGAGCGCGTTCCACTGGTGAACGTCGCCGTGGACGAGAACGGCGGTCTCGTCGCGGTGCGCACTCCGCCGCCGCCTCGAGCAGGCGAGCGCGTGGTCGACCGCGGCTCGGCTGCAGGGCCGGCTCAGCTCCTCCCACATGGCTGCGACGAACGTCGCGAGGGCGTCCGCCTTGGCCGCTCCCGAGGGCAGCGCGGAGCCCGTCGCCGGGCGCCAGACTTGCCTGGCCGCCGCGACGAGGATCTCGTGCCGCCGACCGATCGGCAGCTCGAGCTCGTAGAGCGGACGGCCCAGCCGCTCTAGCAGGAGCGCGCCGCGGCCAGCGTCCTCCTTGAGCAGGCGGGCGCAGCCTTCGCCGCCGGCGAGCCGCAACGCCGTGATCTCCCGGGCCGCCGCGTCGCCGCTGCGCGGGACGATCAGCTTCAGCACGGCCGGCTCGCCGGCCTCGGTCGATGCTTCCGCGACGAAGGCCTCGGTCGCGTGCGGATACGCCCGGCCGACGGCGATCCGCCAGTCGAGCTCGATGCTTCGGACGAGCTCCGGAAGCGCGTCCAGCCATGCCTCGGCGCGGACGGCGAGCGCCTTCTCTCGAACGACCTCCGGAATCTCCACCACCGGCTGGTTACGCAGTGGTGAACCCGAGCGCCTCTGCAGCAGCCGCGACGCACGCTTCGTCCTGTTCCGCCGTTCCGCCGCTTGCGCCTGCCCCGCCGACCAGCTCGCCGTCCGCGAACAGCGGCAGGCCGCCCGCGTAGACGACGATCCGTTCGTCGGTGGCGTTGAAGCCCCAGTCGGCTCCGCCGGGCTGGGTGCTCTCCATGAAGTCGCCGCTCCGCATGCCCCAGAGCACCGCGGTGTACGCCTTCCCGGAAGCGAGCTGCAGCGCTCCCAGCGGCGCGCCGTCCATGCGCTGGCTCGCGATCACGTGGCCACTCGCGTCGACGACGCACATTGCGAGCTCGATCGACCGCGCCCGTGCCTCGGCGCGGAGACGCTCGAGTAGCTCCAGCGCTTGTTCCAGAGACGGCTGCCGCCGTGTGACGAGCCTGTCCACGAGTGCGACCCTAAAGCCTGCTTCAATGACTCGCGGCGTGCGCCGTCCGGGTTGCGTGGCGGCAGGCTTGATCGCACTGAGCTGTGTCGCCACCGCTTGCTCGCGGTCCTCGACCGCTACGACCAGCACGACTCGCACGTGGCACATCGTCGCGCTCGGCGACTCGGTGCCGCGAGGCACGAACTGCGACTGCACGCCGTATCCGCCGCTCACGGCGGACGGGCTGGCCGGGAGCAGTGGCCAGACGGTGACGGCCACGAACGACTCCGTCGCCGGGTTCACCACGTCGAATGTGCTCAGCCAGCTCGAGTCCGGCAGCAGCGTGATCGACCACGTCCGCAGCGCGGACGCGATCGAGATCGAGGTCGGCGCAAACGATGTCGCCTACTCGAAGTCCTGCGGCACCTCGGTCGACTGCTATGCGCCGCGGATTCCGACGATCCAAGAGAATCTGGCGGCGATCGTGCGCCGGGTGCACGACCTGACCGCCGGCCACAAGGTGCTCGTCGTCTTGCTGGATTACTGGAGCGTCTGGCTGGGCGGTCAGTACGCAGCCGCTCGGGGTGATGCCTACGTCAAGGCGGCAGCGGCGGTGACCGACGAGGTGAACACCGTCATCAGGTCGACGGCGGCCGACAGCGGCTCGGCGTACGTCGACCTTCGCGCCGCGTTCAAGGGCCCGGACTACGCCTACGACGAGACGCACTACCTCTCGGGCGACGGCGACCATCCCAACGCGGCCGGGCACCGGCAGATCGCCGCGGCCACGGAGGCCGTGATCGAAAAGGCGCTCCCGATCTGAAGCGGCGCGACTAGCGAGGCTTCGGCCTGCCGCGTGGGGGCGGTGGTCGTCGGGGTGGCGGCGCGCCGCCGAGCGCGAGCTCGAGGCGTTCCAGTGCTCTGCCGAGCCGGTCGAGCTCCGGCGGGGCCAACGCCGAGAGCAGCTCTCCCACACGCGAGTGAACCAGCCGGGCCGCAGACGCGTACACGCGGTTTCCGTCCTCGCTGAGGGCGAGACCCTGGCGGCGCCGGTCGTCCACAGCCCGCGTGCGCTCGACCCAGCCCGCCTGCTCCAGCGCGGCCACCAGTTGCGAGACGGCCGCCCCGGAGACCCCCGTGCGCCGAGCCAGCTCGGCTGCGGTCAGCCGTTCGGACGAGATGGCCCGCAGGGCGAGGAACTGGCCGAGCGTGAGCTGCGGCTCGTGCGAGGCCAGGACCCGCTCGATCCAGCGGCTGACCAGCGGCGCCACGCCGACCAGCGGCTCGACCGCGTTTGCAGGACGGCGAGGCCGGGGCATAGTTAAGTAACCTTAATGGTTAAGCATGCTTGACAGACTCATTCTCGCAGCCGTCGCGGTCGCCGCGGTGGCGATCTGGCCCCGGAGCCGCGCCTCGGCAGGTGTTGCGCTCGCAGCCGGAATCTCGTCCGTGCTCGTGGCCGGCTGGGGCGTCGCGGCGGACACGGCGCGCGCGATCGGGCCGATGCTCGCGTTCCTGACCGCGGCGCTGGCCGTTGCCACCTGGGCAGAGCGGGCCGGGCTGGCCACGCGGGCGGCGACGGCGCTGGCAGCGGCGGCTCGCGGCCGCACCGGCCGTCTCTACGGGCTCGTCTGCCTGGTCTCGGCCGGTCTCACCTGCGTCGTGTCGCTGGACGGCTCGGTCGTGTTGATGGTGCCGCTCGTGCGCACGCTCGGGCAGCGCTGCCGGATTCCGCAGGCGCCGTTCTTCCTCGGCGCGGTCGCCGTGGCGAACGCCGTCTCGCTGGCGGTTCCGGAAGGGAATCCGACCAACCTCGTCGTGATGAGCCGGCTCGGGCTCTCGCCGGCCACCTTTCTCGGCCACCTGCTCCTGCCGGGGCTCTGCGCGGCGGCGCTCTGCGCGCTGGTGCCGCTTCGGAGGCTCCGGGGCGAGCGCTACGAGGTCGACGCGGACGCGCCGGAGCCGATCCGGCCGGGCTTCTCCGTGCCCTGGCGGATTGGTGCGCAGATGGCCGGGCTGCTCGCGACGCTCGACCGACTCGCTCCAACGCTCTCTCTGCACGGCGGCGGCTTGGTCGCGCTGCTCGCCGTGGCCGGCGGGACGGGCGCTGCGGCGGCAGCGGCGAACAACCTTCCCGTCAGCGCCTCGGTCGCCGCGCTCGCGACTTCCGGCCCGGGTGCTTACGCCGCGTTGATCGGACTCAGCGTCGGCGCGCTCGCCACGGCGCACGGGTCGGTCGCGACCCTGATCGCGCGGGACCTCGCCGGCGACCGTCGCCCCTGGGCTCGAACCTGGGCGCCGGTCTCCGCGGCTGCGGTCGGAGTCGCGACGCTCGTGCTCTGGCTCCTCAGCTGACCGCGACTACACGCTCTTCCGAGCTGAACTCGTCGCCGAGCTTCTCGTGCAGCGTCTGCTCCAGCTGGCCGCTGCGCTCGAGCTCCTCGACGATGTCGGCGCCGCCGATGAGCTCGCCGCGGACGAAGACCTGCGGGATCGTCGGCCAGCCGGAGAGCGCCGAGAGCTCCTGGCGGATGCGCGGGTCGGGGAGGATGTCGACGGCGGTAACCGGCGCGCCTGCCCGCCGCAGCGCCTCCAAAGCTCGCTGCGAGTTGCCGCACATCACGAACTGCGGCGTGCCCTTCATGAACAGCGCCACGTCCGACTCCTCGATGACCTCTTTGATCTCGTCTCTCACTGCGTCCCTTTCGTCGAAATTCGCAACTCGTGAATGGTGCCATCGGCGAGCGGGGCCGCGAGCGCGTCGTAGACGAGCTTGTGCTGCTCGACCAGCGAGAGCCCATCGAAGCGAGGGCTGACCACGGTCACCTGGAAGTGGTCGCCGCCGCCGGTGCGGTCGTCCACCGAGACGTGATCGCCCGGGAAGGCGGCCTCGAGGAGGTCAGCGAGCGTTCGAACGGCCATGCGCCAGGTATTCGAGCAGGTCCGAGCGGGTGAGCATTCCGGTCGGCTTCCCCGCCGAAGCGACGACCACAGCGGCACTGCCGCCGCTCAGTGCCGAGAACACGTCGTCCACCGACTCCTCCGCTTCGACGGCTGCGAGGGGCGGCTGCATCGCCGCGGCGACCTCCTCGTTCAGCGCGTCCGGGTTGCGGAAGACGAGATCGAGCAGCCCGCGCTCCTGCAGGGAGCCGACCACGTCTGCGAGCGAACCGCCGGAGTCGTGCCGCATCACCGGCAGCTGCGAGATCCCGTACCGCTGCATCAGGTCGATCGCCTGGCCGACCTTCTGGTGCGATTCGATCGTGACCAGGTCGGGCACCTCGCCGTCGCGGCTCTTGAAGCGCACGACCTCGGCCACCTTCGGTGCAGGCTCGTCGCGCTCGAGGAAGCCGAGCTCGATCAGGTAGTTGTCGTCGTAGAACTTCGAGAGGTAAGCGCGGCCGCCGTCGGGGAAGAGCGTCACGACCGTCTTGCCCTCGCCGAGCTCCTTGGCGACCTCGATCGCCGCCCACGCCGCCGTGCCCGCCGAGCCGCCCACCAGAAGCCCTTCCTCGCGGGCGAGCCGGCGAGCGGTCAGGAACGAGTCGCGGTCCGAGACGGTGACCCACCGGTCGATCACCGACCGGTCGAGGGTCTGCGGGTAGAAGTCCTCGCCGATCCCCTCGACGAGGTACGGATGCTGCTCCTCGGGCCCGGAGGTGTAGATCGAGCCCTCCGGGTCGGCGCCGACGATCGTCACGTCCGGGTTCTGCTCCTTCAGGTACCGCGCGATCCCGGTGACCGTGCCGCCGGTGCCGACCGCGATCACCAGCGCGTCGAGCTCGCCGCCGGTCTGCTCCCAGATCTCGGGGCCCGTCGACTCGTAGTGCGACCGGGGGTTCCCCTCGTTGCGGTACTGGTCGGGCTTGTACGCGCCGGGGATCTCCTCGGCGAGCCGGTCGGAGACGGAGTAGTAGCTCTCCGGCGACTCCGGCTCGACGGCGTACGGGCAGATGATCACCTCGGCGCCGAAGGCCTTGAGCAGCGAGATCTTCTCGCGGCTCATCTTGTCGGGCATCGTGAAGATGCAGCGGTAGCCCCTCAGCGCCGCGACGATCGCGAGGCCGGTGCCGGTGTTGCCGGAGGTCGGCTCGACGATCGTGCCGCCGGGCTTCAGCTTTCCCTCGCGCTCGGCCTGCTCGACCATCGTGATCGCGATCCGGTCCTTGATCGAGCCGCCCGGGTTGAGGAACTCGAGCTTTGCGAGAACGGTCGCGGCAGCGGGCGGGACCATCCGCTGGAGCCGGACGACCGGCGTGTTGCCCACGAGCTCCGTGAGGGTCGGATACTCCCGCGCCATGCGCGGCAAATCTAACCCCTTGCGGGAGCGGGCTCGGCTTCGGCCTCGGTCACCTCGACCTTCTGGCCCCGGAGAAGCACGAAGGCCAGGAGCGCGCCGAGGAGCGCGAGGCCGATCAGCGCCCAGAACGCGTCCTGGTAGCCGGTGGTGATCGCCGCCGCCGGGGAGTGGCCGCTCTTGACGAGGTTCTTGAAGGTCGAGACGAAGATCGTCGAGGCCATGGCGATGCCGATCGCACCGCCGATCTGCTGATTCGTATTGATCAGCCCGGATGCGAGCCCCGCTTCCTTCTCCTCCACCTGCGCCAGCGCGGCGATCGTGACGGGCACGAACGAGAACGCGAGCCCCAGCGCGAAGGTCAGGTACGCGGGCAGCAGATCCGGCCAGTAGTGGCCGTCCACCGGAATCTGGGTGTAGTAGCCCATCGAGGCCGCGAGGATCAGGAGCCCGATGACGATCACCGGGCGCGGGCCGTACCGGGTGGTCAGCGCCTGCGCCACGCCGGCCCAGATCACCGTGGTACCGGCGGTGGCGAGGAACGTCACGCCGGTCTTGAGCGCCGACCAGTGGAGCACCTGCTGGACGTACAGCGTCAGGACGAGGAAGTTGGCGAAGATCACCGCCCCGAGCAGGAAGCCGACGACGTTGGCGGCGAGGACGGAGCGGATCCGGAAGATCGAGAACGGCACCAGCGGCGCGGTCGTCCGCGTCTCGATCAGGACGAAGATCCCCAGGATCGCGATCGAGGCGATCAGCAGCAGGATCGTGCGGGCCGAGCCCCAGCCGACGTCGGGAGCCTTCGAGATCGCGTAGACGAGCAGCGCGAGGCCGCCGGTAACGGTGATCGCGCCGGCGGCGTCGAAGCGCCGGTGGCCGAGCTCGGCGCGGCTCTCGGGCACGAACGGGATCGTCAGCGCGAGGACGATCGCTCCGACCGGGACGTTGACGTAGAAGATCCATTGCCAGCCCAGGTACTTGACGAGGATCCCGCCGAACAGCACGCCCGCGGCGGCCCCCGAGCCGCCGAGCGCTCCCCAGACCCCTAGGGCCTTGTTGCGCTCAGCGCCTTCCTCGAAGGTCGTCGAGACGATCGAGAGGGCCGCGGGAGAGATGATCGCCGCGCCGATCCCCTGCACCGCGCGTGCCGTGATCAGGATGCCGATGCTTCCCGCGAGGCCGCAGACCAGGGAGGCGATCGTGAAGAGCAGCAGGCCGACGATGAAGATCCGCTTGCGCCCGAGCAGGTCGGCCATCCGGCCGCCGAGTAGGAGGAAGCCGCCGAAGGTGATCGCGTAGGCGATCAGCACCCACTGCACGGTCGTCTCGCTCACGTTCAGGTCCTTCTCGATCGACGGCAGCGCGACGTTGACGATCGCGACGTCGAGGATGGTCATGAAGAACGCGGCGCCGACGATCGCCAGGGTTCCCCAGCGGCGGCGGCTGTCGAGGTGCGCGGTCGTTTCGGTCATTGCTCCCTCCGGGTCTGGAACGTAACACCTTAGGCATAGGGCCGCGGATGGCGGCCTGCCGTCCCCGATGGAACACTGATGGCATGGCCAGGCTCGTTCTCCTCGCCGTGCTCGCGGCCGTCGTCGGCATTCTTCCCGCGTCCGGTCAGGCGCGGCGGGTCTCCGTTGCCTCGTGCCCGCAGCCGCAGGCCGACCCTGCCTACGACGCGTTCGTGAACGACGCGCTCGCGTCGAATCAGGACGTCTGGGGCAACCAGCTCCTCCACGCGCCGGGCGGGCCGAGCTACGAACGCGTGCGCTCGTACCTGCATCCGCTGATGCTCGTGGGTCCTCCCTCCGGCGACTCGCCGAACCGGCTCACCGACAGCGGGGTCTACTACCTCGCGTTCGGCCGGCCCACGGCTCGCGGAGGCTTCCGCTCGGTCGACCTGCACGTCGCGGACGGGAGCCAGATCGTCTCCCAGTTCGTGAAGCGCGCGCGGCTCTCCGTCGACGTCGGCGGCTACGAGCGCTACGGCTCCTGTCTGGCACGGCTCGCGACGCCACAGCTGGCGGGCGGCTACCTGCCGATTCTGCGAACGAGCTACAAGGACGCGTACGGCGTCCATTACCGGCAGGAGTCGTTCGCCACGCGGATCCCACAGACGCGCTCGCTGGTTAGCTTCGTGAAGATGCGGATCGACCCGAGAGGGTCAGTTCGGTTCCTGCCGTCGGTGTCCGGGCTGCGGCGTGTCGGGAATCAGCTGCGGTCGGGGAGGAAGACGTTCATGGTGTACAGCGCCGGGGGGAGGCTCGACTCGGGCTCGGTCCTCTTCCGGGCGCGGCGGAAGCCGCTGACCGTGTACGCGGCCTGGCTGGCGCGGCCTTCGCTGACGAAGCAGTTCCGGCTCGACGGCCGCGAGTACCTGCGGGCGAGGCGATCGGTCGCCGGATACTGGAACTACCGGCTGGCCGGTGGCGCTCGGCTTCAGGTTCCGGACCTGCACGTGATGAACGCCGAGCGGAATCTCCTGATCCAGAACCTGCTGCACACGTGGCGCTACAGCCTCGGGAACGCCTACGAGCGCTGGTCGTGGGAGATGGTCGACGTCGCGGAGGTGCTCGGGGAGTACGGGTTCACGGGGGTGGAGCGCGAGATCGTCCTCCAGGCGATGCACCGGCCCAGCATCTTCCCGAACCGCGCGGCGGGGGTTCGCATGGCCGGAGTCGCCGACTACTACCGGCGCACCGGCGACGTGCGGTTCGTCGACCGGGTCACCCCGGCGCTGCAGGCCTCGCTCGGCCGCTTCCAGGAGCAGCTGCTCGAGAGCCCGAACGGCCTGCTCCCGCGGGAGCGCTACGGCGTGGACATCTCGACTCCCGTGTTCGGCCTGCACGACCAGGCGCTCACGCTGGAGGGGCTGCGGGCGATGGCCGGCGTCTGGGCCGAGACGAAGCATGCAGGGATCGCAGCGCAGGCGACCGCCGTGGCGGACCAGCTCCTGTCGGGCATCGGCGCGGCGATCGGGCTGTCGTCCTCATGGCTCCCGGACGGTTCCTTCTTCATCCCGATCGCGCTCCTGGACTCGTATCAGCCGCCGTACGACGCGCTGACCGGTTCGCTCGGCGGGAGCTACTGGAACCTCGTGATGCCGTACGCGCTCGCGTCGGGGCTGTTCCGGCCGGGGAGCGCTGCGGCGACGGGCTTGCTCAGGTACATGAACGTGCACGGCTCGCGGCTGCTCGGGCTCGTACGCTTCCGCGCGTTTCCGAACGTGGGTAAGGCCGGCTACCGCGCGCCGGGGGTGGACGACGTCTACGGGACGAACCTCGCGCGCTTCCTCGCCGACAGCGAGCAGCCCGACCAGCTCGTGCTCAGCCTCTACGGGAAGCTCGGGGCGGACATGACCCAGAACACGTTCGTCTCCGGCGAGGGCTCCACGATCGGGCCCGTCGACGGCGAGTACTACCGCTCGATGTTCCGGCCGCCGAACGCGGCGAACAACGCGTTCTTCCTCGAGGCGCTGCGGCTGATGCTCGTCCACGAGACGCGGGCGGCGGACGGCGTGCCGAACGGCCTGGAGCTTGCCTACTCGACTCCTCGGCGCTGGCTGCTGCCCGGGAAGCAGATCGTCGTGCGCGGCGCCCCGACGAGCTTCGGGAAGCTGTCGTACTCCATGGTGGCTCGCAAGGGCTCGGTTTCCGTGCAGCTGACGGTGCCGCGGCGCGTGCAGCCGCAGACGTTGCGGCTACGGCTGCGCCTTCCGCTCGGGAAGCGCATCACCAGCGTGGCCCTGCACGGCCGCGCGTTCACCCGCTTCGACGTGGGGTCGGGCACGATCGACCTCTCGGGCCTGAAGGGCCGCGTCACGCTGGTCGCCTCGTACTCCTAGTGGCGGAAGTGGCGCTTCTTGGTGAAGACCATCGTCGCGCCCGCACGCTCGACGGCTTCGATCACTTCGTCGTCTCGCTTCGAGCCGCCCGGCTGGATCACCGCGGACACTCCCGCGCCCAGCGCTAGCTGCGGCCCGTCCGCGAACGGGAAGAACGCGTCCGAGGCGAGCACGGCGCCCGCCGTCGAGTGCCCGTGCTCGCGCGCCTTCTCCAGAGCGATCCGAACCGCGTCGACGCGGCTCATCTGGCCTGCCCCGATCCCGATCGTCTGGAGGTCGTGCGCGAGGACGATCGCGTTCGAGGTCACGTGCTTGCAGACCCGCCACGCGAAGAGCAGATCGCCCCAGCCCATCTCGCTCGGCGAGCCGCAGACGACCTCCATCCCCTCGCGGTCGTCGACGTCCGCGTCCCGCTCCTGGACGAGCAGGCCGCCGAGCACCCGGCGGTAGTCGCGCTCGCCCGGGTTCGAGAGCCGCCGCTCGCGGTCCTCGAGGATCCGCGTCGCCGGCTTCTCCCGCAGCCGCTGCAGTGCCGCCTCGTCGTAGCCCGGCGCGAACAGCACCTCGACGAACTGCTCGGCGAGCCGCTCGCCGAGCGCCTCCGAAACCGGCCGGTTCAGCACGACGATCCCGCCGTAGGCCGACACCGGATCGCCGGCCAGGGCCCGCTCGTACGCCTGCTCGATCGACCCGGAGACCGCCACGCCGCACGGGTTCGCGTGCTTCACGATGACGCAGGCCGGCAGTTCGAACTCGCGCGCCAGGAGCCGCGCCGCCGAGAGGTCGTTGAGGTTGTTGAACGACAGCTCGCGTCCGTGCAGCTGCTCGACCCGCGAGAGCAGGTGCCGCCGCGCCCCGACCTCCGCGTAGTACGCCGCCCGCTGGTGCGGGTTCTCGCCGTAGGAGAGGTCGAGCTCGCGCGTGAACACGGGCAGGAACGAGTCCGGGAAGCCGTCCGCCTCCGAGAACCAGCCGGCGATCGCGGCCTCGTACGCCGCGGTCACCGAGAACGTCTCCGACGCCAGCCGCCGCCGCGTGTCCAGCGAGAGCTCGCCCCGCGCCCGCAGCTCGGCGAGGATCTCCTGGTACCGCTCGGGCCGGCAAACCGGCGCCACGTGGGCGAAGTTCTTGGCCGCCGCCCGCAGCATCGCGGGCCCGCCGATGTCGATCATCTCGACCGCGTCCTCCTCGCGAACGGCCTGGCGCGACACGACCGACTGGAACGGATAGAGGTTGACGCAGACGAGGTCGAACGGCTGGATCTCGTGTTCGTCGAGCGAGGCCCGGTCGTCCTCGCGGTCGCGCCGCGCGAGGATCGCCGCGTGGATCCGCGGATGCAGCGTCTTCACGCGGCCGCCCAGCAGCTCCGGTACCTCGGTCACGTCCTCGACCGGCGTCACGCCGATCCTGACCTTCTCGAGGAACGCCGCCGTTCCGCCGCTGGCCACGAGCTCGACGCCGAGGCTCTCCAGCCCGCGCGCGAGCTCCTCGAGCCCGGTCTTGTCGTAGACCGAGAGGAGCGCCCTGCGAATCACGCGATCAAACCGCGGACGACCTGCGGCAGCAGCCGGTGCTCGGCCGCCTGAACCCGGGCGCGCAGGCTGTGCTCGTCGTCGCCGGGCTCGACCGGCACCCGCTCGGCCGCGATCACCGGGCCGGTGTCGACGCCACCGTCGACGTAGTGCACGGTCGCCGCGGTCTCGGGGACTCCGGCCGCGAGCACGTCGTGGATCGGGTGCGGCCCGGGGAACTCCGGGAGCGGGGCGGAGTGCGTGTTGATCACGCGTCCCGGAAACCGCTCGAGGAACGAGCCGCGCAGCAGGTGCATGTACCCGGCGCAGACGACGAGGTCGACGCCGTGCTCCGCGAGCCAGGCCGCCATCGCGGCGTCCCGTGTGTCGCGATCGCGGTAGTCGTCCTCCTCGAACACGCCCGTCGTGATGGCGGCCTCTTCCGCCCGCTCGAGTGCCCGCACGCCGGGCTTGTTGCTCGCGACGGCGGCGATCGGCAGGCGCGCGTCGATCAGCGCCTGCAGGTTCGTCCCCTCGCCGCTGACCAGCACGCCGATCACGTCAGCTGCCCGATCACCAGCGCGTCCGGCGGCGCTTGCGGAACCACCGCGCACATTCCGATCCCGAGGTTGAAGACGCGCCGCTGCTCCTCCTCCGCGACGCCCTGCTCGTCGAGCCACGCGTAGACCGGCGGCCGCTTCCAGGCGTCCCAGTCGATCTCGGCGCCGACGCCCTCCGGCAGAACGCGCGTCAGGTTCCCGAGGATCCCGCCGCCGGTCACGTGTGCGAGCGCCTTCACGTTCGTTTGCCCGCGCAGCTCGCGCACTTCCTCGACGTAGAGCCGGTGCGAGGCGAGCAGCAGGTCCGCGTCGAAGTCGCCGTCGCCGATCAGCTCCCGCACGAGCGAGAAGCCGTTCGTGTGCAGCCCCGAGGACGGCAGCCCGAGCACGACGTCGCCCGGCTCGCAGCGCGACCCGTCGATCAGGTCGGCGCGTTCGACGAGTCCCACGCAGGTCCCCGCGAAGTCGAGCTCCTCCTCGCGGTAGACACCCGGCAGCTCCGCGGTCTCCCCGCCGATCAGCGCGCAGCCGGCCTCGCGGCAGACCTCGGCGCAGCCCTCGACCAGCTCCGCCACCTGCTCGAGGTCGAGGCTGTGTGCCGCCACGTAGTCGAGGAAGAACAGCGCCTCGGCCCCGCACGTGAGCACGTCGTCGATGCAGTGCGCCGCGAGATCGCGCCCCGCGTCGCGCAGCCGCCCGGCGCGGCGCGAGAGGATCAGCTTCGAGCCGACGCTGTCGGTCGAGGCGGCGAGCAGCCGCCGCTCGTCGAGCGGAAAGAGCCCGGCGAATGCGCCGAACCCCTGAGCGCCTGTCGACTCGACTGCGCCGCGCAGCCGCGAGACGACCTCCTCCGCGGCAGCGAGCGAGACCCCGGCCTCCTCGTAGGTCCTCCCCCTCACGGGCGCGAGTCTAAAGCCGCTAGCGGCGGCCGCTGCTCACGACGAGCCGGACTCGCGCGTGCTCGGGCCGCGACGATCCTGGCCATGGCCGCTGCGAGATCACTCGCCCCTTCCGCACCGAGCTCGAGAACGCGTGAGCCACGTGCCCGAGCGAACAGTGTGCGTGGAGGATCATCTGCTTGGCGACGCCAACCGGGCGTCCGCGCACATCGGGCACGCGGCACGCGGACGAAGCGAGGTAGCGCACGAGCGCGAAGCTGCCATCACTCCCATTGGTGTTGCCGGCGACGCCGGCGGCGACGAGCTTGCCGTCGCGCTGAAGGACGAGTCCGTAGGCACTGTCCTCGCCCGCGGTCAGGTCCGTCTTGGCGATTCCCTGGGATCGAAAGCTCTGATCGGGAATGCCATCATGGTTGAAGCGGGCGACGAAGAACTCGCGGATGTCCAGGTCGGCCCAGATGCCCGCGGTCACGATCTTCCCGTCGCGTTGCAGTCGAACTGCGCTTGCTTCGCCTGCGCGGGTCGTCGAATAGGAATCCAGGGTCGTGACGCCGGCGTCGACGCCGAAGGTGGGATCGAGCGCACCGCTCAGAAGGAACCCGGCGAGCGCGACATGCTCCAGCTGGGTTCCCGCGACGAGAATTCGGCGGTCGCCCTGAAAGACCACGGCTTCGGCGAGGTTGTTCGAGAGGGCGTTTTCGAAAACGGTGACCGTGCCGCCGGCGCCGAATGTCGTGTCGAGCGAGCCTTCTTGCGTATATCGGGCGAGAGCCCACTCGGTGACCTCGTGCCCAACCGCAGATCCGACGGCCACGATGTTTCCGTCGGACTGAATCGCGAGCCCCCGGATGGCGGCCGAGTCCAGGTCGAACGGCGTCGTCACCTCACCGTTCGTGCCGAAGCCGGGATCGAGCGACCCGTCAGGCTTGAAGCGGAACACGGCGAAGCTCCGGTCGGCTGCGCCTCCGACCACGACCTTGCCGTCGCGTTGCACGGCAAGGGCGAAACCGGACCCGAGGGGCCCGACGACCTTTCCGTCCGACCCGAAGGTCGGATCGAGCGAGCCGTTTGGCCGGTAGCGCGCGAGCGCGACGTGGCCCCCTCCAGACCCGTTGGTCCATCCGGCGACGACGATCTTGCCGTCAGGCTGGATCTTCATGGCGAAGGCGTAGTCGTAGTCCGAGCCGAAGTCGGTGGTCACCGTGCCCCCGCGGCCGAAGCTCTGGTCGAGCCTGCCGCGAGACGTGTAGCGCGCGAGCGCGAAATCCCAGTTCGAGCCCGTGTGTGCGGCGCCGGCGACGACGATCTTGCCGTCGCGCTGCAGCGCGACCGTCTGGCCGGCGCTGCCCTCGCCGATCTTCGTCAGCACCTTGCCGCCTGAGCCGAAGCTTCGGTCGAGGCTCCCCGGCCCGCCGGCGGCAAGAGCGGCAAGCGCCAGCGCCGCTAGTGCGATTGCGCGCATTCGGAGACTGAGACGTACGGCGCGGGATTTAGGCGAACAGCTCGGCGTACAGCTCCGGCCGGCCTCGAGGGCCGCCTTCCAGGAACCGCACCGTCGCCTCGCCGATCTCCACCTCGCCCTCGGCGCCCAGGGCATCCAGCAGGCGCACCAGCGCGTCCGCCTTCGCGTTCGGGTCGTCCGCCCGTAACTGCAGCTCCGAGAGGCGCAGCTCGTCCGCATTCTCGAGCACCTCGTCGATCCAGTCGCGCTGCGGGTGTACCTCCACGCGGTAGCCCGCGTCGGTGGCCACGAACGTGCGCCGCCCCGGGTACTCCTGCACCCGGAACCGCAGCTCGTTCGCCCGCTCGAGCACCTCGTGGAACTCGTCGTCCTCGAGCGCAACGCCCAGGTGGTCGACCCGCGGCAGCGGCCACTGGCCCGGCTGCACGACCACGTTGACCGACCCGCGCTCGAGCTCGCTCAGCCGGTGGCGGAACCCCATCTCCTCGAGCTCTTCCCACGAGACGCCGGCCTCGTAGTGCACCTGGTCCTCGCCGATCCGGCCGTACCGCGCGACGAGCCGGAAGCCGAGCCGGGCGAGATATCGCGCCTCGACCTCGCGCACGTTGCTCGTGACCAGGTGGTAGTGGAAGAGCACCAAGGCCGCCGGATATTGCAGCAGGAACGCCTTGTGTCGCGCGGAACCTTGCAGCGGCTGCTACATGCGCTCCTCGGGCGTCCACCACGTCGATCTCGTCGTCTCGTCGATCGAGCGCAGCCTGCCCTTCTACCGCCAGCTGCTGGGCCCGCTCGGCTTTCACCGGGTCGGCGAGGTCGAGGGCGAGCGCGGCGAGACGATCTGGTACCTCGCGGGCCCCGGCACCTCGATCGGGCTGCGCGAGTCCCAGACCGAGGCCGACGAGCCGCACGACCGCTACCGCGTCGGGATGCACCACCTCGCAATCGAGGCGTCGTCGAGGGCGGCAGTCAACGAGCGGGCCGAATGGCTCCGCGGGCAGGGAGCAGCGATCGAGAGCGAGCCGCAGGAATACGGGTACATCCCGGGGTATTACGCGGTGTTCTTCTACGACCCCGACGGGATCAAGCTGGAGATCGTGCACGTCCCCGGCCGCGCGGCCTGACGAAAGGAGCACCCCGAAATGTCAACCACACCCGAAGAGCCCGAAGGCACGAGCACCCGTCCCTCGATGGGGATGCCGACCATCCCTTCCGGCGCGCGGATGCCGGTCCCCGGGAACGCGGAGTTCGCGCTCCTGGCGTTCATCGAGATCGTCTTCATCATCATCTGGATCTCCGCGAAGAGCGTCGACACGCGGATGTGGACGATCCTGACGACCGTTCTCGTCTCGTTCTACTTCGTCAGCCGCGGCATCGCGAAGGCGAGCCGCGTGCTCGAGCAGTAGCTAGACGACCTCGAACCTGAGCTTCGCGCCCTCACGCGGGGTTGCCGTCGGGTAATCCCGCGTGAGGCAGGCGCGGCAGAGCTCGGACTCCGGCCTGCGCGTCGCCTCCTGCAGCCCGTCCAGCGAGAGGTAGGCGAGCGAGGTCGCGCCGATGTGCTCGCGGATCTCCTCGACGGAGCGCGAGGAGGCGATCAGCTCGTCCTCCTGGGCGAAGTCGATCCCGTAGTAGCACTGGCTGATGACGGGCGGCGCCGAGACGCGGATGTGCACCTCGGCCGCGCCCGCCTCGAAGAGCATCTGCACGATCTTGCGCGTCGTGTTGCCGCGCACGATCGAGTCGTCGACCGCGACGATGCGCTTGCCCGCAACCTCGCCGAGCGGGTTGAACTTCAGCTTCACGCCCTGCTCGCGCAGGCCCTGGTCGGGCTGGATGAACGTGCGGCCGACGTAGCGGTTCTTGATCAGGCCCTCGGTGAAGGGGATCCCGCTCGCGCGCGAGAAGCCGATCGCGGCCGGGGTGCCCGAATCCGGGATCGGCATGACCAGGTCGGCGTCGACCGGGGCCTCCGCGGCGAGCCGCTCGCCCATGCGGATCCGGGCGCCGTGCACCTCGATCCCCTCCAGGCGCGAGTCAGGCCGCGCGAGGTAGAAGAACTCGAAGATGCACAGCGCACGCCGCGTGGGCTCGAGGGCCTGCCGGGAATGGACGCCCTTGTCGTCGATCAGGACGAGCTCGCCCGGCTCGATCTCCCGCTCGAGCTTCGCGCCGACGAGGTCGAGGGCGCAGGTCTCGGAGGCGAGGATCCAGTCGCCGTCCTCGCTGCGGCCGAGGCAGAGCGGCCGGAAGCCGAAGGGGTCGCGGAAGCCGATCAGCTTGTCGTGCGCGAGCGCGACCACCGAGAAGGCGCCCTGGAGCCGCGCC
>DATDMJ010000067.1:0-27506 GCA_036518855.1 Gaiellaceae bacterium | reverse complement strand
GTGCCGGCGTGACCGCCGAGGTCTGCCGTGCGGATCCCTTCCGCGACCGCCTCGAGACAGGCCTCCCGGATGGCGCGCCCGGCGGCCTGGCCCTCGTCGCCGAGGTACGGAAGCAGCGCCGCTCCGGCCAGGATCATCGCCATCGGGTTCGCGACATTCTTGCCCTTCAGCGCCGGAGCGGTCCCGTGCGCCGCCTCCGCGAGCACGACCGTCGGCACGTAGTCCTCGCCGAAGGCGACGAGCAGCGACTCCGATCCTGCGATCGAGCCGAACAGCGGCAAGACGAGGTCGGAGAGGATGTCCCCGTCGCGGTTCAGCGCCGGAATCACCATCGGCTCGCCGCTCGCCGCGAGCAGCAGCGCGAACGTCGCGTCGATCAACTGCGGCTCGTACCGCACCTCGGAATGCCGCTCGGCGGCGCGGTCCATCTCCTCCTTGAGCATCCCCTCGTAGACCGGGCTGACGGTGTACTTCGGTCCGCCGAAGACCTTCGCGCCCGTCTGCTCGGCGAGCCGGAACGAGAACTCGGCGACCGAGTGGCAGATCCGCCGCTCGATCCGCTCGGTCCGGAACGCGACCTCGTCGTCGCGCTCGCCCTCGCGCCACTCCTTCGCGCCGTACGCGTCTCCGACCGCCATCCGGACGACCGAGATCGGCGCGTGCACGCCGCCCAGCGGGATCACTCCCGGAATCCGCCGCCCGGTCCGGACGATCACCCGGCCGTCGATGTCCTCGCGCAGGATCCGGTTCGGCGAGCCCACGTCGCCGGCTCCTTCGGGCGTGACCGTGGCCGCCTTCAGCCCCAGGCCGGCTTCCCGCACCGCGGCCGCCGCCTGGTGGACGACCTCGTTCTTCGTCTCCCGGCGAGCGTCGAGCGAGAGGTCGAACCGGTCGAAGCCGAGCTCGAGCCCGGTGACCTCCGGAGCGAGCACCCGCAGCGCCTCGTCGAGCAGCTCCTGCCCGGTCTCGTCGCCCTCCAGCACCACGATCGTCTTCGCCTTGCCCACCTCCCCCGGGGTTAGGAGTACGCCCTTCGCGGCAACAACGGGAAACTCTATGGCCCGGAGACTCGGATGGAGGCGGCTCGGATCGCGCGGACGGTTCCGCTACGTCGACGCGCGCGGCCGGCCGATCGCCGACGAAGAGGCGCTCGAGCGCATCGAGTCGCTCCGCATCCCGCCCGCCTGGCGCGACGTCCGGATCTCGGCGGGGCCCTACGCGAAGCTGCAGGCGACCGGTTACGACAGTGCCGGCCGGATGCAGTACCTCTACCACGCGGACTTCCGCGCGCGGCAGGAGCAGGCGAAGTTCGACAAGCTGATCCGCTTCGCCGAGAAGCTGCCCGACCTGCGCGCGGCGATGGCGGAGCACATGGAGGTCGAGCCGCTCGAGCCGGAATGGACGGCGGCGCTCGCGGTGCGGCTGATCAACCTCGGCTGGTTCCGGGTCGGCGACGAGCGCTACGCGAAGAAGTTCCGCACCTTCGGGATCACGACGCTGCGCAAGAGCCACGTCACGGTGCGCGGCAGCCGGATCACGTTCTGCTTTCGGGCGAAGCACCGCGCCTTGATCCGGACGGCCCTCGTCGACGACGAGCTCGCCGAGGCGATGCGGGAGCTGAAGTCGCTGAAGGGGGGCCGCGTCCTCTTCCGCTATCGCAACGGGACCGGGGTCTGCAATCTCACCGGCAAGCGGCTCAACGACTACATCCAGGAATACATGGGCGAGGAGTTCACCGCCAAGGACTTCCGCACCTGGGGCGGGACGCTGATGGCCGCGATCGCGCTCGGCGAGCACGGCGTCGCCGAGACCGAAACGGAATCGAAGCGCGTGATCGCGTCGGTGATGAGGGGCGTCGGCGAACGGCTCGGGAATACGCCGGCGGTTGCGCGGGCTTCTTACGTCAGCCCCGCCGTTATCGACCAGTATCTCGACGGCCGAACGGTTGATGACTTTAGGCCGCGCCATTTACGGGTCGTCGGCGCGCGAGATGTCGGTCTCGACGCCGAAGAGCAGGCGGTGCTTGCACTACTTCGTTCGCATCGAATTCGGCGGGCGCGCAAAGCTGCGTAGTATTCGCGCGACCAGGAAATCGAGCGAGGGTTTTCCCTTTTGACTGAGGAGGTCGACTTGGCACGCAAGACAGTGCTCGTCTGCGACAACTGCGGGAGCGAAATTCAGGAAGGAAAAGGCGCGACGATGCGTCTCAACTTCGTCGACGCCCGCCGCGGCTCGAAGCAGGCCGATCTCTGCGACAACTGCGCCGGGCAGCTTCCCGGCCAGGCCGTCGCCCGCCGCGGCCGCCGGCCGAAGTCGGCCACCGCGGCCTGACCTGATCTGATCCCGAGGGGCGGCCGAAAATCCGCCCCTCGGCGCGGTCCGAGACCGTTACTAGGATGGGGCCGATGGGCCTCAGCCTGCTCGCAGGGCCTGCCAACGCCGGCAAGGTCGCGCTTCTTCTCGAGCGCTATCTGGGCGCGCTCGAGGCCGATCCGCTTCTGATCGTGCCGAACCGGCCGGACGTCGACCGGGCCGAGCGCGAGCTCCTCGCGCAGGCGGGCGCGCTGATGAGCGGCTCGATCGGAACGTTCGACGACGTCTTCGGGCGCCTGGCGCGGTCGAACGGCGCGCACCGGCCCGTGATCACGAGCGCGCAGCGAAGCCTGCTGCTCCGGCGCGTCGTGGCCGGGGCAGAGCTCGGTGCTTCCGCCCGGTTCGCAGGGTTCGCAGACGCTCTCGGCTCGACGGTCGCGGAGCTCGAGGCCGCGCTGCTCGAGCCGGGCGAGCTCGACGGTGAGCTGGCCGAGCTCTACACGGCGTATCGCGAGGAGCTCGACCGGCTCGGCCTCTGGGACCGGGAGCTCGAGCGGCGCTACGCGGCAGAGCGGGTCGCCGGCGAGCTCGAGGCCTGGGACGGACGGCCCGTCTTCGCCTACGGTTTCGAGGACCTGACCGGGGCGGAGTGGTCGCTCTTGGAAGCGCTCGCCGGCCGCTCCGAGGTCACGGTCTCGCTCCCCTACGAGCCCGGACGGGACGCGTTCGTCTCGCTCCAGCGGACGCAGGAGGACCTCGCGCGCCTCGCCGGCGAGGTCGAAGAGCTGCCGCCGAACCCCGCTGCACGGTTCCCCGTGCTCGCGCACGTGGAGCGAGGGCTCTTCGGCCGCGCGGAACATCGGACGCCAAGCGTGGAGCTCGACGGCTCGCTGCGGTTTCTCGAGGGCGCCGGGCTACGCGGGACGCTCGAGCTCGTCGCCGAGGAGATCCTCGCGCTGCTGCGGGCCGGGACCGCGCCCGAGGAGATCGGCGTCGTCTGCCCGAGCCTCGACCGCTGGCGCGCCGCGCTCGACACCGCGTTCTCGACCCTCGGCGTGCCGTACGCGCTCGAGGGCCGGGTCCGCCTCGGGCAGACGCCGTTCGGGCAGGCGCTGCTGTCGTTCCTCCGCTACGCGTGGCTGGACGGCGACCGGCGCGACCTGTTCTCGTTCCTGCGCTCCCCGTACTCGGGCCTCACCCGCAAGCACGCGGACTTCCTCGAGGGGCGGCTCCGCGGCCGCGCGGTGAACGCGCCTGCCCGCATCGAGGAGGAGGTTCTGAAGCTTCGCGGCCAGCCGCTGCCGCACCTCGAGCAGCTTCGGGCCGCGGAAGACCCGGTGGCCGCGGTCCGCGATCTCGCCCGCGCGATGGTCGAGCGCTCGTACGGCCTCCACTCGCCGCCGACGACCGAGACTGCGCGGGTCGATCTGCGCGCTCACGAGCAGGTCTCGCGGCTCCTCGACGAGCTCGAGGGCTGGCAGGAGCTCGGACAGGAGCTGACGCGCGAAGAGGCCTTCGCGCTCCTCGACCACTCGACCATCCGCCCGCCCGCGGCAGGCGAGGCGGGACGCGTCGCCGTGCTCGACCTGCTGCGCGCCCGTACACGCCGGTTCGAGGTGGTGTTCGTCCTCGGGCTCCAGGAAGGGCAGCTGCCGCGCCGCGCCCAGAGCTCGCCGTTCCTCGACGAGGAGCGCAAGGCCGAGCTCGAGCGGACATCGCGTGGCGCGCGCCTGCTGCGCACCGACCCCGTTTCGCGTGACCGCTACCTCTTCTACACCGCCTGCACCCGCCCGACTCGCCGCCTCTACCTCGTGCGCGAAGCGGCCACCGACGAGGGCGCGCCCCGCGAGCCGAGCCCGTTCTGGGACGAGACGCGCTCGCTGTTCCCAGCGGACGAGGTCGAGCGCTGGACGAAGCGCCGGGCGCTGTCTTCTCTGACGTGGCAGCTCGAGGCCGCGCCGAACGAGCGTGAGCGGGTCCGGGCGGTGGCGTCGCTCGCAGCCGCCGACCCGAAGCCGGCGCGTGCGGTCGCCGGCGCAAACGGCTGGGACCGAAGGCTCGACCGCGCGCTCTCAGCCTTCCGGCGGCCGACGCGCTTGACCCACCCGGCCGTTCTCGAGGAGCTCCGGCAGAAGACGAGCTTCTCCGTGACCGATCTCGAGCGCTTCGGCGACTGCTCGTCCATGTGGCTCTTCGAGCGGGTGGTCTCGCCGCGTTCGATCGACGCCGAGGTCGACGCGCGCCTGCGCGGGAACGTGGCGCACGGCACGCTGTTCGCGTTCTTCAAGGGCCTCCCGAAGCGGACCGGCGCCGATCGCGTCCGCCCCGAGACGCTTCCCGACGCGCTCGAGTTTCTCCGCGAGTGCCTCGCTGAGGCGTTGGCGGCGCACGTGCGGCTCGACTTCCCCGAGCTCGAACGGCGCGAGCTGGAGGAGAGCCTCGCACGCGACCTGGAGCAGTTCGTGCGGCGCGAGGCCGAGTCGGAGTCGCCGCTCGTCCCCGACCGGTTCGAGGTCTCGTTCGGCTACGAGCGCTCGGCGCAGGAGTTCCAGCGCGGGCTCGACCTCGGCGGCTTCACCGTCTCCGGGAAGATCGACCGGATCGACCGCGACCCGTTCGGCGCGCGGGGGGTCGTCGTGGACTACAAGTCCGGCACGTCCGCGTACTCGGCGAGGCGGATCGAGGATGAGCTGCACCTGCAGATCCCGCTCTACATGCTCGTCCTGCGCGACCTCGTCGGGATCGAGCCGCTCGGGGGTGTCTACCGCGCGCTCGCCGGCGAGGGGATCGCGCGCGGGCTGCTGCGGGCCGAGGCCCGCGAGGACGGCGTGCCCGGCTACCCGCGCAACGACTACGTGGACGAGGAGGCGTTCTGGGGGCAGATCGACCGAGCGCAGGAGCAGGCGCGGACGGCGGTGGCGCGGATCCGCGAGGGCGACGTGCGCCACGATCCGAAGAACGGCTTCCCGTGCCCGACCTGGTGCGAGCTGTGGCCGATGTGCCGGGTGAAGCGGACGTGAGCGTGGTGGAGCAAGCGCCGAACGTCGAGCAGCTCCGCGCGATCGAGGAGCCGGGCGTCGTGTTCGTCTCGGCGGGCGCAGGGACCGGCAAGACGACGGTCATCGTCGAGCGGTTCTGCCGCGCCGTGTGCGAGCGCGGGCTCGACGTCGACTCGATCCTCGTGATCACGTACACCGAGCGGGCGGCCGGAGAGCTGCGCGGGCGGATCCGGAAGCGGCTCCAGGAGCTCGACCGGCACGACCTCGCGCGTGAGCTCGACGCGGCCTGGATCTCCACGATCCACGGCTTCTGCCATCGCCTGCTGCGCGCATATCCGTTCGCGGCCGGGATCGACCCGCGCTTCCGCGTCCTCGACGACAGCCAGGGGCGCGTGCTCCGCGGCGAGGCCTTCCGGACGGCGCTCGAGGAGTTCTGCTCCGGCGAGCACGCGGCGGCGCGGTTGCGGCTCCTCGCCTCGTACGGCGGCCGCCGGCTGCGGCGGATGCTGACGGGCGTGCACGAGACGCTGCGCTCGTCGGGGCTGCCGCTGCGGCTCGAGGCGCCTGACGACCCGAAGCTGGACGAGCGGCTCGGGGAGCTCCGCGCCTGCGCGCAGGAGGCCGGCGCCGGGGAGATGCTGCGCTTCCTGGACTCGCCGCCCGGGCCGGAGGCCCTGCTCGACCTCTCGGACTTCCGGGCGGTGGAGGGTCTGGACGATGCGACCCGGGCCGTGGAGCTGGCCGCGCTCGAGGCGCTCGCGGTGCGAGACCGCGCCGAGCTGCAGGAGCTCCTGCTCGCCTACGATCGCGCGTACCGGGCGGCCAAAGACCGCGAGTCGGCGCTCGACTTCGAAGACCTGCAGCTCCTGGCGCGCGAGCTGCTCCGCGAGCACGACGAGATCCGCGAGCGCGAGAGCTGGCGTTTCCGCTCGATCATGGTCGACGAGTTCCAGGACACGAACCGGCTCCAGTGTGAGTTGGTCGATCTCCTGGCTCGAGACGACGCGGAGCTGTTCTTCGTGGGCGACGAGTTCCAGTCGATCTACCGCTTCCGGCACGCGGACGTCGAGGTCTTCCGCGAGCGGCGCGAGCAGGCGGGCGGCGTGCTCGCGCTGACGCAGAACTACCGCTCGCGGCCCGAGGTGCTGGAGGTGATCAACCACCTCTTCTCCGCCGACTTCGGCGAGTCGTTCCAGCCGCTCGCGGCGGCCGGGCGGTTCCCGGATCCGGCCTTCGGGCCGGCGGTCGAGCTGCTCGTCACCGACAAGGACAGCTACAAGGGCTCGGGCACCCACTGGCGCGCCGCGGAGGCGCGTCACATCGCGCAGCGCGTGCGCGAGCTCGTCGACTCGGGCGAGGCAGAGCCCGGCGAGATCGTCCTGCTCTTCGCCGCGGGCACCGATGCGCGGCTCTACGAGGAGGAGCTGCGCGCCGCCGGGCTGCCGACCTTCCGCGCGACCGGGCGCGACTACTACCACCAGCAGCAGGTCGTCGACCTGCTCGCGTACCTGCGGCTGCTGCACAACCGCTACGACGACGAGGCCCTGGTGAGCGTGCTCGCGTCGCCGTTCGTCGGGATCTCCAACGACGGGTTGGTGCTCCTGCGGCGGGCTGCGCCGAAGCGGCCGCTGTTCGCGGGGCTCGAGAACGATCTTCCGGCGAGCCTCACCGAGCGTGACGCGCGCCTCTTCCGCGCCTTCCTCCAGCGATACGAGCGGCTGGCTGCCCGGGCGTCGTCGCTGACCCTCGAGCGGCTCTGCGAGCAGATCGTCTGCGAGCACGACTACGACCTCGCCGTGCTCGCGCAGTGGGACGGGCGGCGGCGCTACGCGAACCTGCGCAAGCTCGCGCGGCTCGCCCGCTCGTACGAGGAGCTGCGCGGGCCGGACGTCGAGGGCTTCGTCCGCTTCGTCGCCGAGCAGGACGCCGTCGGCGCGTCGGAGCTCGAGGCCGTGGCGGAGGAGGAA
The DNA here is from genome assembly GCA_036518855.1 of Gaiellaceae bacterium. Taxonomy (GTDB): domain Bacteria; phylum Actinomycetota; class Thermoleophilia; order Gaiellales; family Gaiellaceae; genus AC-32. The sequence goes on along the minus strand of DATDMJ010000067.1, from coordinate 20,227 downwards.
GGCACCGACGTGATCCGGCTCCTGACGATCCACTCGGCCAAGGGGCTCGAGTTCAAGGTCGTGGTCGTCGCGGACGCGGGACGCGACCGGAGTCGCTCGGACGCGGACGAGATCCTCTGCCTCCCGGACGGGCGACTCGGCTTCCGGGTCGCGGATCCGGCTTCAGGGAAGCGGCTGCCGACGGAGGAGTACGAGGCGGTGAAGGCAGCGGAGCGCGACGCGGAGGAGGCCGAGCGTCGCCGCCTCTACTACGTCGCGATGACGCGCGCGATCGACCGGTTGATCGTCTCCGGGGCGACCTCGCAGGGCGCGGCCGATGCGGGCACGCCGATCGGCTGGGTGCTCGACCGGCTCGAAGCGGACGAGCTCGCCGACGCGGTGCTCGAGCGCGACGGTGCACGGCTGCTGCTCCGGGTCGATCGCTACGCGGAGGCGCCGCGGGCCGTCGAGGAGCCGGTTTTGGGCGTGGAGCAGCTCGAGCTCTTCGCGGTGGCCGAGAACGGCGGCGGGGCGCTGGAGGCGCCGACACTTGCGCCGCTCGCGGACGTCCCGCGGCCGCCGCTGCACCGCGTGCGCCGGCTCTCGTACTCGGCGCTCTCGCTCTTCGAGCAGTGCTCGTACCGCTACTTCGCCGAGCGGGTAATCGGCCTGCGTGCGCGTGACGCCGCCAGCTCGGTGCCGGGCCACGAGGGCCTCGCTGCGACCGAGGTCGGCGACGCGGTGCACGCGCTGCTGGAGCGCGTCGACCTGCGTGCGCCGGAGGTGCCCGCCGACCTCGCCGACCAGGTCCGGGCCCGCTACCCGGCCGCGACCGACGAAGAGGTCGAGCGGATCCGCGGCTTCGTCGCCGCCTACTGCGACTCGGAGCTCGCGCGCACGATCGCCGGTCTCACGGGAGCGGCGGCCGAGCGGCCGTTCGCGTTCGAGCACGACGGCGTTCTGCTCCACGGCCGGCTCGACGTCCTGCAGCTCGACGCCGGCCGCGCCCTCGTCGTCGACTACAAGACGAACTGGCTGGACGAGGAGAGCCCCGGCGAGGTCGTCGAGCGCGACTACCGGCTGCAGCGCCTCGTCTACGCGCTGGCCTGCTTCCGCGCAGGCGCCGGGCAGGTCGAGGTCGTCTACCAGTTCCTCGAGCGCCCGGACGACCTTGTAACAACTTGTTACTTGGCGGAACAGGCGTCGGAGCTCGAGGCGGAGTTGTCGCGCGCGATCGCCGCGATCAACGCGGGCGAGTTCCGCCCGACGCCGAGCGAGTTCGCCTGCGCCGACTGCCCCGCGCTGAACCTGGTCTGCGCCGGCCCGCGCCTGCGCAAGCAGGGCTGATGGCGCGGAGCTACGTCGCCGAGGCGCGGCGGCGGGTCGGGCCGAAGCGGCAGCGGATCGTCCCGATCGTCGAGCGGCTCCTCGCCGAGCACCCGGACGCGACCATCGCGCTGCAATTTCGCAGCGAGCTCGAGCTGCTCGTCTCGGTGATGCTCTCGGCGCAGACGACCGACGTGAACGTCAACCGCGTCACGGAGCGGCTCTTCGAGAAGTACCGCCGCCCCGAGGACTACCTCGCGGTGCCGGTCGAGGAGCTCGAGAACGACATCCGGGCAACGGGCTTCTTCCGCCAGAAGACGAAGGCGATCCGCGGGACGATGCAGATGCTGGTCGAGGACTACGACGGCCGCGTCCCCGACACGATCGACGAGCTGCTGCGGCTGCCGGGCGTGGCGCGCAAGACGGCGAACGTCGTCGTCGCCGAGCGAGGAGAGGCGCAGGGGATCGTCGTCGACACGCACGTGCGGCGGCTCTCGCAGCGGCTCGGGCTGACGAGGAAGGACGACCCCGTCAAGATCGAGCGCGACCTGTTGCGGCTCGTGCCCAGGCGCTACTGGAACGTCTTTCCGCACCTCCTGATCTGGCATGGGCGGCGCGTCTGCATCGCGCGGGCGCCGCGCTGCGAGGCCTGCGTGCTGAACGACCTCTGTCCTGCAAGTCGGGTCGAAGCCGGCACAGTCACGTCACACCTGCGCGCCTAGCCTGTTCCGGGTGCGCTCGGTCGAGCTGGCGATCTACGCGGACGCCCTCGCCGGCGAGGCGGCGAGCCTGGCCGCCCACGCCGGGCGAACGCGCTCCCGCCTGCAGCAGGCCGCGATCGAGAAGCGGGCCCGAGCCGAGCTGAGCGAGAGTGCCATCGAGCGGCTCGAAGCGCTCGGACTGCTCGGCGGGATCGACGAACGCGCCACGCGTGCCGAGCTCCGCGAGCTCGAGTCGGCGCTGGCCGCGCTCGAGGAGCTGCAGGCGTGGGTCGAGGGAGAGCTGGCTAGCGCGGCGTGATCGCCACGAGCAGGCCGCCGTCGTCGTCGTAGGCGGGGAAGAAGTCCGCCGTGACGGGCTTCGTGTGGCCGACTCGCGTGAGCAACTCGAGCTGCTGGCCCATGCGCCGGACGCCCCATTCGAGCGCGACCTTCGCAGGGCTCTGCCCGTCGAAGCCGGAAAGCCCGAGCGCCTCCGTGACGTCTCGGCCCATCAAGTCCTGCTCGCGATAGCCCGAGAGCTCGAAAACGTCGCGCCCGGCCGCGAGCACGCGCGCCTGCTGGTCGCAGACGACGAAGCCGGTGTTCGGCGCCGGGTAGTAGTCCTCGAGCAGCTCGAACAGGAACCCGAATCCGCAGTGGTGGCAGGCGACGGCCTGCTGGGTCAGGCCCTCGAGCCGGTCGTGGTCGACCGAGCGCTCCTTGCAGTTCGGGCAGATGAAGTACGGCACGCGGCGATGGTAGCCCCCGATCCGAGACTCGGACTGCCTCAATCGGGTCGACCGGTCGTTTCAGACCGGCACCAGGGCGGAACCGGGTGCCCTGAGGTCGGCACGGCAAGCGGTGCCTCAGTGCTCGCGTCGACGTCGGCCCGCAAGCGTGCGCGGGTCGAGGCTCGCGAGGGGCGGGAGCTTCGGGCGTTCCACCGGCCCTTTGCCGATCCAGCCGAGCCAGCGGAAGAACAGCAGCTGGGCGATCGTCGTCCCGATGATCAGCGCCCAGCTCCACGCGTAGCCGAAGCCCCAGTGGAGCTCGGGGATGCGCCGGAAGTTCTGGCCGTAGAGCCCGACGATGAACGTCGGGAGGAGCAGCAGCGACGCGATCACCGTCAGCGCCTTGGTGACCTCGTTCTGGTCGTTCGCGATCTTCGCCTGGTGGTAGTCGCGCGCGCTCGCCAGGAGGTCGCGTGCGAGGTCGAGCCCGTCCACGGCTCGCAGGAGCTTGTCGTAGACGTCCGCGAAGTCCAGCTCGACCTCGCGCGGCAGCACCGGGCCGCCCGCCTGCTCGCCGACCTCGATCCGGCGGTCGATGACCCGCCGGATCGCGTCGCGTGTCGGCGCGACGGTTCGCCGCACGTGCAGCAGGTCGTGGCGGAGCGCCGAGATGCGGGATCGGATCTGCGTCGGCGGCCAGCGCTCGATCCCGTCTTCGAGCTCGTCGATCTCGTCGTCGAGCGCGTCGACCAGGTCGAGGAAGTACTCGGCGATCAGGTCGGCCAGCCGGTAGACCATGATCCCGACTCGGGGCTCCGCCTCCTTCGCGGCCGATTCCCGAGCGGACTCGAGATCGAATGGATAGCCCTGCTCGGGCGTCTTGCGGACGGTCACGAGCCGCTCGCGGGTCGCGATCAGGTCGACCTCCTGGTAGAAGACGCGGTCTTCCTCGCGGATGCAGATCGGGACGAGGAAGACGCCGAAGACGTAGCGGTCGTGACCTTCGAGTCGCGGCCTCGGCTCGTCATCGTGCTTCGTGGGGAGGAGCAGCTGCTCGAGCGCGCGCTCGTGGATCTCGCCTGGAAGCGCGTCCTGGAGCGCCTGCTCATCGGGGTCGAGCAGGTCGATCCACTCGGCCATCGGCCGAGCCTAGCGGGAGCCTCGGCTAGCCCTGGCGCGGCGCGGCGAGCGCGGTGGCGGGATGGCCCTCGCGCGCGGCGAGCCAGCGCTCGGCGTCGAGCGCGGCCATACAACCGCTCCCGGCCGCCGTGACGGCCTGCCGGTACGTGTGGTCGACGACGTCGCCGGCCGCGAAGACGCCGTCGATGTTCGTCTCCGTCGAGCCCGGCTTCGTCACGAGGTAGCCGGCATCGTCGTGGTCGAGCTGGTCGAGGAAGAGCCTCGTGTTCGGGTCGTGCCCGATCGCCACGAAGAGCCCGTCGGCCGGGATGTCGCGCGTCTCGCCGGTGCTCAGGTCACGGAGCCGGACGCCGGCCGTCTGACCGTCCACGGCGAGGACCTCGTCGACGAGGGCAGGCGTGACGAACTCGATCTTCTCGTTGGCCCGCGCGCGGTCGATCATGATCGGCGACGCGCGGAACTCGTCGCGCCGGTGGACGAGGGTGACCCTCGTCGCGAACTTCGTCAGGAAGATCGCCTCCTCCATGGCCGAGTCGCCGCCGCCGACGACCACGACCTCCTTGTCGCGGAAGAACGCCGCGTCGCAGACCGCGCAGTAGGAGACGCCCTTGCCCTGCAGGGCGCGCTCGGTGTCGAGGCCGAGCTGGCGGGCGCTCGCGCCGGTCGCCACGATGACGCTCTCGGCGAAGTAGTCGGTCTCGCCGACCGAGACCCGGAACGGATGCTCGGAGAAGTCGACCTTCGTCACGTCGTCCGTCACGAACTCCGCGCCGAAGCGCTCGGCCTGGCGCCGGAAGTCCTGCATCATCTGCGGGCCGAGGATGCCGTCGGGGTAGCCCGGGTAGTTCTCGACGTCGCTCGTGATCATCAGCTGGCCGCCCCAGGCGAACCCTTCGATCACGATGGGGCTCAGGTTCGCGCGCGCTGCATACAACGCTGCGGTGTACCCGGCCGGGCCGCCGCCGATGATGATCAGTTCTCTGGTTTCCGAATTCATGTTTCTCGTTGTATTAAACGAATCGGACGGGTCGAAACTTCCTACGCGACGAGCGCTCCACAGAGGTAGAGGCGTCCGTCGCGCACCTCCGACTCATCGTAGAGCTTGTGCGGCTCGGACCCCCCGGGACGCATCAGATGGGACACGGAGCGGCCCCGAGCCACGAGCAGTTCGGCGATCAGTCGCCGGTGGCAGCGCCACCAGGGCGTCTCGGCGCACATGAAGCACGGCGCGGGCTGAATCAGCTCTTCCGTCAGCGCGGCCTGCCAAGCGTCCGTTCCCATCCGGGCCGCGTAGCTGCGGAACGCGGCTACCCGGATGCAGCCGAACCGCTCCTCGCCCGGCTCGCCGCTGCGCCGGCCGCCGAGCTCCTCTGCATGCCGGTAGACGATGCCTGCGTCGCGCAACGTCTCCGCGAGCGCCGCCTGCCCGAACTGCGGGTTGCGGCGTGAGCCCGGGAAGCGGCGCACGTCGACGAGGGTCTCGACGTCCGCCTCGCGCAGGCACGCTACGAGCTCCTCGGCCGGGCGGGTGCCGTGGCCGATCGTGGACACTGCAGTCACGTGAGCAGCATCGAGGTTCACCGGCAGCACTACAACGTCACCTTCGCCCTGTTGGCACTGGCGGCGACGGCGTACGCGCTCCTGCAGTCGCTCGTGGCGCCGGCCCTCCTGACCATCCAGCACGACCTGCACACGACGACCTCGGGGGCGGCATGGATCCTGAGCGCGTACCTCCTGAGCGCGTCCGTGGTGACCCCGATCGCCGGGCGACTCGGCGACATCCACGGCAAGAAGCGGACGCTGGTCGTCGTGCTCGCCGTGCTCGCGGCCGGCACCGCGCTGGCCGGGCTCGCGACCTCGATCGCGGTGATGATCGTCGCGCGCTGCATCCAGGGCGCGGGCGGCGCGATCTTCCCGCTCGCCTTCGCGATCATCCGCGACGAGTTCCCGCGCGAGCGCGTCCCGCACGGCATCGCCCTGATCTCGGCGATTCTCGGCATCGGGGGCGGGCTCGGAATCGTCCTCGCGGGCCCGATCGTGGAGCACTTCACGTACCACTGGCTCTTCTGGCTTCCGCTCGTCGCGGTGCTCGCCGCGATGGTCGGGACCATCTTCTTCGTGCCGGAATCGCCGGTCCGCACGCCGGGGCGGATCGACCCGATCGGCGCGCTGCTGCTCTCGAGCTGGCTCGTCGCGCTGCTCGTCCCGGTCAGCCAGGGGGAGAGCTGGGGCTGGACCTCCGGGAAGACGCTCGGCCTTTTCGCGCTGGCGGCGGTGCTGATCCCGGTCTGGATCTGGTACGAGTCGCGTAGCGCGGCGCCCGTGGTCGACATGCGGATGATGCGGCTTCGCGGCGTCTGGACGACGAACCTGTCCGCGCTCGTGTTCGGCTTCGGCATGTACTCGTCGTTCGTCCTCGTGCCCGAGTTCGTCGAGCTCCCGACCTCGACGGGGTTCGGCTTCGGCGCCTCGGTCACGCAGGCCGGCTTCTTCCTGGTTCCCGCGACGGTCGGGATGTTGCTGACCGGGCCGATCTCGGGCCGGCTCTCCAGCACCGTCGGCTCCAAGGTGCCGCTGCTGCTCGGGTCGATCCTGTCGTGCATCGCGTTCGTGATGCTCGCGGCGACCCACGGCTCCGACTGGGAGATCTACACGGCGATGTTCCTCCTGGGCACGGGGATCGGCTTCGCGTTCTCCTCGATGGCGAACCTGATCGTCGAGGCCGTCCCGGATCACCAGACCGGGATCGCCACCGGCATGAACACGATCGTCCGCACGATCGGCGGCGCGATCGGGAGCCAGGTCACCGCCGGGATCGTCACCGCCACCGTCGTGGCGAGCGGGCTGCCGACGGAGACGGGGTTCACGATCGCCTTCGCGACCTCTGCCGGGGCGCTCGCGCTCGGCTTCTTCGTCGGGCTCCTCGTGCCCGGCCGCTCGGTCGCCGCGACAGACCGTGAGGTGGCCGAAGCGGCCTGACGGTTTCCGCGGAATTCGCGTCGGCGCCGATGTACTGTGGCGGCGTTGGGGACGCTGCTCCTAACGGTCCTCGGTCTGGGGCTCGCGGTCGCGGTATGTAGCCCCGTCTCCGTCGTGACGGTGATCATCCTGCTGTCCATGCCCTCGGGCCGGCGACGGGGATTCGCGTTTCTGGCGGGCTGGGTGCTGGCGATCGTCGCGATCGCAGCGGTGGTGCTGTTCGTGCTGCACGGCCAGGACTTCAGCTCGCAGAAGACGACCCCCTCCCGAGCGGTCTCGGCCGTCGAGATCCTCGCCGGCCTCCTCGTCCTCGCGACCTCGGCCCGCGCCTACCGTCATCGCGGTGCGCATGCGACGAGTAGCGAGACCCCGAAGTGGCTCGAGCGGCTCGATCGGACGAACTGGCTGCTAGCCGTTCTCGTCGGCGCGTTCATGCTCACGTACTCGCTGACGGTGGCGGCGGCAGCCGAGGTGTTGAAGGCGAACGTCTCGGTCGCCGACGGCGCGCTCGCCATGACCGTCTTCGCGCTGGCCTCGATCGTCACGATCGCGGCCCCGGTCGTCGTGGTTCTCACCGCGCCGGAACGAGCCGAGGCGAGGCTGGCCAGCTGGCGTGTCTGGCTGCTCGGCAACTCCCGCGTCGTGGGGCTGATCGCGCTCATGGTCATCGGCGCGCTTCTGATCGCGAGGGGCATCCACGACCTCGTGGCCTGAGTCGCTTCACGAATAGAATCGCGCCTTTCCGGCAAGGGGAGGTGGGCATGGCCGCGACGGTGACCTGGGAGGGACTTCGGGACCTCGCGACCTTTCGCGCCGACACCGGCTGCGCCATCAGCATGTACCTCGACCTGGATCCGAGCGGCTCGCCGACGCCGGACGTCGTCCAGAGCCGGGTGAATGCCCTGCTCGACGAGGTCGACCGCTCGGAGATCGCGCGCCGCGCCGAGCTGACGCACGAGCAGAAGCAGGGGCTCCGCGACGACGTCGCCCGCCTGCGTGGGTTCTTCGAGTCGGATTTCAGTCGCGACGGCTCGCGCGGGTACGCCGTCTTCTGCGCGGGACTCGACAACGTCTGGCAGCCGCTGCCGCTCAGCGAACGTGTCCCCGACCTCGCGAAGGTCGGCGGGACGTTCTACCTGGCACCGCTCGTTCCACTGATCGGGCGTGGCGACGGCGTGCTCGTCGCCTTCGTCGGCCGCGAGCGCGGCGATCTCTACCGGCTTCGCGGCGGGCGGCTCGAGGAGCTCGCGAACGAGTCCGACCAGACCCCGGGGCGGCACGACCAGGGCGGCTGGTCGCAGTCGCGCTTCCAGCGGCACATCGAGAAGCTCGTCCAGGACCACCTGAAGGACGTAGCGGGAGCGCTCGAGCGCCTGCTGCGGCAGCTGCGGCGGCCCCGCGTCGTGCTGGTCGCGAGCGAGGACATTCGGGCGGAGCTCGAGGAGGAGCTCTCGAACGACGTCAAGGAGGCGACCATCGGCTGGGCCTCTGCCGAGGCGCACGCGACGCCGGCGCAGCTCCTGCAGACGGTCGAGCCGCTACTCGAGCGCTGGCGCGCGGAGCAGGAGGCCTCCGCGGTCGAGCGCTGGCGCGAGGCGGCCGGCCGAAACGGGCGCGCGGCGTCCGGCTGGACGCAGACGCTGGAGGCCGCCTCCGACGGGCGGGTGGAGCTCCTCTTGTTCGAGGACGGAGCCGACCACCAGGCCTGGGAGTGCCCCGCTTGCGGCCGCGTTGCCGCCGAGCCCGGGAATTGCCCGCTCGACGGCACGCAGATGGAGGAGAACCGCGACGGGCTCGACCTCGCCCTGCACCAGACGCTGGCCCACGGAGGCACCGTCTGGGCGCTTCGGCGGCGCCAGGACCTCGAGCCGGTCGAGGGCATCGGCGCGGTCCTGCGCTACTGAGTCGTGAGATAGGCTGGAACCAATGGCCTCCCTCGCGCGCACGATTCTCGAAGAGCATCTCGAGCGCGGCGAGTTGGTTCCCGGCCAGGAGATCGCGCTCCGCGTCGACCAGACGCTCGCCCAGGACGCCACGGGGACGATGGCGTGCATGCAGTTCGAGCTCTTCGAGGTCGACCGCGTCCAGGTCGAGACGGCGGTGGTCTACGTCGACCACAACATCCTCCAGATCGACTTCAAGAACCCCGACGATCACCGCTTCCTGCAGGCCATGGCGGCGCGCTACGGGCTCTGGTTCTCGCGCCCCGGGAACGGGATCTGCCACTACGTCCACTGCGAGCGCTTCGCCACCCCGGGGAAGACGCTCGTCGGCGCCGACAGCCACACGACCCAGTCGGGCTCCTGCGCGATGATCGCGATCGGCGCGGGCGGGCTCGACGTCGCGGTCTGCATGGCCGGGCACCCATTCGAGCTGCCTTGCCCGAAGATCGTCGGCGTCTTCCTCGAGAACGAGCTCCAGCGCCCGTGGATCCAGGCGAAGGACGTGATCCTCGAGCTTCTGCGGCGGCGCACCGTGCGCGGCGGTCGCGGCGCGATCTTCGAGTTCACGGGGCCGGGCGTCTCGACTCTCAGCTACACCGAGCGCGGCACGATCGCCAACATGATCGCCGAGCTCGGAGCGACTGGCGCCGTCTTCCCGTCCGACGACGAGACCCGCGCCTGGCTGGCCGAGCAAGAGCGCGAGGACGATTTCATGCCGCTCGAGACCGGCAACACCGGCGACTTCGACGAGGAGGAGCACATCGACCTCGCCGCGCTCGTGCCGCTCGTCGCCAAGCCGTCGAGCCCGGGTAACGTCGTCCCGGTCGAGGAGCTCGTCGGCACCGAGCTGACGCAGGTCTGCATCGGCTCGTCGGTCAACTCGTCGTACGAGGATCTCGCCGTCTGCGGCTCGGTGCTCCGCGGCCAGCGGATCTCCGAGAAGCTCGTCTCCGCGACCGCGACGCCGGGCTCGCGCCAGATCCTCGACCAGATCACGCGCTCCGGCACGTACGTCGACCTGCTGATGGCCGGCGTGCGCATGCTCGAGCCGGCATGCGGGCCGTGCGTCGGCATGGGCCAGGCGCCGCCCTCGGGGTCGAATTCGCTCCGGACCTTCAACCGCAACTTCCCCGGCCGCAGCGGGACCGCGGACGACCAGGTCTTCCTCTGCTCGCCGGCCGTCGCCGCCGCGTCGATGCTCACCGGGGTCATCTCGGATCCGCGGGAGCTGTCCGCGGTGGAAATCCCCCAGCGCCCCGCTGCGCGACCCGAAGTGGTGCAGAAGCACATCCTCGAGCCCGTGCCGGCCGAGGAGGCCACGACGATCGAGATCCCGCGCGGCCCGAACATCAAGCCGCCGCCGGAGCAGAAGGCGCTTCCGGACGAGCTGCGGATGCGCGTGCTGATCGTCGCGCCCGACGACATCTCGACGGGCGACCTCTCGCCGGACGGCGCCACGGTGATGGCGTACCGCTCGAACGTGCCGGCGATCGCCGAGTTCACCTTCCAGCACCGCGACAAGGAATTCCCGAAGCGGGCGCACGAGTGGGGTGGAGGCTTCATCGTCGCCGGCGACAACTACGGCCAGGGCTCGAGCCGAGAGCACGCGGCACTCGCGCCTGCCCAGCTCGGCGTCCGCGCGGTGATCGCCAAGAGCTTCGCGCGGATCCACCGGCGTAACCTGATCGCGCAGGGCATCGTGCCGCTGCTCTTCCAGGACGAGTCCGACTACGACAAGGCCGAGCTCGGGCAGACGTGGCGGATCTCGCGTCTGCACTCGATCGCCGAGGGCGAGGACGAGCTCGAGACCGAGATCGAGGGCGCCGGCACCATCACGCTCACGCACGACCTGCTCCCGCGCGAGCGCGAGATCGTCGTCGCCGGCGGCCTCATCCGCTACCTCAAAGAACAGCAGCCGGCAGGCGTCTAGGCGGCGTCGATCGCGCGCGGAAGCTCGTGGGCTTCCGTCGGCTCGAGCGGCTCTTCCCAGTCGGCCGCCCGCTCGAGGCGCGCGCCGAAGCGCTCCAGGCGTCGGTTCGCCTCGCCGTACTTCGACTGCGCGTTCGAGATGTGCTTGCCGACGACCTCGAAGTCGCCGCGAAACCGCTCGAAGTCGCGCCCCAGCTGGCCGCAGTACGCCATGACCTCCTGGGCGTGCTGCTCGATCTGGAGACCCTTCAGCCCGAGCGTGATCACGAGCAGGTACGCGTGCAGCGTCGTCGGCGAGACCGGGAAGACCCGCTTCTCGAGCGCGTAGGTGTAGGCGTCGCCCGCGCCGCAGACGAGCTCGTAGTACACGGACTCCGCGGGCAGGTACATGAGCGCGAAGTCGTAGGTGTCCTCGCCCGGAAGGATGTACTTCGAGGCGATCGCGTCGACGTGCCCCTTGACGTCCCGGACGAAGGCCTTCGTGAAGAGCGTCTTCTCGTTCTCGTCCCCGGCCGTGACGAGGCGCTCGAAGTTGTCGAGCGGAAACTTCGCGTCGACCGGGACGAGCCGGTCGACCTTGATCACCGCGTCGACGCGATCACCCGTGCGGAACGTGTACTGGAGCCGGTAGGCCTCCGGCGGGAGCGAGTCGCGCAGCAGGTTCCCGAGCAGGATCTCGCCGACTCCGCCGCGGGCCTTCGGCGGCCGCAGCGCCTGTTCGAGCCGAGCGAGGTCGTTCGCGCGCGCCAGCATCTGCGCGGCTGTGCCGTCGAGCTTGCCCAGGCGCTCGACGATCTCCGTCGCCGTCTTCCCGGCGCTCTGCTGCGTCGAGAGCAGGCGGCCGTCGAGCCCTTCGAGGCGGCGGTCGACCTTCGTCTCGAGCTCCGCCACCCGGCGCTCGACCTTGCCCTCGAGGTCGCCGACGCGGCGGTCGATCGTCTCCGCCGTCCCGGAGAGCAAGCGTGACGTCTCGCGCCCCTGGGCGCCGAGGCTGCGATTGAGCCAGACGGCGAGGGCCGCAAGGGCGACGAGCACGAGCATGGTTGCCAGCACGAACATGAGCCGACGAACGGTACTCGGGGCATCGGACGGCACGAAAAAGGGGCGGCTTTCGCCGCCCCTTGAACTCGAGATCGAGCCGGACTCAGGTCTCGTCGCGCTGAGCCTCGTGCTCGGCGGCGCGCGTGCGCTCCTCCTGCGCCATCTCCTCGGCGCTCTCGGCGCGGTCCTCGGCCATCGCCTGCTGCTCCTGGTGCATTCCCTCGCTTCGCATCGAGCTGTCGCCGGTTACGTCGCCGGCGGCCTGCTTGCTCCGACCGAGCAACTTGTCGAGCCAACTCATCGGTTGCCTCCTTCGGGCGATTGGATGCTGCAGTATCCGAAATCGGCACAAAAAACGCCAGATCCGGACAACCTTTCGGCCCTCCGGATCTGACCGGTGGAACCTACTCGGTTTGCTCCAGACCTGTCAAGAGGCGTGCGAAAGCGGCTGCTAGCATCGCCCGGGCCTTGGCCAAGAAAGCGCGAACTCCAGCCCCTCCGAGGAAGGTCCAGGCGCCCCAGCGGCGCGTCGAGCAGCGGCGCAAGCGGACCCAGGAAGAGCGGCGCACCCTCTGGATCTCCGTCGCGTTCGCCGCCTCGGGGGTCGCCGCTATCGCGATCGTCGCCGCGCTCTTCTTCGCGTTCGGCCGCGGCAGCAGCGGCGCGCCTGCCGCCGTCAACGACAACAAGTTGATCGGGCTCCAGACGGGCCCCGCTCCCTGGAACGCCGGGCTCGACCACCTTCCCGACCGGCTCGCGCCCCTCGGCCTGCAGAAGCTCGGCGCCGAGGGCGAGGTCGTCCACATCCACCAGCACCTCGACATCTTCGTGAACGGCAAGCACGAGCAGGTGCCGGCGCTGATCGGCATCTACGACGGCCAGTTCCTGACCCAGCTCCACACCCACGACGCGAGCGGCATCATGCACGTCGAGTCTCCGACGAAGCGCCAGTTCTCGCTCGGCGAGTTCTTCGGCGTCTGGGGCGTCCGCCTGACGAACGACTGCATCGGCGGCTACTGCAAGCCGAAGACGCCTTGGCAGCTGTGGGTGAACGGGATCAAGTACACCGGCGACCCGTCGAAGCTCGTGCTGAAGCGGCACCAGGAGCTCGCCTTCATCATCGGCAAGCCACCGAAGAAGATCCCCGTCTCGTATCAGTTCGGCGGCCTTTAGGCCGCCGAACGCCGAACGGCCGCGCCGGCAAAGCCTGCACGGCCTCTTGGGCGGCATCGCAAGCGACGCCTTGGCGGCGCCTTTAGCTCGCGTCGTGCAGGGCTAGGATTCGCGCGCCGGGGTGGCGAACATGGCGATACGCGCCTGACTTAAAATCAGGTGTCCCCTCTGGGGGCGTAAGGGTTCGAGTCCCTTCCCCGGCATCTTCGCTTCCCTGGCCGGCGGCCGCTCCGGCCGGCCGAGCCGGCCTCCGGGCCCCGCTGGACGATGGCTCGATCGAGGGAGGCCTGTGTGTGCCGATGAAAGTGGGAGGGGCCGGCCGAAAAGACCGGCCCCCCATTGGCACAGGTGTCAGGCGGAAGGCACGCAGTACGCGTAGACCGTGAGGCTCACGCTCTGCTGCGAGTTGCCCTGCGTCTTCGCCTTGGCGATCCAGCCACCGAAGGCGGCGGTCGCGTGGCTCTCGATGACGCTCGGCGACGTGGCGCCGGTCTCGAGGAATCCACCCGAGATCGCGATGTGGTCTGCCGGGCAGGTTGCGGTCGCGGTGACGATCGCGTTCGCGTCGACGACCGTGGACGTGCCCGTCGCGGTCACGACGGCGTTCCCGTTCAGGCCGTCGACCCCTGGGGGCCCCTGCGGGCCCTGCGGACCCATTGGGCCGGTTGCGCCGGTCTGGCCGGCCGGGCCGACTGCGCCGGTGTCACCCTTCGGGCCCTGCAGGCCCTGAGCACCCTGGGCGCCCTGGGGACCCTGCGGACCCATCGGGCCGGTCGGGCCCATCGCCCCGTCCTGGCCGTTCTGGCCATCAGCGCCGGGCAGGCCCTGCGGGCCCTGGGCGCCGGTTGCACCGGTGTCGCCCGTCAGGCCGATCGGGCCCATCGGCCCCATCGGGCCCATGAGACCCTGGAGGCCCATCGGGCCCATCTCGCCCTGCGGTCCCTGGGCGCCGGTTGCACCGGTGTCGCCCTGCGGGCCCATCGGGCCGGTGTCGCCCTGCGGGCCCACGGGACCCATCGGGCCGACGGGGCCCATCGCTCCGGCGGGGCCGGTCTCACCCTGCGCACCGGTCTCGCCCTGCGGGCCCATCGGGCCGGTGTCGCCCTGCGGCCCCATCGGGCCGGCTGCGCCGACAGCGCCGGCTGCGCCGGCAGCGCCGGCAGGACCGGCAGGACCGGCGGGGCCGGCGGGCCCGGGAGCTCCGGGATCGCCCTTCATGCCCTTGCCGAAGAGGTCCGAGACACGGTACTTCTTCCAGCCGGGTGCGCAGTGGTTGCGCTGCCGGCGTGAGATGACCTTGACCAGGCCGTTGTGCTTGTTCACGCAGACGAAGGAGTTCTGGAACCGCTTGTTGGTCGGCGCCAGCACTCCCGCGATTGCGCTGGAGCAGATCGCGAGGACTACGAGCCCTGCTGCGATTGCCCCCCACTTCTTCTTGCCGTTCATGCTCATCTCCCCTCTAGGTTTCTCCCCCAACGGTGTGTCGCCCGTAGAGCCGAGAGCACCCCGTTCCGACTAGGTCCGGCAGGCCGATGGTCTCGACCCGCGATTCGGCCTCAAAGCAAGATCTCGAGCGCGGTCTTCGGCGGGCAGCCACGCTCCAGCAGGTCGATTGCCGCGTGGAGATCGACGTGACTGCGCTTCGCCAGGATCACGGCGCAGAAGTGATCGGCGCCTGCGCGGAGGAGCTGCTCGACGCGCCAGGACACGACCTCTTCGTCGGTGACGCGCGTCTTCTTCAGCTCCGCGGTGGTCATGCCCGAACTGTGGTGCGCCGCGAGTGGGAGGCGCACCCCTGAACGGCCAGGTCTTTCAGCCGGAAGGTCTCGTCAGCGGACGCGGATGCGCATCGTGGCCCGCTGGTACCCGCGCTTCGAGGCCGAGAGCACCAGGAAGCCGCGCCTCGCGGGCCGGACGACGATCCGGGCGTTGCCGAGGACGTCGGCGTGAACCGTACGAGCGCGGATGCCCGCTCCGGAGATCCGGACCGCCGCCCGCGGGATGCCGCCGCCGGTCTCGAAGTTGCTGACCAGGACGGTGAGCGTCGACCGGCGGCCGCGCTTGACGCTGCCGCGAACGGCGATCTCCATCCTCGGCGTTCGCGTGATCAGCTGCGGTTGCGTGAAGTCGCCGGTGTTGTCGCCCTCGTCGATCGCCGCGACCCGCCAGTAGAGGTGGCTCGTGTCCAGCGTCCGGAAGCCGAGGTAGCGCAGGAGCGGCGCGTACGACGTGTTGTCCGTGAGGACGTTCTCGACGAGCTGCTCGAAGTCCTGGGTCCCGGAGATCTGCACGCGGTAGCGCTTCGCGCCCGGCTTCGGGCTCCAGACGAGCACGAGGTGGTTGTTGTCGGACTCGGCGTGGGCGCCGCTCGGCTCGCGGATCGTCTTCGTGAAGGGGTAGCTGCTCGACCACGGCCCGGGCGTGAAGCCGTAGGGCGCGCGCGCGTATTCGGCGCGGACCTGCCAGCGGAAGATCCCGGTGCCGTACATCAGCGTCGGCGTGAACGCGGGCGTGCGGAACCCGTCGAACTCGCGGTGGCTCCCGTTCGGCAGGTCGACGGCGAGGTCGTACGCCACGGCGCCGGGGACCGCGGTCCACGTCCAGGTCGGAATCGTGTCGCCCTGCGCCGCGTTGCCGCTCCCGTCAGGCCTGGCGAGCGTCTTCTGGAAGGAGCCGGCCGTCGACCAGGCGAGGCCGACGCCGTTCTCGTCATTCGCCCGCACGCGCCAGTAGAGGACGGTGTCGGCCGGGTAGGTCGTGTTGCTCGCGTACGAGGTCGAGTCGGTCGTGACGTCCTCGATCGGGTTCGCGAAGCTCGGGTCCTGCGACACCTGGAGGCGGTAGGTCCGCGCCCCGGTGACCGGCGTCCACTGGAAGACCGGCTGGTCGGCGATCGGGCTGCCACCGTCCGCGGGAGCGAGCCGCTGCGGCGGTATCGACTGCTTGTAGAGGCTCTGCGGCGCGGCCGCCAGGGGGTTGCCCTGGGTGCCGCTGCCGTCTGGGCCGGCTTCCGGCAGCACGGCCCAGTAGTAGCGGGTCACCTCGTCCGCGAACGTGGTCGGGCCGAGGGTCCCGCGCGGTGCGTAGACCGGAAGCTGCGTGAAGGCGTAGTCGACGATGTTCGTGAAGTTCGCGTCTCTCGCGATGAGGACGAAGTAGCTGCTCGCGCCGGCGACGGGTCGCCACGTGAAGAGCGGCGTCTCGCCGACGGTGAACACGCCGTCCGCGGCCACATGATGGTCGGGCGCGAACGGGAGCTGGTAGTCGCTTGCGCCGAGATAGCCCGGGTTGCAGGAGGGCGTGCACGGGCCGCCGGCCGGGTACCCCGTCCACTGGAACGCCCAGCCCTGGTCGTCGGGCCGCTGCGTGCACGGAAGCGTCGAGCAGTCGAGGTAGGTGTAGTCGCCGTAGACCTCCTGCCCGAACGTCCGGTCGCTGCGGGCGCGGACCCGCGCGCAGTACTGCTGCCCGGGGATGAGGGCCGAGAAGAGCTCGGTGGCCACCGCATGCGGGTCGGGATACGGCTTCGTGAAGTTCCAGCCGCTTCCGAGCGGGGTCCACGAGGTCAGGGCGATGTTGGAGATGAACTGCTGCGTGCTCGAGGCCGTCCAGACGCAGCCGCTGCCGTTGAAAGGCGTGACGTCGACCTGGTAGCTCGACGCGCCCGGCACCGGGTTCCACGTCAGGACCGGAACCTGGGTCTGGTAGCCGGCGCTCCCGGAGTCGGTGTCGGTCCCGGGATCGGCCAGGTTGTCGCGCAGGTGCAAGCCCTTGATGCTCGGAGACGACGTGGGCGGGACGTTGTCGAAGGTCTTCGTGAAAGTCGGCCCGACGTTCCAGACGCCGGCGTTCCCGTCCATGTCGATCGCGCGCATCCGCCAGTAGTAGGCGTTGTCGGGCAGGACCAGCGTCGGCGAGAGCGACGTGTTGATCGTCGTGCCGCTGCAGCAGACCTTCGAGCCCGGCGCGAAGTCGATCGAGGGGTTGACCTCGACCTCGTAGCGCGCGGCGCCTGGTACTCGGTCCCACGAGAAGTGCGGATCGAAGAGCTCGGGATCCGCGACGAGATCGGACACGTGCGGGGTGGTCGTCGACGGCCACACCCAGCGGAACGAGGCAACCGCGGACCGGGCGCCCTTGTTCCCCTCGGCATCGACGGGCGTGACGGCCCAGTAGTAGGTCCCCTGCGCGAGCGCGACCACCGGCGTGAGCGAGGTGGCCGTCGTCTCGACGGGCTGCGTCTGGCCGTTGATCGCGATGAGCGAGCCCAGGTCGGGATCGGTTCCGATGGAGACCAGGTACTTGCGCGCCCTCGGGACTGGCGACCAGCTGAACCGGAGCGAGCTCGTCGGGTAGACGACCGCGGCTCCGCCGACCGGCGAGATCAGCGCAGCGGCCGTGCCCCAGCTCTTGGTGAACGAGCGCCCGCGCGACCAGGGGGACGCCGTCCCGGCCGGACCGATCGCGCGAACGCGCCACCAGTAGGTGCCGTTCGGCGCGGTCTGAACGAGGGTCGCCTGCGTGTTCCTGGTGCGGAAGTCGTCCTTCCCCTGACCGAGCACGGGCGAGTTGAAGCCCGAATCGGCAGCAATCTGGAACTCGTAGTCGGCCGCTCCGGCGACCGGGCTCCAGCCGAACGCCGGCATGCTGTCGACGACGGCCCCGTTGTTCGGCGCCGTCGGAACCGGGGTCGGCGGCGCACCGGCGACCGCCGGGCCGACGACGAGCAAGGCGAGCACGGCGAGCGCCGCCGCGATTCCCAGTCGGCTGCAGGCGCGCGCCCGCGCGCGCGCGATCGATGGAGTTCCCAGCTCTCCCACTTCCCTCGCACCGACTATCTCCGGTGCGGCCTGCGCTCGGATCTCCCGAAGGTCTAGGGCGGTCCGCTCGTTCCGCTGAGGTCAGCCCTTGAGGGCTGGGAGCGGGGCTTCCGCTTCGGCCACCCCGTGGTGGTACGCCCAGTGGACGGCCTCCGTGCGGCCGCGCACGTCGAGCTTGCGGTAGATGTTCGTGAGGTGGAACTTGACGGTCTGCTCGGCGAGCCAGAGCGTCCCCGCGATCTCCTTGTTCGAGCGGCCCTGGGCCAGCGCCCGCAGTACCGCCACCTCGCGCTCGGTCAGCCCCGTCTCGTCGAGGACGGAGTCCGTCCGCTTGGCCGCCCGGCCGATGGCCTGCGGGACCGGCTCCGCGGCTGCGCTGCGCAGCGCGGCCGGCAGCTCGGCCGGATCGACGCTCTTGGAGATGAACGCGTTCGCGCCCGCTCTGAGCGCCGCCTCGATCGTCTCGTCGGAGTCGATCCCGGACAGCACGGCCGTCCTGACCTCCGGGAAGCGCTCGCGCAGGTGCGCGAGGCAGGTGAGCCCGTCGATCCCGGGCATCCGCAGATCGAGCACGACCAGGTCGGGCTCGCTCTGCTGGACGAGGGGCAGGACCTGGCTTCCCGTCTCCGCGCAGCCGACGATCTCCAGGTCGGGTTCGTTCTCGATTGCGAGTGCCACCGCCTCGAACATCAAGGCGTGATCGTCCGCTAGCAGGAGCTTGAGGCGCCGCATGCCTTCTCCTTCAAAGTTTGGGCCGTTTCGGAGTCACAATGTTGACCCGTTTGGGCCACGGCGAAATCCCCTGAAGGAGTGAATCGCCCTCCGATCAGTAAACGAACGGGATCAGGCGCCGCGGCACCCGCGCCAGATAGGCGCGGTACGCGTGGTCGACGCTGAGCGTGCGTTCCTCCTCGCCGATCCGGACGAGCTGCGCTCCGGTGCTCACGACGAGCAGCAAGAGGTTTCGGTGCGACGGGTTCTCGGCCACGTAGCCGAGGTAGCTGATGAGGTAGCCGGTGTAGGCCGGATGCCGCACGAGCGAGTAGAGGCCGGCCGTCTTGACCCCGCGATTGGCCGCGACGATCCCGAAGGAGCGGCCGAGGGCGCCGAGGGCCACCAGCACGATCGCGAAGCCGGCGAGCTGTACGAGCTCGAAGATCGCGAACGGCCCGGGGTTCGGCACCGCGACGGGCCTCGCGGCCAACATCGCGAACGCGCCCAGCGACGCCGAGATCCAGGCCAGCGGCCGCGCGCTCGTGATCAGCGGCGGGCGCCGGACCACGAACAGGAAGGCCGTGAAGGCCTCGAGCAGCACGGCCCCGAGGCCCACGGGGCGCCCGGTCTCGTGCCACCGGGCGAAGTTCGCGTAGGCGAAGCCGAGGAAGAGGACGACCAGCGACGCCTTGAGCAGGATGCGGCGCGCCTCGACCGTCATCAGCCGCCCGCGATGGTGTGGAGGATCTGGATCGCCGCAGGCCCGAGGATGACGACGAACATCGCGGGGAAGATGAGGAACACGAGCGGGAAGAGCATCTTCGTCGGCGCCTTCTGCACCCGTTCCTCGGCCACCTGGCGGCGGCGCTTGCGCATCTCGACCGCGAGGTCGCGCATGATCTTCCCGATCGAGACTCCGAGCGTCTCGCCCTGCAGGATCGAGCGCACGAAGGAGCGCATCGCCGGCGTGTCCGCGCGGTTGAGCATGTTCGCCAGCGCCTCGTTCGCCGAGAGGCCCATCTCCTGCTCCTGGAGCGCGAGGCGGAGCTCCTCGCCGAGGGCGCCGTGGAAGCGCGTCGCGGCGAGCCTGAGCGAGCCGCTGAAAGCGACGCCTGCCTCGACCGTCGTCACGAGCAGGTCGATCAGCTCGGGCATCTGCATGTCGATCTCCTCGAGCCGCTTCCGCGAGCGGCGCCGGACGAAGATGATCGGTCCCTGCCAGCCGAGGGCGGCCCCGCCGACGAGGCCCGCGATGAAGCGGAGCGGACCCGCGCCGGACGTCGAGGCGAACCAGAGCCAGAGCAGCGGCAGCGCCACCGTGCACAGCAGCCGGTAGCCCATGAACTTGCGCGGGTTCATCGAGTAGAGCCCGGCCGCCTGCAGCTCCTTCCGGAGGGCGTCCTCCTGGAAGTTCTTCATCCGCCCGGCGAGCATCGAGCCGAGGTTCGCGGCCAGCGCGTCGACCCTTCCACTGAGCGGCCGGGCCGCGGCGTCGGTGGGCGCGGCCTCGAAGCCGTAGGCCTCGATCTGCGTCTGGAGGCTGGCGGGCGGAGGCCGCTCGACCACGAGTAGCCGGGCGACCATGACGACCGCGAGGCCGGTGAGCGCCAGTCCGATGAAGAGCAGGAGCATTCCGACCTCCTAGACCTTGATGTTGACGATTCGCTTGATGACGAGGGAGCCCGAGACCACCATCACGATGGCGAGCAGCACGAGCACCTTCCCGGGCGTGGTTCCGAAAAGCGGCTGCA
>DATDMJ010000066.1:0-11514 GCA_036518855.1 Gaiellaceae bacterium | reverse complement strand
CGGTCGCGCATCAGGAAGCGAATCAGGCCCGCGTCGCTCTCGTCCATCTCCTCCTTGCGCCGCGCGAAGCTGACGCGCGCGCCGTTGACGACGGAGAGGTCGTCCGCCATCGCGTCGTCGAGGCGGACGAAGCCGTGATCGAGGACCCGGACGGTGTTGTCGGGTATCACTTCGGAGGTGACCGCCACGCCGGCGAGTCTATCGGGGGCGTATGTCGGCACTTCCGGCTGGTCCTACCCGTCGTGGCGGCCCGATTTCTACGCCGTCGGGAGCAGGCCGGAAGACTTCCTCCGGCAGTACGCCGAGCGCTTCGCGACGGTGGAGCTGAACACGACTGGGTACCGCCTCCCTCGCGAGGAGCTGTTCGAGCGCTGGGCCGAGCAGGTGCCTGCTGGCTTCCTGTTCGCGCCGAAGCTGAACGCGCACCGGCGCTCCGACTTCGGGACGTTCGCGGAGCGGGTCGGACTGCTCGGCGAGCGGCTCGGGCCGATCCGTGTCCTCGTCGCAGCGGCCCGCGACGAGGGGCTGCTCACGCTCATGCTCGGCTCGTTCGATCCCTCCGTCTCGCTGGCCTTCGACTTCCGGCACGAGTCGTGGGACGGCATCGAGGCCGACCTGCCGCCGAACGCCGTCCGCGTGGGCTCGCTCGAGGGCGGGGCGCCGTTCCGGTACCTCCGGCTGCGCGAGCCCCCGTACGAGGACGGCGACCTCGCAGCCTGGGCGGAGCGGCTCCGCCCGCTGCTCGACGACGGCCTACGCGTCTACTGCTACTTCAAGCACGAGGACGAGCCGACCGCGCCTAGGTACGCGCAGCGCCTGCTGCAGCTACTCGGCTGAGCTCGGTGATCTGCTCGACCGCGAATCGGAGCTCGTCGTCGGTATTGAAGAAGTGCGGGCCGAGGCGCAGGCCGGTCTCGGGACGACAGTCGACGAGGATGCCGCGCTCGGCGAGCTCCGCGTTGACAGCAACAAAGTCAGGCGTCTTGACGACGACCGTGCCGCCGCGCCGCGCCGGCTCCCGCGGGCTTCCTGGCTCGAAGCCCGCCTCCTCGAGCAGCTCGATCAGCAGCGTGGTCTGCTCGACCGAGCGCGCCCGGATCCGCTCCACGCCGACCTCCTCGACCACGTCGTAGCCCGCGGTCGCCGCGTAGAGCGCCGGCACGTTCGGCGTCCCGGTGAGGAACCGCCACGCGCCCCGGGCGTAGTCCTGCTCCGGCTCGAAGGCGAAGGGCCGCGCATGGGCCTGCCAGCCGGTGAGTGCCGGCTCGAGCCTCTCCGCAAGGTCGGGACGCACGTAGAGCCAGGCCGCGCCCGGCCCGCCGCAGAGCCACTTGACCGAGCCTCCCACCGCGAAGTCGACCCCGAGCGCCGTGACGTCGAGCGGCACGGTCCCCACCGACTGGTACGCGTCGAGCACGACGAGCGCGCCCGCCTCGTGGGCCCTGGACACGATCGCCTCGACGTCCTGGATCCGGCCGGTCTTGAAGAGCACGTGCGTGACCGGCACGAGCAGCGTCCGTTCGTCGATCGCCTCGACCACGCCTTCGTCGTCGGGCGCAACCACGACCTCCGCCCCGCGCGCCGCCTGGTACAGGTAGCGCACCGAGGGGAAGTTCCCCTCCTCGTAGACGATCCCGCGGCGCTCGCCCTCGAACCCGAAGCACGAGAGGACGACCGCCTCGGCGAGCGTGACATTCTGGTGCATCGAGACCGACCCGGGCGGCGCGCCGATCAGGCGCCCGATCTGCTCGCCGACGGTAAGCGGCAGCTCCCACCAGCCCTCCTCCCAGGCGCGGACGCCGCGCGTGTTCCAGGCCTTCGCGTACTCGGCGAGCCGCTCCTCGGCCGCAGCCGGCATCGCGCCGAGCGAGTGGTTGATCAGGTAGGTGGTCTCCGCGAGGATCGGAAACCGGTCTCGGTACTCGAGCAGCTCAGACACGGGCCGCGAGTCTATTCCTGATCCCTCGTCCGAGTGATTCTCGCCCCGGATCCCCTTTCAGGGTGATGGGGGTTCCTCTATCGAGGCGTACGTTCCACACACATTTCGGTGGGGCGGAAGGGAGCAATGGGTTGAGGCGAGGAAGCGGTCCCTGCGGAGAGTCCCGCGCGAGCGGGCTCTGGGGCACGCGGCGGGGAGGCCGCCGCGGTGACGGAGGCCGAGACAGCTCCGTCGTGCGCGGCCTCCTGGCCCTTACGGCCCTCGTCCTCGCCGTTCCGTTCTCGGCGGCGGCCGCTGACGGCCATGGGTCGCCGCCGAGCTACCTCGCGCCCTCCCTGGAGCGCGCGGCCGCGCAGACGCCCGACACCTCCGTGAGCGTGATCGTCCAGGGGCGGAGCACCGCATCGGCACGGGACGCGCTCGACCAGTACGGCTCCGTGGAGACGCGTCTCGGCGTCGTGGACGCTGCGGCCGGCACGATCAGGGCGAGCGACCTGACCCAGCTCGCTGCCCAGCCCGGGCTCGTCATCACTCCCGACAACCCGGTCGTGCTCGACGCGCGCAATCAGAACGACACCGGGCTCGGTTCGGGCGAGCTCTGGCCGCGGGCGGTCGGCGTCGACCAGTACTGGGGGAAGCACGCCACGCCGATCGGCCCCGCGCCGACCATCGCGTTCGTCGATTCCGGGGTCGAGCCCGGCCGGGCGGACTTCGGCAACCGGATCCTCGCGAACGTCGACCTGACCTCGCTTCCGGGCAACTCCCCCGGCGACGGCTTCGGGCACGGGACGCTCGTCGCCGGTCTCGCGGCGGGGTCCGCCCCGCACTACACGGGCGCGGCGCCGACCGCCGGGATCGCCTCCCTGGACGTCATGGACGACCAGGGCATGGCGCGCACGAGCGACGTGATCGCCGCAACGCAGTGGATCCTCGCCCACCGGGACGAGTACGGCATCCGCGTCGCGAACTTCTCGCTCCACTCCGCGACCGCGTCGAGCTTCCGGTGGGATCCGCTCGACAGGGCGGTGGAGAAGCTGTGGCTCTCGGGCGTCGTGGTTGTCGCATCCGCCGGGAACGACGGCCAGTCGGAGAACAAGCCGGTTCGAATGAGCTTCGCTCCCGCGAACGACCCCTTCGTCGTCACCGTCGGCGCGCTCGACCTGCACAACTCGGCGAACGCCGAGCAGACGAGCGTCGCCCCGTGGTCGGCCTGGGGCTACACCTACGACGGCTTCGCCAAGCCGGAGCTCAGTGCACCCGGACGCCTCGTCACGGGGCCGGTTCCCGCCGGCTCGACCCTGGCGGCCGACCAGAAGAACCAGGTCGTCCAGACTGCCGAAGGCACCTACATCAAGCTCTCCGGCACCTCGCTCTCGGCCCCGATCGTCGCCGGGATCGCGGACGACCTGCTCGCAATGCACCCAACCTTCACGCCCGACCAGGTCAAGGGCGCCCTCATGCTCGGCGCCCAGCCGCTGCGGAAGGTCCGGACGGCCGCAGCGGGCGTGGGCGAGGTCTCCCTGCCGACGGCGGCAGCGATCGCCTGTCCGCCGAATCCGAACCGCGGCCTGGACCGGTTCCTGATCCCGGACCCGCTGGGATCGGGAGTCGTGTTCGACGACGCCGCCTGGCTCGCCGCGGCCAAGTCCTCCCCGACCTGGAACGACGTCTCGTGGAGCGACGGCTGGAACGGCGCGCTCTGGTCGGTCGCGTACTGGGCGAGCGTCTCGTGGTCGGACGTGTCCTGGTCTGACGTCTCCTGGAGCGACGTCTCCTGGGAGGACCTTGCATCAGCCGCCACAAGCTGAGACGCTTGCGCGCCTGTGGCGGGCGATCTCGGGATTGAACAGCCGGCGCCGAGTGCCGACGAGTCGAGCGCGACGGGCCTCAACTTCTATCGACCCCAGCGGCGTGTAGTTCCGCTCCTCTTCGTCGCGCCGGTCTTCTACGAGTTCTGGTGGTACTGGCAGCTCTTCGCGTTCACCCGTCGGGAAGGGTTTCCGCGGGCTCGCCGGTTCTGGTGGATCCTGGTTCCGATCTACGGGTGGGTCGTCATCTTCCGGCAGTTCGACGACCTCGCCGGGGTAGCGCCCCGGCGAAGCTTCAGCTCCGGGACGGCGATCTGGCTCGTGATCTTCTCGTGGATCGCCGGGAACGTGTCGTTTCGCGTCAACGCCGCGTACACGAGCTTCGGCGCGTTCGTCGTCAGCAACGCGCTGATCGCGCTTGCGGGATCCCTCGTCCAGCCCGCGGCGAACGCCTATCTCGACGAGAAGTATCCGGAGGCGCGCCCGAGCGGCATGACGTGGGGCGAGGTCACGGCCGCCGTGCTCGGGATCCTGCTCTTCGGGCTCGAGCTGCTCCTGACCTTCGCTTGGAGCTAGCTCAGGCGCTTCAGCAGGCCGAGCGCGCGCTGGTCCCATGGGACGCGGTGCGTGACGCCCGCGCCGCGCATGTGCTCGCGGTTCTCCAGGTACCAGTCGTAGGTCTCGCAGAGCGCCTGCGCGTTCGAGAGCCGCGGAGCGAAGCCGAGCAGGCGCTGGGCCTTCGACACGTCGACGTACGAGTCGCGGTGCGCGGTGCGGTAGTGCCACTCGGCGAGCGGTGAGAGCCGCGCGAGCTCGAGCCCGCGCAGCGCGATCTCCGCGGGGCGGGCCGGCACGGGGCGCAGCCGGCTGCCGGAGCCCGCATGGGCGATCAGCGCCTCGAGATCGGAGCGGACGGTCCCGAACTCGGTGGCGCCGACGTTGAACGTCTCGCCCGCGACGTCGGCCTGGGCGGCAGCGAGCGTCGCCGCGACGAGATCCTCGACGGCGAGCAGCTGGTAGCGGTTCGAGCCGTCGCCCAGGATCGGGATGCGGCGCCCTTCCCGGATCCAGTCGAAGAGGATCTCGAAGACGCCGAGCCGCTCGGGGCCGAGGAACGTCTTGGGCCGCAGGATCACGACGCCGAGACCCCGCCGGCCCACCTCCTCCGCGACGTGCTCGGACTCGATCTTCGACTCGCCGTAGTGGCCGACGCCGACGAGCGGGGCGTCCTCTGCGATCGGATGGACCTTGGGCACGCCGTAGACCGCCGTCGACGAGATCAGGATCGCGCGGCGAACGCCGGCCTCGAGCGCGGCCGCGAAGGCCGTCGAGGTGCCGCCCACGTTGACCGATCGGATCGCGTCGCGGGAGGCCTGGATCGGCAAGGCGGCGGCCGCGTGCACCAGAACATCGGCGCCGTCGACGAGCCGCATTGCATCCGCGGTCTCGCGAACGTCACCCCGGATCTCCTCGACCGCCACCTCGAGAGCCGGATCATCGAGCGGGACGACGTCGAGCGTCCGCACCTGCTGCCCGTCGGCGAGCAGCCGCCGCGCGAGGTGCAGGCCGAGAAACCCGGCTCCACCGGAGATCGCCCAGAGCATGGCGGCTGAGGCTAGCGGGAGGAGTCCGGGCTTGGCGGGAGAAACGTGCGATCTCGTGGCCCGCAGAACGATCGCCCTCTGCGCGGCCGGGGTAGCAGCGTTCGCGCTCGCTTCGCCCGCGCAGGCTCTGAACCCGCAGACCGCGGGGCTGCAGGTTGCCCTGCGCGCATACGGGCTCTACGGCGCCGCGATCGACGGCATCGCGGGACCAAAGACGGTCGCGGCGACGAAGGCCTTCCAGCGGCGAGCGGGGCTTCCGGTCACCGGGCGTGCGGGACCGCGGACGCGGCGCGCGCTCGGACCGCTCGGCGCGCCCCTCTTCGGCCGGCGGAACCTGCGCGTCGGCCGCTTCGGCTGGGACGTGTCGGTGCTGCAGTTCCTGCTCGCGCGCAGGGGCGGCCTCGTGCCCGTGAGCGGCTACTTCGACGCCGCTACGGCGCGCGCTCTGCGCCGGTATCAGCGCTCGCGAAAGCTGCAGGTCGACGGCGTCGCGGGCCCCAGGACGATGGCGGCACTGTCACGCGGACGCCCGTCCATCGCCCCGCGCGCACGCGGCGCCAATCGGGCCCGGCCCGCCGGTGTGCGTGCCTTGCTCGGGCAGTGGGCGCGCACTTACCGCGTCGATCCCGGCCTGGTGCGCGCGCTCGGGTGGATGGAATCGGGCTACCACACCGGTCTCGTCTCCCGCGCAGGCGCGCGCGGGGTTCTCCAGGTGCTGCCCGTGACGAAGCGCTACGTCGAGACGATCCTGCTACGGCGTCGCGTGCCGTGGACCACCTCGGGCGGAATCCAGGTCGGCGTCGTCTACCTGCGCCAGCTGCTGCGGGAGTTCAACGGCAGTTCGTCCCTTGCCCTCGCAGCCTGGTACCAGGGGCCCGCCTCGGTGCGGAAGGAGGGCATCGCCCCGGGGACGCGAGCCTTCGTCGACGACGTGCTGGCGCTACGGCGCCGCGGCGTGTGACGCGACGGGCGTAGGCGTCGGCCGCGGCGGCGGCCTCGACTCGACGAGCACGGCGGCGGCGAGCAGGATCGCCATCCCGACCGCACTCTCGCCGATCAGGCTGCGCGGCAGCCCCGCGAACAGCGGCGCGCCCCGCTCGACCGCCGGCCGGACGAGGAAGTGGTGCGCCGCGCCCCAGAGCAGCGCGAGCGAGACGAGCGCGAGCTTCACCAACAGCACCTGGCCGTAGCCGGCGCTCCAGAGGTCGGACACGCGCGGCAGTCGCAACACGCTGAGGTAGACCCCGGCGGAGAGCAGCACCACGATCAGCACGGTGGCGAGCTTCGAGAAGCGCAGGAACGACCGGCGCCGCAGGTCGGGCGCCGCCGGCCAGACCACGAACGCGAGCTGCAACAGCCCGCCGACCCAGAGCGAAGCCGCGGCGAGGTGAGCCCAGTCCGCGAGCTCGGAGAGCCACGACGAGCCCGCATCGACGGCCGAGTGCCCGGAGAGCGACAGCCCCGACGAGAAGCCGAGGGCGAGCAGGAACGCAGGCCAGAGCAGCACGGTGCGGTCGGTCAGCCAGGCCAGGAAGAGCAGGGCCGAGACGAGCGCGAAGCCGAGCGTCATCGCCACGAACGCGGTCCCGAAGCGGGTCGCGACGAGCGGCGAGAGATCACCGTAGAAGAAGGCCCCGAAGGGCAGCTGCAGCGCATCCTCGGCGCGGAGGATGAACGCGAGGATGCCGACCTCGATCGCCCCGACCGCGCCCACTCCCGCGAGCCAGTAGAACCGCCGTTCGGCGCGCGGCGGCAGCGGGCCGCGTACGATCAGGAGCCGGAAGCCGAGGCCGCCGACGCAGAGCGCGAGCGCGAGGAAGTAGAGCCAGCGGACGACGTGCTCGGTCGTCGTCGGCCCCGACGAGCCGAACGCCTGCGTCACCGGCGGCGCTGGGCGGCGGACGCCGAACGTGAAGACACCGGAGACGACGTGGCTGTCGGCGGAGATCGCCCGCCAGCGGACGGTGTACCCCCCGCGCGGCAGTTGCTTCACCGGGGCGGTGACGATCCGCTTGTCGGTGCCTCCCCGCGAAGGCCCCGAGACGATCTTCCCCTGCGCCGTGTAGACCGTGATCGCGTTCGGAAGCGCCTTGACGCTCTGGTCGAAGCGGAGCTCGACGAACTTCGGCGAGCGCTCGATCCGCTTCCCGAAGGCCGGGATCGTCTGCTTCAGCGTCGCGTGCGCCCACGCCGCCCCGGGAAGGGCGAGGGCAGCAAGCGCCAAGTAACAGACTGTTACAAGGAGGCGTTGGCGCTTCATCGGTGCGGCGGCCCGACCTGGGAGGACAGGTGCCCGAAGACGGGCGCGACGTCGCGGTCGCAGTAGAGCATCACGCCGAGCACGACGAACGTGAGCGCGAACCCGGTCCGGAACACCGTCGAGCGCGGGCGGAAGACGGCCGCGAGCGGGAAGATCGCGCAGACGACCATCGTCCAGCCGATCACGTGGTGCAGGAAGGCCGAGCGCGCGAAGAACCAGCCGTTCTGCTCGTGGATCAGGATCGCTGCGCCTGAGACGATGAAGGCGAGCGGCATCGTCAGGCGCCAGTAGCGGTTGTGCAGCTTGCCGCGCACGAGGCCGAGCTCTGCCGCGCCGGCGAGCATCATCACCTGGGCCCACGAGCCGTGGGCGAGCATGTGCACGGTCGAGTTGGTGAAGAAGACCATCACCGGCCACATCAGGAGACCCATCAGGAAGAGGAGCGAGGGCCAGAAATACGCCCGCCAGGCCCGGCGCCGCCAGACCTCGTCGCCCACGACCGCGCGCGCGAGCAGGCAGAGCCCGAGCAGTAGGAACCCCGTCGCGAACATCCAGTGGACGAACTCGGCCGGCGGCAGCATCAGCGTCCGTCCTCCGCTTCGAGATCGTCGATCACGCCCGGCGCGACCAGGAACGCGAAGGCGATCCCGGCCAGGACGACCAGCAGCGGCGGCTCGATCACGAGCCACCAGAAGCCCTGGCCGTGCGGATGCAAGAGCGTCACCCGGTACGGCTGCAGGAAGGCCCAGACGACTCCGCCGAGCATCGTCGCCGGACCGAGCGCGGCGATCGTCCAGGCGCGGGCAGACCGGCCGCGCACCGCCACGCGCTCGCTGACAAGTTGTGTGTTCATTCCACCTCCCGCACGCGTTTGCCGACACCGAGCCCGCGGGCGTCTGGGCGGGGGCCGCGGGCTAGGCGGCTAGGGGTGGTGGGCGGCTCTCGAAGGCGAGGCCGAAGAGCTTGCGTGGAGGTAGCGAGACTTTGTCGCGTCGTTGCTCGCGAGGCGGCAGGCCGGCGCTCGCGAGGCGGCAGGCCCGGGCGCAGGTGTCGCGCGCGTAGCGCTCGTACTCGTTGAGCCAGCGCGAGACGGCGCTCCAGACCAGCGCGACGAGCACGGCGAGCACTGCGAAGACCGGCAGCGCCGAGGTGTGGAGCCACGGCCAGAAGAGCGGCCAGCGCCCGGTCGCGGCCCGGTCGGCGTCGACGTGAACCAGCGCGAAGACGGACGTGACCGTAAACGCTGCAAGCCACAGCCGCGGCGAGAGCTCCAGCTTGACGCGCGGCGCCGGGGTCGGGCTCTTGCCGACCGCCGCGAGCACGCGCCGGCTGGCGCGTGCCGACGCGCGAGCGCGGACGAAGCGCCAGGCGAGCCGCGCGAGGAGGAGCGCCACCCCGAGCTTCACGCCCGCGAGCAGGAAGGGGTAGTAGTCGGCGCTCGCGTAGCTCGGCGAGGCGACGTGTCTGCCCACGTCCAGCCGGTGGGCGAGGCTCCGGCCGAGCAGCTCCGCGACGAGCGCGAGGAGCCCGAAGGCGAGCCAGGAGCAGAGGCGCTGGTGGCGGCGAGCCCGCTGCACGACTTCAGTGTGCATGACCGGACCGGTCCCGTTCAAACGACACCCTTCAAGTAACAGCTTGTTACTTGGCGAAATTCCCCGAGTTTCGGCCTAGCCGAGCAGGGTGAGCTGCCAGCGCGGCCGCGAGGGCTGGTCGAAGCCGAGCAGAAGGATCCGCTGCCATTGGCCCAGGCAGAGCTCGCCGTCGGAGAACGGGATCTGCTCGGTGCGCGGGCCGAGCAGCATGCAGAGTAGCTGCTCCCGATCGCGCTCTCCCTGCGGGACGAGCTTCGTCAACAGCTCCTCGAGGTCGGTGAAGAAGCCGCTCTCGCGCTCCTGCACGCGGACGAGCCCGATCTCGTCGACCGGCGAGAGGTACGCGATCCCGTCGTCGTAGCCCGAGTCGCGGAGCTCGTGCTTCACGTCGTTGGTGATGTCGAGCACCGTCAGCGACGGGAGCGCG
Organism: Gaiellaceae bacterium; assembly: GCA_036518855.1. GTDB lineage: Bacteria > Actinomycetota > Thermoleophilia > Gaiellales > Gaiellaceae > AC-32. Next base: position 1,884 of record DATDMJ010000066.1, on the reverse strand, counting down.
GACGCGATCGAGTAGGGGACTTCGACCGAGGTCACTCCGGCTCCTTGCATTGCCTGCCCGCGACGAAATCGCCGCTAGCAACGAGATGCCAGACCAAACTGGACGCGTAGCGTGTCATCGGGCTGCGACCTCGCGCGGCAGGCGGAAGTGGACGCTCTCGCGGGCCACCTCGACCTCTTGAAGCTCGTCGTAGCCGAGTGCGGCAAGACTGCGGAGGACGAGCGCGACGAGCTCTTCCGGAGTCGAGGCGCCGGCCGTGAGGCCAACGGTCTCGTGGCCGGCCAGCAGGTCGGGGTCGAGGCCGCTCTCACCGTCGATCAGCAGCGCAGTCGAACCCTCGCGCTGCGCGACTTCGACCAGGCGCCGCGCATTCGAGCTCGTCTCGGAGCCGATCACGAGGATGAGCGAAGCACCGCCCCGGGCCATCGCCTTGACCGCGTCCTGCCGGTTCTGCGTCGCGTAGCAGATGTCGTCCGCCGCGGGCCTGCGCAAGTCCCCGAACCGCTCCGCGAGCGCGTCGACGGTCTCGGCCACGTCGTCCAGCGAAAGCGTCGTCTGCGTGATCACCGCGACCGGCTTCCCTGCCGAGTCGAGTCCCGCCGCGTCCTCTGGCGTCTCGATCACGATCGTCTCGTCCGGCCGTTCGCCGCGGGTCCCGATCACCTCGACGTGGTCGGCATGGCCGACGAGCGCGACGAGGTGTCCGCTGTCTGCGTACCGCCGCGCCTCCGCGTGCACCTTCGAGACCAGCGGGCAAACGGCGTCCACGACGACGAGGCCGCGCTGCTCGCAGTTCTCCCGCACCGACGGCGCGACGCCGTGCGCGGAGAGCACGCAGATCGCGCCCGCCGGGATGTCGTCCTCGGAGTCGACGAAGACCGCGCCGAGCCGCTCGAGCCGCCGCACGACGTGGTCGTTGTGGACGATCTGATGACGCACGTACACCGGTGGACCGTGCTGCTCGAGCAGCCGCTCGACGATCTCGATCGCGCGGTCGACCCCCGCGCAGAACGAGCGAGGCGCCGCGAGCAGGACCCGGCTCACGCCGCGCAGCTCCTCATCAGCTGCCGAAGCGCGTGCCGTGCGTCCGAGGCCGAGCGCACGAACGCCCGTGGAGAGCGCGCAAACGCCTTGACGAGGCCCGGCCAGTTGTAGCTGCCATCGGCGGTGACGCCGCCGACGAGCCCGTTCAACGGCCTCGTGGGAGTGTCGCTCACGGCGCGCAGCACACCGCGCAACCGGCCGGTGCGCGCAAGCGGGCCGCTCTCGAGATCGGCCGCGTCGGCGCCGGTCCGCTCGTGCAGCCTCCGCCGTTCGTCGGGGTCGTCCACGATCGTCTCTGCCGCCAGGATCGTGCCCTGCCGCGAGACGCCGAGGCCCTCGCCGCTCCAGAGCACCACGCCTTCCGTGTCGACGACACGCGTCACGTCGAGGACGGTCCCGACCGGGAGGTCGTCGCGGAGAGCTCCGGCAAGCCCGAACGAGACCAGCGGGCCCTCCGGCACCGCGGTCCGAGCGCCGAGGCCGACCAGGGCCGCGCGTGCTCCGGTACGGCGCGCCGCACGGAGCTCCGCGGCAGTCGCGCAGGCAAAGGTCACCCCGTCAGCGTCCATGCAGTGCTGCGAACCGTTTCCTTGATGCTGCTCGCCGCCGCGAACGCCGCCGCGGGCTCGAACCCGGAATGAATCGCGCAGTGCTCGCAACGCTCGTCGTTGCCGGGGCCGTAGCTCTCCCAGTCCATTCCTTCGATGAGCGCGTCGTAGGTCGGGAAGATGCCGTCCGTGAGCAGGTAGCACGGGCCCTTCCAGCCGTACGGGTTGCGCGTGATCGAGCCCCATGGCGCGCAGGGCAGCTTGCGGTCGCCGGCGAGGAAGTCCTGGTAGA
>DATDMJ010000065.1:0-10494 GCA_036518855.1 Gaiellaceae bacterium | reverse complement strand
CAGGCGCTCAAGGGAAACGTCGAGATCTCGCTCGACGCGTCTTTGGCCTAGTCGGAACCGCGCTCGATCCGGCGCGCCGCGAACTCGCCGAAGTCGCCGCCCATCCGGCGGTAGCCGTCGGCTGCGCGCTCGACGTCGTAGTCGCAGCGCCGGAACTCGAGCTCGCCCGGCCGCGTACTGACCGCCCAGGCCGCACGCGGGTCGCCGTCGAGCGGCATGCCCACGCTACCCGGGTTCACGAGCGTCGTCCCATCGGGTCCCGGCCGCCGGAACTGCTGGTGGCTGTGCCCGAAGACGACCGTCCGGTCGCGCACGCCGGCGAGCATGCGGGCCTCGTCGTCCTGCGGCTCGGGCGCGAAGCTCTCGACATCCGAGAGCGGCGAGCCGTGGACGTACAGCACGCCGTCCAGCTCCGCCTGAGGGGGCAGCGCATGGAGCACGGCGATCTCCTCCTCCGGAAGGCCGCCGAGGAAGAGCTCGTAGGTCTCCATCACCTCGGGCCGGTCCTCCGGCGGCTCCCGGAGCCAGCGCTCGCCGTTCCCTCGGATCCAGGTCGCGTTCTCGAGCTGCCGCAGGCGCGCGAGCGTTTCCAGCGGCCACGGGCTGGGCGTGCCGTAGTCCCCTCCGAGCAGCCAGCGGTCTACGCCGACACGGTCAGCGTCTGCCAGCACCTCTTCGAGCGCCGGCATGTTGCCGTGGATGTCGTAGAGGACCCCGAGCACGGGTGGATAGTCTCACCAACGTGAAGATCATCTGCCTGGTCAAGCAGGTGCCGCGCGGTGACGCGATCCGGTTCGACGAGGAGACGAAATCCCTCGTCCGCGAGGGCGTGCCGCTCGAGCTGAACGCCTTCGACGCCTATGCCGTCGCGCACGCCGTGCGCCTGCGAGAGCAGCACGGCGGCGAGGTCGTCGCGATGACGATGGGCCCGCCGCAGGCGGAAGAGGCGCTGCGTTCGACGCTCGCGCTCGGCGCCGACCGCTGCATCCATCTCTCCGACCGGGTCTTCGCGGTGGCGGACACGCTGGGCACTTCGCGGACGCTCGCCCTCGCGCTCCAGAAGGAAGGCCTCGACCTGGTGCTCTGCGGGCGCAAGACCCTCGACTCGGAAACCTGGCAGGTACCGCCGGAAGTCGCTGCCTTTCTCGGGCTTCCCCACCTGACGAACGTCTTCTCGCTCGAGGCCGACGGCCAGGCGCTTCACGCCCGGAGGTTCGGCGACGAGGGCGAGGAGCTGTACGAGCTCGGGCTGCCCGCGCTGTGCTCGGTGGCGCTGCCCCCGGAAGGCATCTCGGTCGAGGTCGAGCCGGTTCCCGTGCCCGAGGCGCTGGAGAGGATCGCCGTCTGGGCGGCGGGCGACGTCGTCGAGGAGGTGCGGCCGAACGACAAGCGCTTCGGCCAGACGGGGTCGCCGACGCGCGTGTTGGCGGTGCGCGACGTCTCGCCCGAGCGAACGCAGGAGCTGTTCGAGGACCCGGCCGAGGCGGCCGGGCGCGTGCGGGAGCTGCTCGCCGAGCGGCCCGCGCCCGAGTCGAGCTGGGAGAAGCCCGAGCGGCTCGGCGAGCAGCCGGGGCACTCGTACGACAGCTGGTCCGTCGTGGAGCTCGTGGAAGGGCGGATCGCGCGCGTCTCGCTCGAGCTCCTGGCGAAGAGCCGCGAGCTGGCGGGGAAACTCGGCGGCCGCTCCGTCGCGCTCATCCTCGGTCACGGCCTCGACGATGCGGTGGGGGAGGCGGTCGCCCACGGCGCGGAAGCGGTCGTGGTCGTCGACGACGCGCGGCTGCGCGAATACCAGCCGGACGTCTGGGCGGATGCGCTGCGCCAGGTGCTCGAGCGGGAGCGGCCTCACGTGCTGCTGATCCCCGCGACGAGCCGTGGCCGCGACTACGGGCCGCGCGCGGCCGGCGAATTAGAGCTGGGAATGACCGGCGACTGCGTCGATCTCGGGATCGACCGCGCCGGGCGGCTGATCCAGCACAAGCCCGCTTACGGCGGGAACATCGTCTCCGTGATCATGGGCGCGACGACACCGCAGCTCGCGACCGTGCGGCCGCGGATGTTCACGCCGCTCGAGCCGCGCAACACGCTGAACGGCGAGGTGCGCAGGCTCGAGCTCGACGGCACGGCCACGGTTCGGGCCCGGCTCGTGGAGCACGACACGGGCGAGCGCGCGTTCGACCTGGACGAAGCCGACACGGTGCTCGCGGTCGGCGCCGGGGTCGACGTCGCGGAGGCGCGGCGGCTGGCCGGCGACCTGGGGGCCGCTCTCGGTGGCGACCGGGGGGCTTGCGACGCGGGGCTGCTCCCACGGAGCCGGCAGCTCGGACTGCTCGGGCGGGCCGTTGCGCCGCGGCTCTACGTCGCCGTCGAGACCGAGGGCGACTTCGAGCACGCCGTGGCCTCGGTCAAGGCGGGAGTGATCACGGTCTTCAAGCGCTCGTCCGCGCCGGTCACGGGAACCGCCGACGTGGCGGTCGCAGGCGACTGGCGCGAGAAGCTGCCGGCGTTCATCCAGGCGTACGCCGGCGGCTGATGCGGCTCCACCTGCACGAATGGGGAGACGCCGATGCTCCGGCGGTCGTCTGCCTCCACGGAGTTACCGCGCACGGACGGCGCTTCCGCAAGCTTGCCGAGGAGCGGCTCGCGGCACGATTTCGCGTGCTCGCGCCGGATCTCCGCGGCCACGGCCGCTCGGACTGGGAGCCGCCCTGGAGCTTCCCGACGCAGCTCGAGGACGTGCTCGAGACGGTGGACGCGGCGGGAGCGGGACGGCCCTTCGCATGGATCGGCCACAGCTTCGGCGGACGGCTCGTCCTGGAGCTGTGCGCGCAGGCGCCGGAGCGAGTCGAGCGGGCCGTGCTGCTCGATCCTGCGATCCAGATCCTTCCGCACGTGGGCTTCGACTTCGCCGAGGAGGCGGCCCGCGACCGCTCGTTCGCGACGACGGAGGAAGCGGTCGAGGCGCGGCTGGCAAGCGGCGTGCCGCCGAGCCCGCGGCCGTTCGTCGAGGAGGAAGCGCGCGAGCACCTGGTGAGCTCGTCCGACGGACGGCTCCGGTGGCGGTTCTCGCGCGCCGCCGCGGCGACCATCTACGGCGAGCTGTGCACCGAGCCGCCGCCGCCCGCCGTTCTCTCCGCGCCGTCGCTGCTCGTCCATGCGGAGCACTTCGGCCTCGTCCGCGAGGAGCAGCTGTCCGAGTACGTCGCGGAGCTCGGCGACCGGCTGGAGGTCGTCGCCGTCCCGGGCGGCCACGTGGTCTACTGGGACGCTTACGAGGAGACCGCCGTCGCGATCGAGAAGTTCCTCTTGGCGGACGCACGAGCGGGCGACCTCCGCTCTTGACTCTGTAGCGGCATTCGCAGAACGTCGGCCGATGACATTCCCGGACCGGACGAGCAAGCGTCGTCAGGCTAGAAAGGGGACAGGCGTCAAGCGCCACGGCTGCGGGTCGTAAGCCACCCCTGGAGCCGATGACCGGACTTGCCGCAAGCGCCGGGCGGCCGGGCCGAGCTGTTACAGAATGCGCGCGCCGAGGGCGCTCGCGACGAGCTCGACGGCCAGCTCCGCGGTCTCGTTCTCGCGGTCCAGGATCGGGTTGACCTCGACCACCTCGAGCGACCCTGCGAGCTCGGACTCGGCGACGAGCTCCATCGCAAGGTGGGCCTCGCGGTAGGAGAGCCCACCCCGTACCGGTGTCCCGACGCCCGGGGCAACCTCGGGATCGAGCACGTCCATGTCGAGGCTCACGTGCACGAACCCGTCGCCGGCAACGTGCTCCAGCGACTCCCGTAGCACCGGCTCGATCCCGAGCCGGTCGACCTCGCTCATCGTGAAGACGAGCGCATCGAGCTCGGCCAGCAGCTCCCGCTCGCCGTCGTCCAGCGAGCGGATCCCGACGAGTGCGACGCGCGCGGGCTCGACAGCCGGTAGCCGGTACGCGTCGCTGTCGAACTCCGCCCCCGCGAGCCCGAGCACCGCCGCCAGCGGCATGCCGTGGACGTTCCCCGTCGGCGACGTGTCGGGCCGGTTCAGATCGCCGTGCGCGTCGAGCCACAGCACGCCGCCGACGCCGCTCGCCCGCGCGAGCCCGCCGATCGTCCCGAGCGCGACCGAGTGGTCGCCGCCGAGCACGAGGGGCACCGCACCTCCCTCGACCGCGCGCACGACGAGGTCGGCGATCCGGCCGCACGTTTCCTTGATCTGCCTCAGGAAACGCATGTGCTCGTCGCCCGGGACGCTCGCCTCGGCGACGGCCGCAGTCACGTTCCCCCAGTCCTCGCACCCGCGACCGAGGCCCTCGATCCGGGATTCGAGCCCCGCGTAACGGATCGCCGACGGCCCCATGTCGACCCCGCGGCGCCCGGCCCCGAGGTCGAGCGCCGCGCCGATCACCGCAACCGGTTTCGCGTTTCCTTGAATCTTCACCCGGGCAAGGCTAGCTTTGCTGTGCCGATGGATTCCGTGCGGGATGCCGCCTCCCACTCGATCCGTGTCCTCGTCGCCGACGACGACCGCTCGTTCCTCAACTCGCTGCGGGAGCTGATCGACCGGCAGCCGGAGCTCGAGGTCGTCGCGACGGCGGTGGACGGGCTCCAGGCGATCGAGCTCGCGGAGGATATGGGCCCCGACGCCGTCGTCCTCGACGTGCACATGCCGCTCCTCGACGGAGTTTCGGCGGCGGCTCGGTTGCGCCGCGACCATCCGAGCATCTGCCTGATCGCCCTCACCGGCGACGACGCCCCCGAGGTGCATCGCGCGATCCGCGAAGCCGGCGCCGACGAGGTCCTGCTGAAGGGCGAGATCCTGGACGTGCTTCTGGAGCGGCTCGCCAGGGCCCGTTCGGCTGCCTAGAGCACGGCGCGGCCCCGGCTACACTAGGCGGCCCGGGCGAGGTAGCTCAGTTGGTAGAGCACACGGCTGAAAACCGTGGTGTCGCCGGTTCGATTCCGGCCCTCGCCATCGTCGCCGGTCGAAAAAAGGACGTCCGGGCCGGTGCTACCGCGCCTCGAACGTCCTCTGGTTGCCGAGGTTATCCCGGCCCATCCTTGCGAGCAAGAAGCGCCGTTCCGCCGCCCGCCTGAAAGTCCGCAAAATCCGAGAAACCAAGCGGCGCAAGCTCCTTGCGCAGCCGTTCCGGCGGCACCCAGATCGGCGTCTCCGACCCGGCCGAGAAGGAGAAGACGACACGGCCGCCGGCTGCGGTGACGCGTCCGATTTCGTCGAAGAACGGGATCATGTTCGCGAGCGAGACCAGCTCGAACGAGCCGTCCTCGTATGGCAGCCGCGCCGCGTCCGCCTGCTCGAAACGGACGCGGCCGGTGAGCTCTGGAGGCGTGTGCTCACGGGCGACCGCAACCATCCGGTCGGCCACATCCACGCCGACCACCTCGGCGTCTGGAAAACGGCGCGCGAGCAGGAACGCCGCGAGCCCCGTCCCGGTGCCGAGGTCGAGGATCCGCGCAGGCGGGCTCGGAATCGCGTCGAGCGCCTGCTCGAGTGGGGCGAACGCGTCCTGGCTGCGCATTGCGTCCCAGCGGGGCGCAAGCCGGTCGAACTGGCCGCGGATCGGGCCGCGGAAGAAGCGCCACAACTTCGGCCGGCTCACCACCGCGTTGGTTGCAACCCGCGCGAACTTGCGGCCGAGCCGCTGCTCGAGACCGGCGAGATTCACGGTGCCCTCAGGTGGATTCGGACTTCCTGGCCCGCCGAGACGCCGAACATCTCCGCGGCGCTGCCGCCGTTGATCGCGATCGAGACGTTCCGGTAGGCGTCCTCGTACAGGATGATGTCGCCCGGCCGCGCGTCCGCAAACGTGCGGGCCGCCGTGGCGTAGTAGCGCTCCAGCAGGAGATCGAGCTCGACGGTCACGCCGGGGAGAACGTCGGCGTGCTCGAGATGCTCGCGCGTGAGGTTGAGCTGGATGTTTCCGAACCGGTCGACGTAGAGCACGGTTGCGCGGATCCTGTTCTGCCCGAGCTCGGGCTGAGGCACGTCGATCCGGACGAGCGCCGACGGGTCGATCGGCGGCCCGAGCTCCTCGAGCGCCACGCCGAGCGCGAGGTGCGCGGCGGCCGGCGAAAAGAGGTCTCTGCCGTGGAAGGTGCGGGAAACGCTGTCGAGCGCGTAGTCGGGATTCGCCAGCTCGTGCGCCGCCGCGACACCGCCGAGCGCATCGGCCGCGGGTAGGAGCAGGCCGTTGTCGGGCCCCACGAGGACGCGCCCCGAACCGGTACGCAGCGCTAGGGGCCGGCGCTGGCCGCCGACCCCCGGGTCGACGACGGCGAGGTGGATGCCCTCGGGCATGTAGGGCAGCGTGTTGCAGAGGACGAGCGCACCCTGGAGGACGTGCTGCGGCGGGATCCCGTGCGTGATGTCGATGATCTCCGCGTTGGGTGCGATCCGCTTGATCACGCCGTGGCAGGTCCCGACGAAGTCGTCCTGGAGCCCGAAGTCCGAGAGGAAGGTGATGACCACGGCGCGAGATGCTAAATGGCAGCGGCCCTCGCGACGGCTGCGACGAGCCCATCGAGGTCGTGGGTCGTTGCCTCGGCGACGACCTCGATGCCGTGGGCTCGGGCCTCGCGGGTGGTCTCCGGGCCGATCGAGACTGCGGGGATCTCGAGGCCGAGCGCGGCGAACGCCATCGCCGCCGAGGCGGAGGCGAGGACGACGAGGTCTCCCTCGGGGAGCTCTTCAGGGTGAAGCTGGCGAGTCCGGTACAGCGCGACTGTTTCCGCCCGGAGCGCCTCCGCGAGATAGGGCCGCGCGCCCTCGGCGCCAGCGAAGAGCACCCGGCCGGGTGGATCCGGGAGCTCGGCGACGAGCCCTTCCTGGGTCGACACGCGCGGCACGAGGGCGGGCTCGATGCCGTGCTCGCGCAGGGCGGCCGCGGTCCCGGGCCCGATGGCGGCCACGCGTGGGAGCTCGCCCCGTCGACGGGCTGACAGTTCACCGGCCCCGCGCGCGCTCGTGACGACGACCCAGTCGAAACCGGTGACGTCGACCTCCCGCGGCCCGGTCGGCTCGAGCTCGATCAGCGGGCACAGCACGACCTCGAGACCGAGCGCCTCGAGCCGCCCGGCGAGCGGCCCGGCCTGCTCACGCGGCCGCGTGACGATCACGCGCAGGGGCGAAGAACCGGGACCCATCCCTAACCCCCACCCACCCAGGGGTTACTCAACGTAGCGGCCTGCGGCGGACGCATGTGTGTCGCAAATGCGCCGACTGTGTGAAATCGAGTTGGCGGCCGCATCACGAGGCCACGAGGGGCGCGAGCTCCGCCGCGAGCGCTGCAGGATCGTCGCCACTGCGCCGCTCGACCCAGCTTCCGTCCTCCGCGGCGACCAGGGCCGTCAGCGTCGCGCCGTCGTGAAACGCGGCCACTGGCGCGAGGCAGCCCCCGCCGAGCGCGAACACGCAGGCCCGCTCGGCCTCGACCCGTTTGCGGGTCTCCGCATCGTCCGCGCCGACGACCAGCTCCTCCTCCCCGGCCCGGACCTGCAGCGCGAGCGCCCCCTGCCCCGCCTCGGGGAGCATCTCCTCCGGCTCGAGCCGTCGGCCGATCTCGTCGCCCAGCCCGAGCCGGTCCAGTCCGCACGCGGCCAGCACCACCGCATCGAGACCGCGCTCGCGGCTCTTCCGGAGGCGCGTCTCAACGTTCCCGCGGAGCGGCTCGACCGACAGCCCGGGCTCGAGCGCCAGCAACTCCGCCCGACGCCGTACCGACGCCGTTCCGATCCGCATCCCGGCGCGGAGCTCCGAGACGCCACACAACGCATCGCGCGGATCCTCGCGAGCCAGATACGCCCCGACCACGAGGCCTGAAGCATCCGCCGAGGTCATGTCCTTCGCCGAGTGCACGGCGACGTCGATCCGCCCGTCGAGCAGCGCCTCCTCGATCTCCTTGACGAAGACGCCCCGCGAGCCGATCTCGCCGAACGGTTTCGACCGGTCCCGGTCGCCCGCGGTCGTGATCGGCACGAGCGCGATCTCGACCGCTTCCCGCCGCAGCCGTGAAGCCGCGAGCTCGGCCTGGATCAGCGCGAGCCGCGAGCCGCGCGAGCCGAGCCGCAGGAGCACGTCAGACGGAAACCTTTTCCCGCTCGTCCGTCGGCTCGCGACGCTTCCGCGCCAGCTCGGTGAGCTCCGAGGCGTCCCGCTCGAGCCGGGCCAGCTTCGTCGCGATGATCACGACCCACGCCAACACCGCCACGAACACGACCAGGTACGCGGCCGCGACGTACTTCTCGGAGGCGCTCACGCGAGCAGCTCCCGCAGCTCTCGCAGCTTCGAGTCCAACCGCTTCCCGGCCAGTTCGATGCGGTACATCGTCCCGGCCAGCGTCAAGAGCGCCGCCCAGGAGACGCAGAACGCGAAGAACATCGACCCGGACATCTGCGGCCCGTGCGTCGTGAAGACCGTCGGGTGGATGTAGTCGTTCGCGATCCGGATCGACAGCCAGCTAACCGGGATCAGCACCACGCCGAAGAGCGCGTAGACCGCGCACATGTTCGCGCGCGCCGGCCCTGGCTCGACCGAGTAGCGGAGCATGAAGTACGCCGAGTAGAAGAGGAACAGGATCAGGAACGTCACGAGCTGGTTCGAGCTCCACTCCCACCAGTGCCCCCACGAGATGCGCGCCCAGATCGAGCCGGTCAGCAGTGTCAGCGCTCCGAAGATCACGCCCTGATGGATCGCCGCGTAGCTCTCGAGATCGGCTCCGTCCGGGCGCTTCCAGAGATGCAGGAACGCCTTCCAGGCACCCCACGCGAAACAGGCATAGGCCGTCAGCGCGATCGGTACGTGGATGTAGAAGATCTTCTGCGAGAGCCCCTGGTCGGCGTCGATCGGCGCGTAGAAGAACACGAGCGCAAGCGCCGTCGCCATCAACACGACGGCAGCGACGGCAAGCGTGGGCAGCGGAATGTGACGAACCCTGGCAAGCACGAAACCGCTGGAATGATCGCAGAAGCCGCCACACCCGAGGTCGTTCCCATGCGATTGCATGGCGCCGCGGTCTCGACTACTATGCCGTGCATGGTAGCTGGCGCCGCATCACAAGATGGCCTCGTCCCTCAGATGCGCCGCGGCACGCTGCAGTACTGCGTGCTCGCGCTCCTTTCGGAACAGGAGCGCTATGGCTTCGATCTCGTCCGCGAGCTCGCGGAGGTGGACGGCATGGTGACGAGCGAGGGAACGATCTACCCCCTCCTCAGCCGCCTTCGTCGCGACGGACTCGTCGAGTCGTTCTGGCAGGAGTCTTCCGCGGGACCGCCGCGCCGCTACTACCGGTTGACCGAATCCGGCCGCATCGCCCTCGACGGCTTTCGAGGCGAGTGGGGCCGCTTCCGCGATGCCGTCGACCATTTCATAGCGAGGAGGACAACCTCATGACACGCTCGTCTCAGCAGCTGATCGACGACTACCTGCGCCGCCTCGACCGCGAGCTCGAGGGCCTCCCTCGCGCGCGCAGGCGCGAAGTAGTCGAGGAGATCTCGGAGCACATCGACGAGGCGCAGGCCGAGGCGAATGGAGACGGCGAGGCCGCCACGCTGAACCTCCTCGAGCGACTCGGAGACCCTTCTGAGATCGCAGCCGAAGCGCGCGCCCGCTTCGGCGTGCGAGTGGAGAGCGCCGGGGTTCTCGAGGTCGCGGCGATCATCCTCCTTCTCGTGGGCGGCCTCCTCTTCGGCCTGGGGTGGCTTGTGGGCGTCGCCCTGCTCTGGTCGTCAGGCGTCTGGACGACCCACGACAAGCTGCTGGGAACGTTCATCTTCCCGGGTGGACTCGCACTTCCACTCTTCATCTTCACCGTCTGGGCTGCAGGGTCGTCGGGCAGTCAGTCCTTCCTCGAAGTCTTTGCGTGGATGATCGTCCTCGTCGGCCTGGTCGCCGGCAGCCTCGCCACCGCCATCCATCTCGCCCGACGCATGCGCGCGCGCTCGGCTCTCGCGGTCCCGACATAAGTGCCTAAACTCGTGGCGTGGCTGACCTCGGCCGCGCTGCCCTACTCGTCGCCTTCGGCCTCGCTCTCTACGCGGCCATCGCCGGCGGTTTCGCCGCCCACCGCGGGCGCAGGCGCCTGCACGAGTCGGCCCGCAACGCACTCGTCGGCACCTTCGCCGCAACGGCCGTGGCCGCGCTGGTGCTCCTGAACGCCTTCCGCACGCGCGACTTCTCGTTCAGCTACGTCGCCGACCATTCGAGCCGGAAGCTGCCGTTCCCCTACGAGTACACCGCATTCTGGGGCGGCCAGGAGGGCTCGCTCCTGCTCTGGCTTTTCGTCCTGACCGGGCTCGGCACCGCGGCGGTGCTCCTCAACAAGGGCCTGATCCGCCAGCTCCTGCCGTGGACGGTGCCGGTGCTCGGCGGGGTCGCCGCCTTCTTCGCGCTCGTGCTGACCTTCGTCGCCAGCCCGTTCGCGCGCCAGGTCGCGCCCGCGGACGGCTCCGGTCTCACGCCGAGCCTGCAGAACCCGTACATGATGATCCACCC
>DATDMJ010000064.1:0-13728 GCA_036518855.1 Gaiellaceae bacterium | reverse complement strand
GGCGCTGGTCGTGACCATCGCCTTTCTCGCCTTGCTCTGAGTTGCACTCCCGCCCGTGGAGCGCGATGGGCGGTGCGTGGCTCGAACACGCGACGTCCTGCTTGTGAGGGATGCGCTGGGCCTCGAGAGGCAGTCGGGGTTAAAGACAACTCTGTAGGTAAGGACCCGAAGCCTCCTGAGCCTGATGGACCGAAGGGCCTCAGCCGGCGTAGAAGGCGCGCCCGAGGTTCTGCGCAAATCGACGCTCTCCTCCGCGGGCCGCACGGCGATTGCTCAGTCTAAGAAGCGACAGCTCCCCTGGGCTGCTAAAGAGCAGCCCAGGGGAGCAGGGTCCCTGCTAGCGCGCGGGTCGGAACGAGACCTGCGCGTTGAACGAGACGCCCGGTGCCGGATGCATCGAGTAGTGCCCCGGCTGCACTGGGACACCGCTGTCACCGAGGAAGTCCGGATCGTCGACGACAGGCGGCGGCGCGCCGTGGCCGGTGAAGGTCACGATGTTGTGATCGATGTAGAAGACCTGGCCAGGAGGATCATCCGGCCCCGCCGGCCCGATGTGGCCCGCGGTGATGTCGAGGTCCATGTGCCCGGCGCCGGCACTGCCGGGGCCACCTCCACCGACGCTGTGGCCGCAGCCCGCGAGCTGGGCGTCACCGGTGATCGTCCCGTCTGCTGCGCGGTCGAACTCGTACCAGCCCCAGAAGCCGCCCAGACTGTCACCACAGAACGATGGGTTGTCGCAGTTGAAGGACACGCCGACTTGCCACGTGTCGTGAGCAGAGCCGCCGCCGTAGGCGCCGGCGGATGAGGCAAAGCCTGCCGTGAGCGCGACCGCGGTTGCAAGGGCAGCCGCGAGCACAAGCAAACGTCGCATTCTGTTTCCCCTTCCCTCGAGTTTGAAGACGCCACGAAGATCCTAGGCACCGGGCAGCGATAGGACACCTGGCTTTCAGGTCAGGTTCTGACCTCGAGCCCGCCTCTACGAGGCGGCACACGGCTAAGCAGAGAGCGGCGGCGAGCCGTGAAGCCCGCCGCCGCTATCGGGCCACTCGTCTAATGCGTGAGCGGGTGCGAACCCCAGTCCGTCTCGTGATCGAACGTCGGGCTGAGCGTCACCTGTTGCACGTCGCTGCCGTCGGCGTTGGCGGTCCCGAGACCAAAAACGAAGCTATGGGGACCCACCTGCCTGATAAGGATGAAGGCAAGCTTGCTGCCATCGGGCGACCACGAGACGTCACCCGCGAAGGTGCGGCTGTCAGTCGCGAGGGGGATCTTCCTCATACCGGTGCCGTCGGGATGGACGACGAAGAGGGAGCCTCCATGCACGAAGCGGCCGTTGCCGAGCTGGACGCTGCCCTGTTCGAAGGCGATCTCAGTGCCATCAGGGGACCAGCTGCCGTCGTCATCGCAGAAGCCCCAGGGGGTGATCCGATGCAGACCGCTGCCATCGACGTTGACCACATAGAGGGCCGACCGCGTCGTGCAGTTCGGGTGTGCGGCGCGGCCGAAGACAATCTGCGTGCCGTCTGGCGAGTAGTCGATCGGGACGTCTGGGCCGTTGGTGATCCTGGTCAAGCCGCCGCCGTCGGAGGAGCGGACGGTGTAGACGCCATCGACGCTCGGGTCGTTGTCGTTGAAGGCCTCGCAGGCGAAGCGACTGGCATCCGGCGACCAGATCGTGCAGAAGTTCGAGATAGCGGGAAAGCCCTCCGGCGTGATCACGCGGTAGCCGCCCGTGTCGGGGTTGACGATGACCGTATTGCCGGTGCAGGTCGGTGGGCACGGGACCCCTAGGCCGGAGTTGACCGCGACCTCGGTGCCATCGGGCGACCAGTGAGGCGAACCGGAGGTGAAGGCCGGGAACAGCGGCTGTACGTCACTTCCGTCCGGATTCATGGTGTACGTGTTGGTGTCCTGACCGTCCGGAGTGTCGCGGGCAAAGACGATCCGGCCGTTCGGGCCGGAGACCTTCGCCTGCGCCGGCCCGCCGACGGCGATGAGGGCGATCGCGGCAACGGCGACAACGAGCGCCGCGATCCTCCTCCTGCCGGGAATGATGAGACGTGTTAGCCGCATGGCTGCCTCCCTTGTAGAAGGGGGCAGAAGCCGCCGCCTGCCGCGACGCCTGGGCCTCGTCACCCGAGGCGGACCTGCCTCCTCGGACAACTAGCGGTCGTAGCGTTTCACACTTTCTCGGAGATTGCCTGACCCGCGCGGGTCGGGTTTGAACGGCCACCCGCTTTCGTGCAAGAAGGGCCAAAAAGAGAAAAAGCCCCGTTTCCAGGGCCTTCCTCAAGTGGGCGGTGCGTGGCTCGAACACGCGACCTCCTGCTTGTAAGGCAGGCGCTCTCCCAGCTGAGCTAACCGCCCGGGGAAACTAGCTTGCCAGATCGGCCGTATGGCACAGTTGGAGTCAGGGCACAATGAAGTTCTTCCCCGGAAGGCGCAGGATCGGCCTGGCGGTGGTCGTCACCGCGGCGCTAGCAGGCCTGGCCGGAGGACTCGTCTTCGCCCACGAGCACTCGAGCGCCGCGCTCGCGCAAGGGCCTCCGCGCGTGGTCGCGCAAGGCAAGTTCCGCTCCCTGACCTGGAGCACCCTCGGCACCGCGTCGCTCGTCCGCGAGCCGTCCGGCGACCTTCGGCTGCGGCTCAGCAGCGGCTTCATGACCAAGCGCGCACCGGAGCTCTTCGTCTACCTCGCGAAGCTCCGCGGACAGCAGCGGGTCTTCTGGAAGGAGGTCGGCGACCTGAAGCGCTCGGAGGGGGCGCAGGAGTACGACGTGGGTTCCGAAGCCGCGCAGCCCGGCGTCCAGGTCGCGATCTACTGCGGCAAGTGCAACCAGATCTCGGGGCTAGCGCCGCTCGAGCCGGTGGGAAGCTCCAGCTAGGCCGCTACCCGGAGGGCGGCGGGCGAAGCGCAACGACCTGCGCCTGGCGATCGCGTCGGTCGAGCGCGCGGATCATCGCCTCGACGCAGTCCGGGTCGAACTGGCCGCCCGCACCTTCGTGCAGCTCCTTGCGGGCCTCCTTTTTCGAGAGTGCGGCGCGGTAGGGCCGGTCCTCGGTCATCGCGCGGTAGGCGTCGCAGACCGAGACGATGCGCGCGCCGAGCGGAATCGCGCGGCCGGAGAGCCGGTCGGGATAGCCCGCGCCGTCCCAGCGCTCGTGGTGGTGCCGCACGATCGGGAGGATCGCGTTCAGCGACTGGATCGGCCGAAGGATGTGCTCGCCGACTTCCGGGTGCGTCCGCATGACCTTCCACTCCTCGTCGGTGAGCGGGCCGCGCTTGTTCAGGATCGACTCCGGGACGCGGACCTTGCCGATGTCGTGGAGAACGGCTCCGAGCTCGACGTTGCGCACTGCATCGAGGTCGAGGTCCAGCTCGGCGGCGACCGCGACGGCCAGGCGCACGACCTCCTCCGTGTGCTGGCTGGTGACGGCGTCCTTGGCCTCGAGGGCGTTCGAGAGCGATGCGAGCGTCTCGCGGTAGAGCCGCTGCGCCCGCTCCTCGTGCTCGAAGCCGGACAGCAGCGCGCCGATGTGCGTGCCGGCGAGCTCGGCGAGGTAGCGCTCCACACCCGAGAAGACGCGCGTGCGAGTGTCGTAGATCTCGATCAGGCCCCAGGTGCGGGACTCGACCGTCAGCGGGACGATCAGCACCGACTGCATCTGCATCTCGCGCAGGACGAAGAGCTCGGCGGGATCCGCGCCCTTGTCGTCGGCCGAGATCGAGCAGGGAACGCCACTCTCGAGCACCGCGGCCGTCGTCGGGTAGTCGGCGAGGTAGTAGCTCAGCCCGCGCGCGACCTGCTGGTCGGAGCTCGAGTAATCGGCGACCTCACGGAGGAGGCCCTCCTCGAGCTGCGACACCAGGCAGGCTTGGCAGTTCAGCATCAGGGTCAGCTCCCGGGTCGCCACGCGAAGCATCCGGTGGGAGACCTGCTCGGATCCGATCGCGCGCGAGAACACGACGAGCCGGGAGAGCGGCTCCAGGGTCGCGGCGAGCGCGACGGGCCGGCCGAGGCCGGCGGGTTCCATGTGCGGCTCGGCACTCATGCGGCTACTTCGATACGGGTTCCGGAACGCTTGGCCTGGTACATCGCCTCGTCAGCGATTCGCAACAGCTCCTCGGGCTCCTGCCGGCAGCTGCTCGTCGCGATCCCGAAGCTCGCGCTGAGCGTGCGCACCAGCGGGTCGATATTCGACTCCACGGCGGCGATGATTCGCGCGACGACTTCGCGCGCGTCGCGTTCGCCGGCCTCCGTGAGCAGCAGCGCGAACTCGTCGCCGCCGACGCGGAACGCGCGGTCTTCGGCGCGGACGAGCTCCTCGAGCAGCGAGCCGAACCGCTCGAGCACGCGGTCGCCGACCACGTGGCCATGGAGGTCGTTGATCTGCTTGAAGGTGTCGAGGTCGAGGAACACGAGGGCGAGCGGGCGGTCCACGTCACGGTCATCGGCTTCCTGCAGCTCGCGCAGGAGTGCACGGCGGTTCAGCAGGCGCGTGAGCGGATCGTGGTCGGCGAGAAAACGCGTCTCGGCCAGCTGCGTGGCGACCGCGAGTGCTTCCATCGCGTGGTTCGCCAGGATCCTGAGGGCCTGGAGCACGTTCTCGCTCGGGAGCAGCCGGTTCTCCGGCTCGTCCGCCCAGAGGACGCCGCGAACGGTGCCGTCCGTGCCGTAGAGCGGGACGACGAGCCAGTGGTGGTTCCAGGCCGCCGGCCCGCGGCCATTGCGCACGGACTCGTAGACGACCTGGCTCCGGCCGACGCGCTGCTCGGCCTCTTCGCGCGGGACGAGGTAGCAGCCGGCGATCTCGAACTGCGGGTCGAACAGTCGCGCGATCAGCGGGAGCTCGAGCACGGCGCTTCTCGCCTCCTCGCCCTCGTCCCAGCCCGCCGCCGCGGCGGGGCGAAGCTGCTCGCTGTCCTCGTCACGGAGCTCGATCAAGACCTTGTCGAAGCCGAGGGCTTCCTGGACGGCCTCGCAGACGGAGGTGAGGATCGCCTCGGTGGTCATCGTCTGCGGCAGCTGCGACGAGACGTGGAGGAGCTGCTCGAGGCCACGCTGGTGGCGTTCGGTGCGCTCGCGCTCCTGCGCCATCTCGAGGGCGAGTGCCGCGTGCGAGGCGAGCGTCACGGCGAGGGCGAGCTGCTCGTCGTTGGGGCGCAGCCCGTCGACCGGCTCGCCGAACGACATGACGCCGAGGATCTCGCCGTCCGAGCGCTCGAGGGGCACGAACAGCTCGTCGTTCGGGTGCCAGCCGTCGGGGCCCTCGACGAGCGGCTCGTAGTCCGGCACGAAGCGCGTGCCCTTGTCCTTGGACCAGTCGAACGCGTCGTTCGGGATGAAGTACGCGCCGGCGCGCAGGAACTTCGGGTCGAGCAGCGGCTTCCAGCTGTCCCAGTCGTAGATCTGGCCGAGCAGCGCCTTGCGCACGAGCTCGCTCCCGTAGACCGTCTCGACGTAGAAGTCGTCCCATGCGGGCCGGTACACGTTCAGCACCACGGTCTGGAAGCCGAGCGTGTCGGAGACCGAGCGCGCGATCGTGTCGAGCACGGAGCCGACGTCGGCGCCGCTTCGGACGGCGCGGCTGACCGCGAGCAGGCCTTGCAGCGAGGAGGCGAACTCGGCGGTCGCGACGGCCTCGCTGGAACCGGTGTTTTTCCCTTGGGTATGCGTCTTTGTCATGCCGCAGCAGGCGTAGTGCCGGCACATGAAGAATCGGGGACAAGGCGCTTGCTCACATCACCCGTCCGGGTGACCCCGTTCGGGCGGAGCTGAGTGCCCCCGACGGGATTCGAACCCGTGCTACAGCCTTGAAAGGGCTGTGACCTAGGCCGCTAGTCGACGGGGGCAGCGGAGCAAGGATAGCCCCGGCTCGGGAGCGGAGACAGCGGCTCCGAAAACTGCTTCGGCACCCAGTCGCGTTGTAGCGTTGTAGCGGCCATGAGCATCGAAGAGGTGTACCGCTCGCTCACCGAGACCGTCTTCTCGCGCTGGCGTGAGATGTACCTGATCGGCCGGCGCGGTTCCCCGCGAGTCTCCGAGTACCGCGACTTTCTCGAGCGGAACGGCGTTGCGTTCCGTTGGGTCGACGTCGACCGGAACCCTCTCGTCCGTTTCCTGAATGCCTCCGCGGCGCTTCGCGAGATGGCGCTTCCGCTGTTTCTCTTCTCCGATGGAAGCACGCTCGAAGCGGAATCGGTCTCTGATCAATCGATGCTCGAGCAGGACCTCGCGTTCGCACGTACTCGCGTCGAGCTCGCAAATCGCGTCGGCCTGCACGCGCGGCCCTACGAGGAGCTGTACGACGTCGTGATCATCGGCGCTGGGCCCGCCGGGCTTACCGCAGCGGTGTACGCCGCCTCCGAGGGGCTCCACACGCTCGTCGTCGAACGCCACGCGCCCGGCGGCCGAGCCGCGAACAGCACACGGATCGAGAACTACCCGGGCTTTCCGCTCGGGATCAGCGGCCGTGAGCTCGCCGAGGCAACGCACGAGCAGGCGAACCGTCTCGGCGCCGAGATCGTCGTCGGCTCGCAGATGATCCGGAGCTGGCCGGAGCCCGACGGATCCTTTGGATTCGAGCTCGCCGACGGAGCGATCGTCCGCGGCAGGGCGTTGATCGGTGCGATGGGCTCGGAATACCGCGAGCTCGAGGCCGAGGGCATCGACGACCTGATCGGCTCGGGCGTGTACTACGGCTCGTCACCGAGCGACGTGCTTTTCCACCGAGGCGGCGACGTGTTCGTCGTCGGCGGAGCGAATTCGTCCGGCCAGGCAGCCCTCGCCGCGGCGGATTTCGCACGCTCGGTCACATTGGTCGTTCGTGGCCCGTCGCCGGCCAAGTCGATGTCCCGCTACCTGCTCGAACGGTGTGAGGACCATCCGAAGATCGAGATCCGCACGGGCATGAGCGTGGCGCGAGTGATGGGCGATGGCAAGCTCGAGCAGATCGTCCTCGCCGACGCCAGCGGGGCGAAGCACGAGCTTCACGCCGACGCGCTGTTCATTCTCATCGGCGGGGTGCCCACCTCCGTGTGCGCCGACGGATGGCTTCTTCGGGACGATCACGGGTTCCTCGTCACCGGCGGTGACGTCCTCGAGGGCGGCGAACGGGATCGCTGGTGGAAGCTGGAGCGCGACCCCCATCTCCTCGAATCGAGTCAGCCCGGGGCGTTCTTCGCCGGGGACGTACGGCACGGTTCCGTCAAGCGGGTTGCATCCGCGGTCGGGGAAGGGGCGATGGCGGTTCAGCTCGTCCATCGGTACCTGGCCGACGCGAGCCGTAACGCCGGGCAGGGACCATCCGGAGAGGAGATGGCGGCTCCGGAAACTGCAGTGTCTGACCGCTGACGCCTTGACGTCGCCGGTCAGAAATCGAGAAGAGGCGCGCAGTCGCCCGAACCGGTGCCGCGAGGCTGCCAGCCGGGCACGTACTGCAGCCCGAGGGCGTGAATCGCCCGCACGTCGCTGCCGTCGGACGCAGTGAGCGTGTAGTTGGTGCGGCTGGTCGGCTTCGAGAGCCGCTCGGTCGGCTCGAGCTGAAGGGTTTCGGCAAGCCGGTCGAGGCGTTCGCCGTGAGCGAGGCCGAGCCCGCCTAGTCTCAGCGGCCGACGGAGATGATGCGCGCGCGCCAGGCTCCGCTCGGCGCGTCGATCTCGACCTCGTCGCCGGCCTTGGCGCCCATCAGGGCACGACCGACGGGCGATTCGGGCGAAACGCCGCCGACGCTGGAGATCTCGACCTCCATTCGCCCGCCCTGGTCGTCCTCGAGCTCGACCTTCGACCCCACGCCGACCAGGCCGTCGGCCGCCGCCTGCTCGTCAACGAGAACCGCGCGATTGAGGCGGTCTCGCAGGACCCGGATTCGCCGCTCGAGCAAGCCCTGCTCGTTCTTCGCGGCGTGGTACTCGAAGTTCTCCGAGAGGTCGCCGAAGCCCCGCGCGACCTTGATCGCCTCGACGGCGGCAGCCCGGCGCGGGCCCTCGAGCTCGGCGAGCTCGGCCTCGAGCTGCGCCTTCTGCGCCTGCGTCATCGGCTCCGAGCGCTCGTCCGGCATCGCGGCAGGGTAGCGATCGGCGTCCGCCGACCAAGTGCGGACGCCGATCGATCTGGGGATGCTCAGGCGGCTTCGGCCTGCTGCTCGTCGTCGGCGAGACCGGCGAGCGTGCTCGACAGACGCCGGAACGCCTCGGCCTCGAGCTGGCGCACGCGCTCGCGCGTGATGCCGAGCTCCTTGCCGATCGCCTCGAGCGAGGCAGGCTCGCTGTCGAACCCGAACCGGAGCTCTAGGATCCGCCGCTCGCGCTCGGGGAGCCGCGAGACCGCCCGCCGGACGGCGAGCCGCCGCAGCGAGTCCGTCGCCTCCGCGGCCGGGTCGAGCGCCTCCGTGTCCGCGAACAGGTCGCCGAACTCGCCGTCCTCCTCCGACCCGATCGGCCGGTTGAGCGAGACCGGAGCCTCGGCGATGTCCAGCGCCTCGTCCACGTGCCGGAGTGACAGGCCGGTCTCGGCCGCCAGCTCCTCGCGCGTCGGCTCCCGCCCGAGCTTCGGCTCGAGCCGCGCCGAGGCGCCGCCGAGCTTCACGCGCCGCTCGTGGACGTGCGTCGGGATCCGGATCGTGTCCGACTGCCCCGACACCGCCCGCTGGCAGGCCTGGCGGATCCACCAGGTGGCGTAGGTCGAGAACTTGTAGCCGCGCCGCCAGTCGAACTTCTCGACCGCGCGGTTCAGCCCGATCACGCCCTCCTGGAAGAGGTCGAGCAGGGGCAGGTTGCGGTTCTGGTAGCACTTGGCGATCGAGATCACCAGGCGCAGGTTGGAGTTGATCATCCGCTCCTTGGCCTCGCGGTCGCCGCGCTCGACACGCTTCGCGAGCGCGACCTCCTCGGCCGCGGTCAGCAGCGGATAGCGGCCGACGTTGTTCATCAGGAGCGTCAGGGCGTCGGTCGAGGCGGCGACCGGCGCGGGCTCGGACTCCCGCTCGCGCTCCGCGCGGGCAGGGGCGATCGGCGCGAGGATCTCGACCTCGCGCTCCTCGAGCTCGGCGCGCAGCGCGGCCAGCTCCTCGTCCTCGAGCTCGTGCTCGAGCGCGAGCGCCTCGAGGACGGTCTCCTCGATCGTCCCGCGCTCCTCGGCCTCGTCGAGGACGGACTGAATCGGTACCTCATAGGTCATGGTGCTCAGTTCTTCTCACTTCCTTCTCTGTCGGATTGCGGGGACAAAAAGACACGCTGGCCCCCGCGCATAGGTTGAAACGACCGGGGGGGCCGGCCTATTCCTCCAGAATCGCCTTCAAGCGCTCGAAATCGCGGTGCAGCTCCTGGCGGGCCCGCGCGGTGACCGCCGGGCCGGCGAGGCGCAGAAGGCCCTGCGGCTTGCCTTCCGCGGTCACGTGGAGGGACGTGCCGCCGTCCCGCTCCACGAGCTCGTGGTCGATCGAGAGCTTCACGGGCCCGCGGAGGGTTCGGAGCGCGAAGCGCCGGCCCGGCACGAAGGCCGTCACCTCCAGCTCCGTGTGCGCGTCGTGCCCGAGGAAGTGGCGCCGCTCGTGGATCCGCACGCCCTCGGCGATCGGCTCGTCCGCATGGGAGGCGACCGCGCTCGCCTGCCACTCGGGAACCCGATCGACGTCCGTCAGCAGTGCGAAGACGTCATTCGCCGGCCGCGCGATCTGGACCGTCAGCTCGACCCGGACCACGGCCCGAGCGTACCCTGTTCTCGGCGAAGGGCCGGTAGCTCAGTTGGTAGAGCAGGGGACTTTTAATCCCAAGGTCGTAGGTTCGAGTCCTACCCGGCCCATCGGAGAACGCCTTACTTCTCGACGGTAACGAGCGTCCCGATCGGCGTGTAGGGCCAGACCTTCGCCGCCGACGCGAGCGGCAGCTCGACGCAGCCGAGGCTCTGCGGCGTTCCGAACGAGGCTCGATTGAAGGCGTGGATCGCATCGCCGCCGTTGAAGTAGCTGATCCAACGGATGCCCGGGTCGTGGTAGTGGGAGCCGTCCGGGTTCGTCCCGCTCATCGTGCCGACCGGGAGGTGCTCGAAGACCTGGAACGTGCCGAGCTGCGTCGGGGCCGCGGGCACGCCGGTGTTGCCTGGCGAAGAGAGGACCGTGCTGCCGTTGTGCCACAGCGTCAGCGACTGCGGAACCGTGCTGTGCACGTAGACGTAGCTGTAGCCGTCTTGCCGGCGTTTGACCGCGATCGCGTCGGCCAGCAGAGCGTGCCAGACATCGGCGCCCGGGATCGCGTCGACCGTGAGCCCGTGCGTGTCCTGGAACATCATCACCGCCCCGCGCGTGATCTGGTTCGGCTGGCCCTCGCTCCAGAGGGCACGCAGCTCCGGCGGCGTGTTCGGATAGCGCCAGCTGAACTGACCCTTGGGTGGGTCGACCGCGGCCTGCAGCTCGGCGATCGGCGTGCGGGCGACCGGAGGGCCGGACGGCGTCCATTCGAGCGGCAGGTAGCCGGCCTGGGCGAGCAGCTGCTGCAGTCGCAGCATCGAGCCTGGCGGCACCGTCCACTGGATCCGGCGCGTCGCATGCAGAGCCTTACCGGATGCGTCGGTGACAGCCACCGTGGGCCGGAGCTCGAGGCTCACGTCGGAGGCGAGTCGCGGACCGAAGCCGGAAGGCGCGAAGGCGAGGGTGTGGCTGTCCGTCTGCCGCCACCGGCCCGGAGTGCTCGGCGAGAGCTTCGGCAGCGCGTCGCCGAGCACGTCGGCGACGGGTTTCGAGAAGGTGAGGGTGATCGGGGCGGCAGGTGTCAGCCGCGCCCCAGGTGCCGGCCTGCTGACCGCCACGGGCAGCCTCGCAGGCGGGAACCAGCTCACGGCGACCGGGGCGCCGAGGCGCTCCCACGGCCGCGCGGCGGCCGCGACCATGATCGTGCCCGCAGCCGGGCGGCGGCCCAGAGACAGCGACCGAACGGGCCGCGCAAACGGCCGGCGGCGCAGCGGGGACCCATACGCGACGGCGCTGACCGGCTGATCGAAGCTCACGCGTACCGTCGACCCGCGGCGGACCGTGAGCCAGCGCGCTGTCGCGGCCGCGCTCGGAGCGCGCATGGTCTGCCGCTCCGTGCGCTCTTGGCCCAACGCCCACGCGAGCCAGCCGGGGCGGCGCACGACGGCGACGACGGAGATCCGCTCGCCCGGCCGGATCGGCGTCCGCGGAGTCAGGCGTCCGTCCTTGACCGTCAGCGGAATCCGCTGTCCACCAGGGCCGAATGCCCTGACGCGCTCGACCTTCCCGCCGAACGGCTGCACACCGACGTGAGCGAGGGCCACCGGGTCTGCCGCCAGCGTGATTCCGGACCAGAAGACGACCCCAACCCCCACTGCCAGCAGAACGAGGATGACTGCCGCGAGGAACGCCCACAGGGCACGCCGGCGCCGGCGCCGGGGCGGGCGCCGTTGGGATACGCGCACGAGTGGCGAGGTAGTCGGCGCTGTCGCCACGGCGAGCAGGGTACTTTTAATCCCGGGTCCTGGGTTTGAGTCCTACCCGGCTTCTCCGATGGTGACTGGTGACGACATCCGGCGGGTTCAGGTGTTCGCGAGCCTCGAATCGCCCGCGTGCGAGCAGCTCTCCCGCGCGGCGGCGGACATCACCCTGTCGGCCGGGGAGTACGCCGCGCTCGAGGGCGACGACGCCGCGTTGTTCGGGCTGCTCGAGGGACGGATCGAGGCCGTGAAGGCCGTCGACGGGATCGAGCGCGTGGTCGGCGAGCGGCAGCCCGGCGACCTGTTCGGCGAGGTGCCGATCACGTTGGGAGCGCCGTTCCCGGTCGGCTTCCGCGCCGCCGAGCCGTCGCGGGTGATGCGAATCGAGCCGCGCGACTACCACGCGGTCGCGGCGGTCGCGCCGGAGGTTGCCAAGGAGGTCGGAAGGCTCGCGAGCGACCGGATCACCGGCCCGCGGGGGCTGCAGGGGATCGCGGCCCAGCCGCCGCCGCCTCGTGCGGTGGTGATGGGACGGCCATTGGATCCCGTCAGCGGCGAGCTTCGGCGCTTCCTCCACCGCAACCAGATCTCGTTCAAGTGGATCGAGCCCGCGGAGCCGGGTTGCGAGGAGCAGTGGAGCGGTCCGGTGCCGCACGACGACGACTTGCCGGCGATTCAGGTGATCGGCGGGAAGACCGTGATGAAACCGCAGCTCCGCCGGGTGGCCGAGCTGCTTGGGTTGCAGACCGAGCCCACCACCGCGGACTACGACACCGTCATCGTCGGCGGTGGGCCCGCGGGTCTCGCGGCAGCGGTGTACGGCGCCTCAGAAGGGCTGCGGACGATCGCGGTCGAGCGCGAGGCGCCGGGCGGACAGGCCGGCACCTCGTCCCGAATCGAGAACTACCTCGGGTTTCCGGCCGGTGTCTCCGGCGACGAGCTCGCGAGCCGCGCCCTGCAGCAGGCGCGCCGGCTCGGCGCCGAGATCCTGGTGACGCGGTCGATCGAGCGCTTCGACGCCTGGAGCCGCGTGCTACATCTGGACGGGGGCGACGTGCTGCGAGGGAAGACGATCATTCTCGCCTGCGGTGTCTCCTGGCGGCATCTGCCGATCGAAGGGCTCGATGAGCTCGTCGGGAGAGGCGTCTACTACGGCGCGGCGCGAAGCGAGGCGCCCAACACGCACGGCCTCGACGTCCATATCGTCGGCGCCGGGAACTCGGGGGGTCAGGCCGCGATGTTCTTCGCGAACCATGCGCGGAGCGTCACCATCCTCTATCGCGGCGCGACGCTGGCGAAGACCGACGGCGGCGGCATGTCGCACTACCTGATCGACCAGCTCAGCGCGCGCCCCAACGTCGACGTCATGTTCCGGACCGAGGTCGTCCGCGCACACGGCTCGAGCTCGCTCGAAGCGATCGACGTCCGCAACTCGGAGACGGGCGAGGTGACGCGGCTCGACTCCGGAGGGGTGTTCCTCTTCATAGGCGCCGACGCGGAGACCCGTTGGCTCCCGCCCGAGATCGCGCTCGACCCGCGTGGCTACGTGCTCACCGGCCCCGAGGTGGGCTCCGGGAGTCCGTGGAACCTCGACCGCGACCGCTACCTGCTGGAGACGAGCGTGCCGGGGATCTTCGCCTGCGGCGACGTTCGCTCCGGACCGGTGAAACGCGTTGCCTCCGCCGTCGGCGAGGGGAGCCTCGCGATCGCCTTCGTGCACCAGTACCTGAGAGAGACCGGTGCGGCCTCGAACGGGCCCGCACCCGTCACCTAGCGCTTCGCGTACGGATCCTTCGCCGACCGCTCCTCCGAGAGTGAGTCGCGGCCGCGCGTCACGAGCTGCTCGATCGCGTCGGCGAGATGCTCCTGGCCGATGTTGTAGTCGCCGCGCTCCACGCGGATCCGGTGCGCCTCCAGGAGCACCTCGGCATGGGTGTGTCCCTCCGGAGGCTCGAAGCGGTACGAGGCGAGCTCGATCAGCAGGCCGAGCGGGTCCCGGAAGTAGATCGAGTCCATGAACCCGCGGTCCTTGACGCCGCTGTGTTCGATCCCCCGCTCGTCCAGCCGGTCGACCGTCTGCGCGAACGTCGCGTGCGAGAGCGCGAACGCGAGGTGGTGGACGGAGCCCGGCTCGCGCGGCGGCGGCTCGCCTCCGGCCTCGCGCGTCTCGTCGGTGAAGACGGTGATCAGCCGGCCGTCGCCGGGGTCGAAGTAGAGGTGGCTCTCGGACTCGTTGTCGAGATTGGGCTGCTCGAAGACGAACGGCATCCCGAGCACGCCC
>DATDMJ010000063.1:0-30344 GCA_036518855.1 Gaiellaceae bacterium | reverse complement strand
TCGAGCACGGCTCGGACCGGCGCGCCTACCTGGTGAAGGAGAACCTGAAGGACCAGGCCGAGCTGCGGCGCGCGCTCCAGACGGTCGCGGCCGGCGGCTCGGTCGTCGACCCGATCATCGTCGAGCAGCTCGTCGAAAACCGCCGGCGGCGCGAGGACATGCATCTCGACCGCCTCACCCCCCGCGAGCTGGAGATTCTCGCCCTTATCGCCGAGGGGCGCAGCAACGCAGCGATCGCCACGGAGCTGTTCGTCACGAAGCGCGCAGTCGAGCGGCACATCAACAGCATCTTCCTGAAGCTCGACCTCCGCGACGCGACCGACGTCAGCCGGCGGGTCAAGGCCGCCCTGCTCTACCTCTCCGGCCAGAGCGCGAACTCGCACTAACGAGCCTCACCCATTCGGGATGATGCGGGTGCGTTCAAGGGCGCCCAAGCTGGACGCGTGGCTCACCCGGTTCACGCTGCAGCCGCCGAGGGGGCGAGGCACGAGCGTCTCGCCTGGAGAACCTGGGCACCGTGGGTACTCGTCGTCCTCGCCGCCGTCATCGCCCTCGTCTCCGCCCTGAACATCTGGGTGAAGCGGCAGGCGCTGAGCGACAGCGCCTGGGCCGATGCGAGCGGACGGCTGCTCGAGAACCCGCAGGTTCGCAGCGCGCTCTCCGTCTACCTCGTGAACCAGATCTACCAGAACGTCGACGTCGCGCAGCAGCTCGAGCAGCGGCTCCCGCCCAGGGCGAAGGGCCTGGCGCAGCCGATCGCGGCCGGCCTTCAGGGAGCGGCGGTCAACGCGGTCGACGCGCTGCTCGCGCAGCCGCGCGTGCAGAAGCTCTGGAAGCAGGCCAACCTGAAGGCGCACCAGCTCTTCATGGCGGTGCTCAACGGAAAACACGGGATCCTCGTCCAGAGCGGGGGCAACGTCGTCCTGGACCTCCGTCCGATCGTCGAGCAGCTCGCCCAGCAGACGGGCCTGGGCTCGCGGCTGGCCGAACGGTTACCTCCCGACGCGGGGCAGATCGTGATCATGAAAGGCAACCAGCTCGGGGCGGCCCGGAAGTCCGTCAAGGTGATCCGCGTCCTGAGCTACTTCCTCTTCTTCCTGGTGATCGGCCTCTTCGCCGCCGCGATCTGGATCGCGCGGCAAGGCAAGCGGCGGGGAGTGCTCCTCGGAGCGGGTATCAGCGTCCTGGCAGTCGGCCTGCTCGTGCTCGTCGTGCGACGCTTCGCGGGCGAGTACATCGTCAACGCCTTGAACAACAACCAAGACACGAAGCATGCGGTCACCGCCGCCTGGGCGATCGGCACGGAACTCCTCCGGAACGTCGGGATCAACGCCGTCATCTACGGCGTGGCGATCATCTTCGCCGCCTGGATCGCCGGGCCGTCGCGACCGGCTACCTGGTCGCGCCGCCAGCTCGCGCCGACGATGCGCGAGCGCCCGTGGATCATCTACGGCGTCGTGACGGTGGCGCTCCTGCTGATCCTCCTCGCAGGGCCGACCGACGCGCAGCGGATCTTCCCGCTGCTGATCCTGTTCGCCTTCGCCTACGCCGGGACGGAGTACCTGCGTCGCCACACGGCGCGCGAGTTTCCCGCGCCGACGCCTGCGGGCGGCGCGGCGTGAGCGCGCGCCGCCTCTGGACGATCGCGCTCTTCGGGTCGGTCGTGGCTGCGGTCGTGCTCGTCTCCGCCGGCTGCGGCAGCAGCAAGAAGAACTCGGGCTCGCAGCAGACGGCGGCGACCTACACCAACAGCCTGTGCAGCTCCGTCGTCACGTGGGAGAACAGCCTGAAGTCGGCCGGCAACAAGTTCAAGGGGCAGATCTCGAAGTCGGGCTTGCAGGAAGCCAAGAGCAGCATCTCCAGCGCGAACTCCAAGCTGAAGGACGAGCTCCAGTCTCTCGGGAAGCCGCCGACCGAGGGGGCCTCGCAGGCGAAGTCCGCGGTGAGCAACCTCAAGAATTCGCTGAAGGGCAACATCGACGACATCCAGAAGGCGATCTCTGGAATCTCGAGCGTGCAGGACATCCCGCAGGCGGCTTCGGGAATCACCACGGCGGTGACATCGATGGGGAGCGAGCTTTCATCGACGACGAGCACGCTGAAGTCGCTCGCGAGCAGCGACCCGTGGAGGAAGGCCTTCGAGAACTCATCGGCATGCCAGCAGCTGGCGAGCGGCTGACCCTCACCTGGGCCGGACACAGCACCGTCCTCATAGAAGCCGAAGGCATGCGCATCCTCACGGATCCGTTGCTTCGCCCGCGGGTGGGGCACGTGCGGCGGGTGGCCGAGGCGCCCGCGATCGGCGGCGAGCTCGACGCGGTGCTCATCTCGCACGTCCACTACGACCACCTCGACCTGCGCTCGCTCGCATCGCTGCGGTACCGACGGCTCGTGGTGCCGCACGGCGCAGGGCGCCTGCTCGAGCGGCGGGGATTCGAGCGCGTCATCGAGCTCGACGAGGGCGACCAGATCTCGTTCTGCACGTGCGCGATCCGGGCGACGCACGCGGAGCACCGCGCTAGACGCCTTCCCTGGGGGAAGGAGATCCCCTCGCTCGCCTACCTGATCGAGACGGCAGGGCTGGTCTATTTCGCCGGGGACACGGACATCTTTCGGGGCATGCGCGACTTCGCGCCGGGCCTGGACGTGGCGCTGCTGCCGATCGCCGGCTGGGGGCCGCGGGTCGGCCCCGGCCACCTCGACCCGCAGCGGGCGGCGGAGGCGCTGCGGCTCCTGCAGCCGCGCGTCGCGATTCCCATCCACTGGGGGACGTACCGCCGTTGGGGAATGTCCCGGGACGAGGCGACGCTTCGCGAGCCGGTCCAGCAGTTCGAGCAGCTGGCGGCAGCGCTGGCGCCGGAGGTCGACGTGCGCGTCCTCGCCCCCGGAGAGCGGCTCGAGCTTCCGCTGCCGGCGGCGGCCGCGATGCAGCCGTGAAGCTCTGGCGAAAGCCGTGGACGAAGCGCGCCCTGCTCGCCGTCGCCAGCGCCGCGATCATCGTCGCGACCTTCGTCTACTTCCTCCCGACGATCGCCAACTACGGCCAGGTCTGGGAGGTCGTCAAGGATCTCTCGTGGCCGTGGATCGCCGCGCTGCTCGGCGCAACGGCGGTCAACCTCGTCACGTTCGCCCCGCCCTGGATGGTCGCGCTCCCCGGGCTCTCGTTCGTCCAGGCCTTCACGGTGACGCAGGCCTCGACGGCGCTCTCGATCGTCGTCCCGGCCGGGACTGCCGCGGGCGTGGCCGGCTCGTACGGGATCCTCCGCCGCTGGGGCTTCGCCGTCCGGGACGTGACCCGCGCCGTCACGCTGACCGGGCTCTGGAACCAGTTCCTCAACCTCACGTTTCCGATCGTCGCGGTGTTCATGCTGGCGATCTCGCACGAGAGCACCGCGGCGCTGGCCACCGTCGCGTTCGTCGGGGCGGCGATCCTCGGCGTCGTCCTCGCGGGCTTCATCGTCATGCTGCTCAGCGCACGCCTGGCCGAAGACATGGGAGACGTCGCGGCGCGCTTCTCCAACTGGGCGCTCACCAAGGTCCGGCGCGGCCCGGTCTCCTGGAGCGGCAAGAGCTTCGAGCGGTTCCGCGCCGAGGCGGGCGACTTCCTCGAGCGGCGCTGGCACCTGCTCACCGGTGCGGCGCTGCTCGGCAATCTGACGGTCTTCGTCTTGCTGGTCGTCTCGCTGCGCGCGATGGGCGTCGGGCCGTCGCAGGTGACGCTCGTCGAGGCGTTCGCCTCCTGGTCGCTGATTCGGATCATCGGCTCGATTCCGATCACTCCGGGCGGCATCGGCGTGATCGAGCTCGGCCTGACCGGAGCGCTCGTCGGCTTCGGCGGGAACAACGCAGCCGTTGTGGCCGCGGTGCTTGTCTACCGGTTCCTGACGACGGTGCCGACGCTGATGGTCGGCCTTGCAACGGCCTTTACGTGGCGCCGACAGGGCCGCAAGGAGCCAACAGCGCCCGTTTCATCCGTTCGGGACGATGCCGCCGCGTTTCACGCCTCGGAGACTGACAGCGCTTCCACTCCGAAAGGGGCAACATGAACGACGACGAGGGTCTTGGACTGAAATTCTGGCTCGCCGTCGCCGGCATCTCGCTGGCGGTGGGGGTCGGTCTGCTCATCCTCCTCCTGATAATCGGCGCTGCGTGGGAGGCGTGGGGCGCATTCGGCGCGCTGATCTTCCTCAGCGTCGTCATGCTCGCCTTCGGCTGGTTCTACGACAAGCGGCAGGAGAGGAAGTACAAGGACCTGACCGCGGAGTGAACATGCGCCTCGAGCTCGGCACGCGGGTCCGCCTCGAGGACGGCGCGACCCGCGAGCTGGCCGACATCGTCATCGACGCGGCGAAGACCGGCGTCACGCACGTGGTCGTCCAGGCGGCGGGCGATCCGGACAGCGCGCGCCTCGTTCCCCTGTCACTCGCGAATCGCGCGGCCGAGGGGCAGGAGCTCTCGCTCCGACTGACGGCGGAGGCCCTCGACCAGCTCGACCGCGTACACGAGCACGCGTACCTCCACGTCGGCGAAAAGGCCGAGGAGGAGCCCGGCTGGGACATCGGGGTCGAGGACATGCAGCCCGTCCCGCAGCCCACCGCGCCCGCCGCGTTCCCCGACTACGGCAGCGGCCCGCTGCAAGACGTCGCCGTCACGTACGACCGCGTGCCGAAGGGCGAGATCGAGCTTCGGCACGCGAGCGACGTCTACTCGTCCGAGGGCCACCACCTGGGGCACGTGGACGGCGTGCTCCTGGACGACGGCGACGCCGTCACCCACCTCCTGCTGGAGCGCGGCCACATGTGGTGGAAGCGCGAGATCACGATCCCCGCCTCGGCGATCTCCAAGCTCGAGACGGACATGGTCACGCTCGGGGCCACGAAGAAGGAGGTCGGGACCTTCCCGTCGCAGCGCCGCTGACGTCTACGCTCGCGTGATCGAGCTACGCGAGGTCGAGGTCAACGGGCGCAGGGCGCGCTACCGCGTGCATGGGAGCGGAGACCCGCTCGTCCTGGTGCACGGGCTGGCCGGCTCGTGGCGGTGGTGGTCGCAGGTGCTCGAGCCGCTGGCCGCCCGCCGGCGGGTGCACGTGATCGACCTGCCTCGGCTGCGTCGGCCCAGCGGGCCCCGGGACTTCGCCGACTGGCTCGGCCGCTGGCTCGACGCCTCGGGGCTCGAGCGGACGGACTTGGCGGGCCACTCGCTCGGCGGGCTCGTCGCGGCCGAGCTCGCCGCGGCGGAGCCGGAGCGCGTGCGGCGGCTCGTCCTCGTCGGCCCCGCCGGGATTCCGTGCGGGCGCGGCCTGGTGCGGCGCGCCGCTCCCCTGGCCGGCACCCTCTACGACATCCGCCGCTCGCTGCCGATGGTCGTCCCGGATGCGGTGCGCGCGGGGCCGGGCGCTGTTGCCCGCGGGATCGCGTTCGTCTCGAGCCGCGACGTGCGCGAAGAGCTCTCGGCCGTCCGAGCGCCGACGCTACTCGTCTGGGGCGAGCGCGACCGCCTCGTGCCGCCCAGCCTGGCGGAGGAATGGCAGCGGCTGCTGCCCGGCTCGCGGCTCGAGCGCCTCCCCTGCGGCCACGTTCCGATGCTCGAGGCGCCGCTGGAGCTCGCTACCTGCATGCTCGCCTTCCTCGACGACGAGCTCGCGGACGATTCCGGCGACCAGCTCGGGGCGGGTGTAGTGGACGGCGTGCGGCTCCCCCGGAACGACGACGAGCCGTCCGCGCGGTAGCTCGCCCGCAACGCGCTCCGCCCAACCGCGTCCGACGAACCCGTCCTCGCTGCCGTGGACGACGATCGTCGGCTGCTCGATCAGGTGCAGGCGGTCCTCGAGGCGGTCGGCGAGCACCTCGCGAGCCGTCGAGAGCAGCGCCCGTGGGCCGACGCCGGCCTGATCCCGCGCCGCCAGCGCCAGCAGGCCGAGGGGCTCGCGGGCCGAGTCGCGCAGGGAGGAGAAGAGCTGGTGGCGCGCTCCGCGGCGCGCGGGGTCGACCGTCGGGCCGACCAGCACCATCGGCCCGACCGTTTCAGGCCGGCTCGCCGCCAGCGCGGTGACGATCTGGCAGCCCATCGAGTTCGCGACCATCGCCGGTCGGCCCAGGCCAGCCGCGCCCACCCAGTCTCCGAGCGCGTCGGCGAGGTCGGCCAGCGTCCGCCGGCCCGGCAGCTCCTGGCTCCTGCCCTGGCCGGGGAGATCGGGCACGTAAGCCGAAAGCGACACCGCCAGCAAGCGGGCGAGCGGAAGCATGTAGGCCCCGGAGACGCCGTAGCCGTGCACGAGGACCACCGGCGGGCCTTCCCCGAGCACGGCCGCGTGCATCCGGGCCCCACGCACCGTCCGCCAGATCCGGCGCGTCATGTTCGCTCGCGGACGACGACGGTCCCGGCCATGAAGTCCTGCAGCGCGCGGCGGCGGTCGTCGAAGAGCACCGGCAGGAATCCGGCCAGGAGGGGGATGATCGCCAGGATGAGACCCACGAAGCGCACGAGCGACCGCAGCAGCGACGGCGACGCGCCAGACGCCGTGATCACCCTGAGCCGCGTCAGGCGTAGACCGGGGGTCTGGCCCGTGCTACTCCAGAACAGCACGAAGTAGATCCCGGTGACGACGAACCAGCCGGCACCGAACAGCCCGCCGGCGATCGCGCCTTGTCTCAGACCGCCGGCGAGATCGAGGACCAACGCGAGCGACCCGGCCACGGCGAGGTACGCCAGCTGCGCGAGCGCGGCGTCGATCACGAGGCCCACACCCCGGCTCGCGGCGCCGCCGAACGCACGCGTCTGCTCGGAGGGCTTCCGGGGGATGCGGTCGTCGAGGCGTTCGAGCCGCGTTCGGACCGCGAGAGCCACGTCCTCGCCGAAGCCGGCGGTCTGGGCCGTGAGCGCGTGGCGCACCTCGGGGCTCGTGAGCACGTCCGCGAGGGCCCGCTTGAAGGCCGGGCTCTCGACGACCTGCGCCGTCAGCGCCTCGAGATGCTGCTGCCCGTCCTTGGCGGCCGAGGCCTCGACCATCTCCGACGCCACTCGCTCCAGGACTCGGTGTTCGATCAGCGAGCGGCCCACCGCCTCGGGCAGCGGCCCTGCGAGCAAGGCGTCGATCGCCTTCTCGGCCTCGCCCTCGAAGATCCCGCGGCTCGAGCGGGCTGCCGCCCGGACCGGCCCCAGCGCGACGCGGTCGAATCTCATGCGGCCGTCGTCGCTCCGACCGAGTCCGCGACTGCCTCGTCTGCGCCGGCCTCCTGCTCTTCGGCGGCCAGGCGATGGCGACGGATCGCCTTCTGGAGCTCGGACGCCGCCACAACCGTCAGCGCGCCGAGCACGCAGATGATCCACTCGCGGCCGGTGAGGCTGACGGTCCCGAGGATCCGCTGGAAGATGCCCACCTCGGTCCCGAAGAGGATCGCGATCGCCGAGAGCCCGGTCGCCTTCAGCAGGCGCTTGTCGGCGAGCGTCTCGGAGCTGAAGATCGAGGCCAGGTCGTCCTTGACCGCGAAGGAGAGGAAGACGTTGGCGATCGCGAAGGTGGTCATGCCCATCGTCCGGGCGACCGCGGTGTCGTGCGCGTCATGGGCCCACCAGATCACGCCGAGCGCCGTTCCACCGAGGATGACGCCCAGAACGGCGAGCCAGAGGAGCAGCTCGTTCGTGAGGATCGGCTCCTTCTCCGGCCGCGGCTTGCGGCGCATCAACCCGGGGGACGGCTCGCCGTAGCCCAGACCGATCGCCTGGAAGACCTGGGTGGTGAAGTTGACCCACAGCGTCTGCAGCGGTACCAGGGGCACCCCGCCGACGATATTGAAGATGCTCGCGCCCAGGAACATGGCGATGAACCCGACCAGGGCCGCCATCTGGAACTGGATGTACTTCTTGAGGTTGTCGTAGAGGCCACGGCCGATGCGCACGGCCTTGACGATCGTCGAGAAGTCGTCGTCGGTGAGGATCATCACGGCCGCCTCTTTCGAGACCTCGGTACCGGTGATCCCCATCGCAATGCCGATGTCGGCCCGCTTCAGGGCGGGGGCGTCGTTGACGCCGTCGCCGGTCATCGCGACGACGTGGCCGCGGCGCTTGAGCGTGTCGACGAGCCGCACCTTGTCCTCCGGGGTGACGCGGGCGATGACGCCGATGCCGTCGATCTCCTTCAGCGCCTCGTCGTCGCTCATCGCCGCCCATTCCGCGCCGGTGATGGCTCGGCCGCGAATCCCGAGCTGGCGCGCGATCGCCTCGGCCGTGACGGCATGGTCGCCGGTGATCATCCGCACCTGGATCCCGGCGGCATGCGCCTCCGCGATCGCGTCTTTCGCCTGCGGGCGAGGCGGGTCGACGATGCCGACGAGGGAGAGCAGCGTGAGCCCCTCCGTGAGCGGGAGGAGGTCGGCGGCAGGGTCGAAGCTCGCCGGATCGAGGTCCTTCCGAGCCGTCGCGAGGACGCGCAGGCCCTGCTCCCCGAGCCGTTGGTTCTCGTCGAGGTAACGCTTGCGGCCGTCGTCGGCGAGCTCGGCTTCCTGCAGGTCCGCGTCCAGATAGTGCGACGCCCGGGCGAGCAGCTGGTCCGGCGCCCCCTTGACGAAGCAGCGGACGACATCCTTGCCGCTCTCGTCCTGCATGCGGTGGAAGGTCGCCATCAGCTTGTACGCCGAATCGAACGGCAGCTCGGCGACGCGCGGGTAGCGGCCGCGGTTCTCCTTCGAATCGAGGCCGCCCTTCTCGGCGAGCACGACGAGCGCGCCCTCGGTCGGGTCGCCGATCATCTCGCCGTCGCCGACCACCGCGTCGGAGGCGAGCAGCATCGGCAGGAGGAACTGCTCGAGCGGGACGTCCGGGTCGCCCGCGGTCTTCTTGATGTGCCCTTCCGTCGAATAGCCGTTCCCGGAGATCGAGTAGCGGCGCTCGGCGATCGCAAGCTCGACCGCCGTCATCTGGTTGAGCGTGAGCGTGCCCGTCTTGTCCGAGTTGATCGCGGAGGTCGAGCCGAGCGTCTCGGTCGAGCGCAGCCGCTTCACGATCGCGTTCGCCCGCGCGAGGATCTGGGTGCCGAGCGAGAGGATCGTGGTGACCACGGCGGGCAGCCCGGTCGGGATCGCCGAGATCGCGAAGGCGATCGCGGCCGTGAACACCACCGTGAACGTGTCGCCGCGCGAGAGGTTCAGGAGCATCGAGAGCGCGACGGCGGCGCCCGCGATGATGAGGATCTGGTTCGTCAGCTTCGAGAGCTGGCGCGTGAGCGGCGTCTCGGTCTCGTCCTCGCGCTGGAGCAGGCCCGAGATGTGGCCGACCTCGGTGCCCATCCCCGTCGACGTGACCACGAACCTGGCGGCGCCCCGCGTCGTGTTCGTGTTCATGAAGACCATGTCGGTCCGGTCGCCGAGCGGCACGTTCTCGCCGTCGACCGGGTCGACGCTCTTCGAGACCGGGACGCTCTCGCCGGTGAGCGCCGATTCGGCCACCTCGAGCGTCGCCGCCTCGAGGAGCCGGCCGTCGGCCGGGACGATGTCTCCGGCCTCGATCGAGACGATGTCCCCCGGCACGAGCTGGTCGGCGGGAACCTCCACGAGCTGGCCGTCCCGCCGGACCTTGGCCTTGATGATCATCATCTTCTGGAGCGCCGCGACGGCCGCGGCCGCCTTGCCCTCCTGGTTCAGCCCGAGGACGGCGTTGAGGAGGGTCAGCAGGAGGATGACGATGCCGGTGCCGTACTCCTTGACCGGCCAGATGCTCCCGAGGCCGGCGACGAGCAGCACGATCTGCATCGGATCCCGGTACTGGCGGACGAACGCCCGCCAGCGCGGCTCCGCCTTGGCCTCGGCGAACTTGTTGGGCCCGTACTGCTCGAGCCGCGAGGCCGCCTCTTGCGCGGAGAGCCCCTGCTCGGGGTCCACGTTCAGCGCCGCCGCGACCTTCTCGCCCGCGAGCTCGTACCAGACGTGCACCTGCTCCTGGGGTGCGGCGGTCGCCTCGGCCACGCCGTCACGATGCCGGGAGCGGCACGCAGCCGCATCATCCCGTCGGGACGACGCCGGGCCCTGCCCCCGCCGCGAGAGTCAGGGCGTGGCGGAGGGCCTTTCGCCGGCCGAGGTGGGCGAGGATCGGATCCTCACCCTGCCTGGACCGCCGGCCTGAACGGCGGTCCGCCGATCATCCCGTCAGGACGACGTGCACAGCCTCCGGACGGTTCAGAGTCGTCCCCGTGAGCGAGCACGAAGGCTTCAGCAACGAGGAGTGGGACACCATCCGCGAGGGGCCGGCGATCGCAGGGCTGATGGTGGTCACCGCCGACGCGGGCGGAACGCTCAGGGAGACCTTCGCGCTTGCGAGGGCGTACGCGGACGCGCGCAAGCAGCACGGGGCGAGCGCGCTCGTCGACGAGATCGCGTCCAAGGGCCCGCCGCGGGGCCGGCGGTTCAAGTCGGAGGACGAGCTCCGGCAGGAAGGCCCGAACGTCCTGCGTGAGGCGGCCGGCCTGGCCGCCCGGCGCGGCGCGGAGGAGGCCCAGAGCTACCGCGCGTTCGTGCTGAGCGTCGCCGAGCGGGTCGCGCGCGCCCACAAGGAGCAGGGCGCGGAGATCAGCCCGCGCGAGCAGGAGGCGCTGGACACGATCGCCGCGAGCTTCGACGCGGACGCCTCGACCTAGCCGAGCTTCCCCGTCGCGAGCCTGACCGTGACGCTGTCGTGCTGCTGCCTGCCGTCGGTCGAACTGAACGCGATCTCGAGCTTCTTCGAGCGCCCGCTCAGGTCGACGGTGAGCGTGAGGTAGCCGAACTCGACGATCGGATCGATCTCCAGCGTGTACTCGCCCTTGGTCACGGGCGCCTTCGGCAGGCCGCCCTGCGGCGGCGTGGCCGCGAAGCCGCCGCTCCCCGACACGACGTAGGGGATCTCGCGCCCGGCGACGCGCCTCGTGAAGCGCTGGTAGAGATGGGCGTGGCCGGAGAGCACCGCATCGGGCCAGAGGCCGGCCGAGCGGCAGGCTGCGTCGATGTCGTTGGCAAGGCCGGTCGTCCCGCCGGACTTGCTGTCGGCGGAAACCGGCGGGTGGTGGCAGGCGATCAGCACGGCACGCCGGTTCGCCTCGCGGTCGGGCTTGAGGCGTGTGAGCTCGCCGGTGAGGAACTGCAGCTGCTCGTCTCCGAGCGGGTAGCGCCCGTTCTCTGACGAGATCACGCCGGGGCCCTCGAGCACGTTCGTGTAGAGGCCGACGATCGAGACGAACGGGGCGTCGAGCGTGAAGTACACGCCTGGCTGGGTCATTGTGGTACGCACCAGCGCGCCCGCGTCCGGGGAGCGCGCCGGGACGAGTGCGCAGAAGTTGCGCAGGAACGCCGTCAGCGTCGCGACCTGCGGCAGGTCGGGCCGGTCGCCGAAGACCGCCCCGTCGTGGTTGCCCGGGATCGCGAAGATCGGGCGGTCGTAGTTGCGGAACGGCTCGTAGAACTGGTCGTAGTAGTACTGGCCCTCGCCGAAGTGGTAGACGACGTCGCCGAGGTGGAAGAAGAACGCCGGCTCGTCGGGCCCGCCGCTCCGCACGTCGCTCGCCATCGCGTCGGCGACGCCGGCCTCGTGGCCGATCGCGGTGGCCACGGACTGGGAGCGGTCGACCTTCGCCGCGCCGGTGTCGCCGACGGCGTGGAAGGTGATCCGCTTGGCCGCCGCGATCGGCTCGAGGACCGCTTCCGGGAGGACGTCGGCGAGGTCCAGCCGCGGCGGCGCCATGTTCGGCACCGGCACGGGCTGCAGCTCGCGCCGGTGGAGCAGGTAGTACGGCGACTGGTAGTAGCGGGCGCTGGTGTTGTCGAGCTGGAACGCCGTCTCGTCCGCGGTCGGCTGCGGCTCGGCGAAGAGGCGGCCGTGAACCCCGAGGACGTTGCTGATCGGGCCCGAGGCAGGCGGCCCAGAGCGTGCGCGCATCGCGATCCCTCCTTGCCCGCCCTCTCGTCCGGTCCTGCGCAGCCTAAGACCCTCGGGTCCAAAGATGGGGGCCTGACCTGATCGCGGAACCGGCGCGTTGCGGCAAGTCTGGCTCCAGTCATGTCGCGAAAGGAGAACGGAATGAGCGAGTTCGTCGTGACCAGGGAAGGACTGGACCGTCTGCAGGCGGAGCTCGAGCGCCTGACGACGGTCGAACGGCGCTCGATCGCCGAACGGCTGAGGCACGCCGTCGCAAGCGAGTCGAACCGGGCCGAGAACGCCGACTACTCGGACGCCCGGGAGCAGCAGGCGCTGCTCGAACGGCGGATCATGCGGCTACAGGAGTGGCTCGGCAACGCGCGAGTGGTCGAGCCTCGCCTCGGGAACGGCCGGGTCGACGTCGGCGAACGGGTGCACGTCCAGGACCTCGCGAACGGCGACCGGCTGGAGCTCGAGCTCGTGGGCGCGCCCGAGTCGGATCCCGCCGCCGGGCGGATCTCCGTCGTCTCGCCGGTCGGAAGAGCGATCGTGGGGCTCGGCCGGGGCCAGGTGGTGGAGGTCGACACGCCCCTCGGCCGCCGCCCCTTCAAGATCCTCGAGGTCGAGCCGCCCGAGCGCGCGGCCTGACCGTCAGGGCTGGATCAGGCCACGGCGGATCGCGTAGCGAGTCAGCTCGACACGGTCGCTCATCCCGAGCTTGTCGCGGATGTTCTGGCGATGCCGGTCGACCGTCTTGACGCTGATCACGAGCTCCTGCGCAATCTCCTTCGACGTGTGAGCCTCGGCGATCAGCTTCAGCACCTGCAGCTCCCGCGGGGTGAGCACGTCGAACTCGGCGTCGCCGGGGCCGCGGTCGACGAAGTCCTTGACGAGCGTCGAGACCGCCGAGGGGTAGAGAAACGACTGCCCGCGCATCGTCCGGCGCACCGCCTGGACGATGTCGTGGTCGGCGTCCGACTTGAGCACGTAGCCGGAGGCGCCCGCCTTGAGCGCCTCGAAGAGGAACTGCTCGCTGTCGTACATCGACAGCATCAGCAGCTTCATGTCCGGCTTGCGCTTGTGCAGCTCGCCGGCCGCCTGGATGCCGGTCGCCTTCGGCATCGAGACGTCGAGGATCGCCACGTCGACGTCTCCCGCGAGCGCCTTCTTGACCGCCTGCGCCCCGTCCTCCGCCTCCGCGACGACCTCCATGTCGGGCTGGGCGTCGAGCACCTTCTTCAAGCCCGAGCGGACGATCGGGTGATCATCCGCGACGAGGATGCGGGTGACGAGCGGGATCGGCATCAGCGTGGCACGGCGGGAACCTCGAGCCTGACCTCGAGACCGCCTTCGCGGCCGCGCTTGACCGCGAGCGCGCCGCCCACCAGCACGGCCCGCTCGCGCATCCCGCGCAGGCCGCCGTGTCCGTTCAGCGCCGTCGCCTCGTCCAGGCCTCGCCCGTCGTCGACGACGCGCAGGACGACGCTGCCGGCCCCGGGCTGAAGCGCGACCTCCACCCACGTCGCGCCCGCGTGCCGGGCGACGTTCGTCAGGCTCTCCTGCGCGACGCGGTAGACGGCGAGCTCGGCCTCGTCCGAGAGCGGCGGCAAGTCGTCGGCGAAGTGTCGCTCGATCCGGAGCCCGCTCTGGTTCGCGAACTTCCGCGACAGCTCGGTCAGCGCGCTGACGAGGCCGAGCTGGTCCAGCATCTCCGGGCGAAGCTCGCGCGCGATCCGGCGCACCTCTTCCAGCGCCTGCCGCACCGCCGCTTTGGTCTCCTCGCTGCCGCTCTCCCCCTCCAGCTGGAGCAGCACGCCGGTGAGCACCTGCCCGACCTCGTCGTGCAGGCCGCCGGCGATCCTCGCGCGCTCGGCCTCCTGCGCCCGCAGTGCCCGGCGGCCACTCTCCCGCCGCTCCTCCTCGAGCCGGTCGAGCATCTGGTTGAAGACGCGCACCAGCTCCGCGACCTCGAGCCCGCCGCCCGGCTCGGCGAGGCGCTGGCCCGGGCGCAGCAGGTCGACGGTGCGCATCCGGTCGGCCAGCCGCTCGACCGGCCTGAGCGTCTGCCGAAGGAGCAGGAAGTTGGCGATCAGCATCGCGGCCAGGGCAATCGCGACGTCGAGGCCCTCGACGTAGGCGAGCGATGCGTGGAGCCGCTCGCGCGCCAGGACGAGCAGCAGCGTCGCCGCCACGAGCAGCGCCGCGTTGATCGCGAAGATCCGCCACAGGAGCGGCAGCCGAGAAGGGCGCATGTGCCTCGTGTTCTAGCGCACCGCGAGGCGCCGGCTGCCGCGCTTCCGCGTCGCCGGCGGCGCGACTACGACCGGGACGGGCGTCGCCGCCTCAAGTTCGCGGGCGAGGTCCCAGCGCAGGTTGCGGCCTCCGAGGCCCGCGGGGCGCGCGCCGACGACGAGAAGGTCTGCGCCCTCTTCCGCCGCGACGCGCGCCAGTGCTTCCGCGTGGCCGCCTGCCGCCACACGCGTTTCCGCGTCGTGGCCCAGCTCGCGGGCGATCGCCGCGAGCATCTCGTCGCCGCCGCTCCCGATGCATACGAGCACGAGCCGCAAGTCGAGCCGTGCACCGAGAGCGGCGGCGAACTCCGCAGCGCTTCTCCCTGCCGTCGCATCCGTGACGTCGCAGACGATCGTGCCGCCCATCGTCAGAGGGTGGCGGGGCCCGACCGCGGAAGGGGATTCGCGACGTACGGCGAGGAAAACGCCGGACTGGCCGTCGTCTGCGCCGCTCGGGCCCCACGCTTGCGTGCAAAGGTCATCGCCGTCACCGTAGGCCTCGCGGCCGGCGGGCCGCCATCGGGTCGAGGCCCCAATTTCTCGCCGCTGCTGGCACTCTGAGGCGGTGGCGGTCGTCGTCCGCGCGCGGGGTCTGGTCAAGGTCTACGGACAGGGCAGGGCGGCGGTCCGGATCCTCGACGGGCTCGACCTCGACGTGCACGCGGGCGAGCTGGTCGCGGTCACCGGGCGCTCGGGCTCGGGCAAGTCGTCGCTCCTGAACGTGGTCGGCGCGCTCGACCGCGTCGACTCGGGCCGGATCGAGCTCTGCGGCGTCCGCCTCGACCAGGCCTCGGAGCGGGAGCTGGCGCCGGTTCGCCGCGACCGGATCGGGTTCGTCTTCCAGTCGTTCCACCTGCTGCCGGAGCTGACCGGGCTCGAGAACGTGCTCCTGCCGACGCGCCTGAACGGCCGCGGCCCGTCCCGGGATCGCGGGGTCGAGCTCGTCGACCAGCTCGGCCTCGGCACTGCGGCCCAGCGGCTGCCGGCGGTGCTCTCCGGCGGGGAGCAGCAGCGGCTGGCGATCGCACGGGCGCTCGTCAACGAGCCCGACGTCGTGCTCGCGGACGAGCCGACCGGGAATCTCGACGCGGAGTCCGGCAGGGACGTCCTCGAGCTCCTCCGAGCGATCGCGGACGAGGGCCGCGCCGTGCTGCTCGTCACACACGAGCAGGAGGCGACGAGGCGCGCCGACCGCGTCCTTCGCCTCGAGGCCGGCCGCCTGCGGTGAGAGCCGTTCTCGCCTACGCGCTCGCGCGGCTGCGCGTCCGCCGGGGGCGCGTGCTGCTCGCGGCGGGTGGAATCGCCGCCGCCGCCGCAATGCTCGGCGCGGCGGTCACCGCCGCCTACGGGCTGGGGACGGCTTTCGACCGGACCGCCGCCCGGGCCGAGCTGCCGGACATCCTGGCCACCTTCCAGCCGCTGCCGCGGTCGCAGGTGCAGCAGACCGTGTCGAGCCTCGCCAACGTGCGCGCGACCTCGTACCGGCTCCAGGACAGCCGGCAGTTCGTCGCGTTCCGCGGGCAGACCAGCTACGACGCGACGGTGATCGGGCTCACCGGCGGCGGCCCGCGCGGCTACGCGCTCGTGGGGGGCCACGACCTCGGCGGCCCTGGAGACGTGCTAGTCGAGCAGGGACTCGCTCGCGCCTGGCACCTGCACTCGGGGGAGCGGCTTCTGCTCGGCGGGCTGACGCTCCGCATCGCGGGCATCGCCGTCGCGCCGGACAACGTCGCGTTTCCGCTCTCGAAAGGCCCCCGCCTCTGGACGACGTACGACGTCGCCGCCCAGCTGACGGGCACGCCGCGCGGAACGGTCAACTCCGCGCTCGTCTGGCTCGACAACCCGAAGCTCGTGGACGTGACGCTCGCCCAGGCGCGCTCGGCGAGCTTCGGCATCAGCGGGCTCCGCTTCACGACGAGGGCCGGGCTGCACGCGCTGGTCGGCCAGGCGGCCGGAATCGTGATCGCGCTCCTCGTCGCCTTCTCGCTGGTGGCCATCGCCGTCGCCGGCACGCTGCTCGCCGCGTCCGCGAACGCCGAGGTGCAGCGCCGGCTCGACGCGCTCGGCCTGCTGCGCGCCCTCGGGGCCTCGCCGCGGGCGGTCGTCACCGCCGGGGCGCTCGAGGCTGCCATCGTCGCGGTGCCCGCGGGGGCGATCGGCATCGTCGCGGGCTGGCTCGCGGTCTCCTCGCCGCTGAACCGGCTCCTCGCGAGCCTGAGCGAGCTGGGACCCGGCTGGGCGGTCGCGCCGCTGCTCCTCGGCGCTTGGGCAGGTCTCGTGCTCCTCGTCTGCGCCGCGTCCGCCTTTCCGGCCTGGCGGGCGACGAGGGTTCCGGCCGCGGCAACGCTCCGCCGGGGCGACGTGATCGGCTCCACGCGGCGGCTGCCCGGCGCGGGCGGGCCCGCGGCGC
Source organism: Gaiellaceae bacterium (assembly GCA_036518855.1). Taxonomy (GTDB): domain Bacteria; phylum Actinomycetota; class Thermoleophilia; order Gaiellales; family Gaiellaceae; genus AC-32. The sequence goes on along the minus strand of DATDMJ010000063.1, from coordinate 13,763 downwards.
TCGGGCTCCGGATGGCGGCCGCGCGGCCGGTGCGCGCGGTCGCGGGGACGCTGGTGCTCGGCTCGGCGGTCGTCGTCATCCTGCTGATCCTCGCGATCGCCTCGCTGTTGTTGCAGCTCGACAGCAACCCGGTTACGATCGGCAAGCGGTATCAGCTCTCGGTCTCCGCGGCACCTGCGGATGCTTCGCGGATCGCGCGCCTGCCCGGAGTCCAGGCCGCGGAGCCGCGCTACGAGGTCGACGCCGCCGACTCGTTCCAGCTCGGAGAGCCGTTCTCGCTGATCGCCTACCCCGGCGACCACACGCGGTTCGAGGCGCCCGCGCTCGCCGAGGGACATCGGCTGCGGGGCCCGGACGAAGCCGAGGTCGGTCTCGGCCTCGCACAGATCCTCAACCTCTACCCCGGCGCGACGCTTGCAGCGCAGCTGCCGAGCGGCCGCGAGCTGCGCTTCCGGGTGGCGGGCGTCGTCCGCGCACTCGAGCGGCAGGGGCGCGTCGTCTACGTGCAGTCGTCGCGGCTCGTCGCCGCGGAGCCCGACGCGCCGTCGGACCTCGCGGTGCTGCTGAAGCCCGGCGCGAGCGCCGGCTCGGTGCGCCACGAGCTGGAGTCGGCCGGCTACTTCGCCTCGTCGAGCGGCGGGATCGCAGGCCAGTCCGTCCAGGGCTGGGCCAGCCGGTCGAGCGGCTTCGTCGGCGTGCTCGTCGCGCTGCTGCGCGCGGTCGCGGTGATCGACGCGCTGGTCTGCCTCTACGCGATCGCGCAGATTCTGGCGCTGACGGTGTGGGAGCGCCGCGTGACGCTCGCCTCGGTGCGCGCGCTCGGCGCGGGACGACGGCAGCTCGCGAGCGTGCTCGGCGCCGTGGCGCTCCCGGTCGTCCTCGCGGCGATCGTGCTCGGCTTCGTGCTGGAGCGGTTCCTCGTCGGCCCGGCGGTCGCGCATCTCGCCGCGAGCTACGTGACGCTGTCGCTGCGCCCGTCGGCCGCGGCGGTCGCACTCACCGCGCTCGGTCTCTGCGCCGGCGCGCTCGTCACCGTGCTCTGGGCGGCGCGGCTCGCCGCGCGGGGACCGGTCGTGGACTGGCTGCGCGAGGCCTAGGGGAGATACAGCCGCGCGTTGCGGTCGCGGCGCGCACCCGCGAAGTGGTTCGGCCGGCCGCCCTGGAAGTCGAGGTACGCCAACTGGCGGGAGACCGCCGCGAGCCGGTCCGCAGGATCGTGGTCGATCATCCACGTCTCGAGCACGAGCCTGCCGTCGGCGGTCCGGTCGAGCTCGAACGCCCGCGCCTGCTGCGGGTAGTCGGCCAACGACGACGTGCCGATCAGCCAGTAGCCACCGAAAGGCGTGCGCCGCGCTTCGATCGAGTTTCGGTGCGTGTCCCCGTGCACGGCGGCCACGACCTGCGGGTGCCGGTCGAGCACGGCGAGCACGGCCGCGGGCAGCCGCGAGTGCGAGAAGACGACGACGGGCTCGTTCCCGCGAAGCGCCGAGGCGAGCCACCGCAGCTGGCCGGAGTGGACGACGCCGCCCGCCCCGGAGCGGCGGCTGATGGTGTCGAGCACGATCGCCCCGACGTGCGGCCCGAGCTGGAAGGAGTAGTCGAGCAGCGGGCCGGCTCCGCCGTGACCGCTCGCACGGCGCAGCCGGCTCAGCACCTCCGCGACGGACAGCTCCCGGCGGCGCGGGTCGGCCGCCACCCGCATCGAGCGGCCGGGCAGTCCGCGGCGCAGCACCGCCCGGATCACGGCGGGCGACAGCCGTCCGGTCCGGGCCAGGGCTTCCGCGGTCGGGCTGAGCGCGACGAGCTTGCGCGAACCGGTGGCGATTCGCTGCGTGTCGGAGCTGGGCGCGAGATTGCCCTGGACGAGCACGTCGTGGTTGCCGAGCACCGGGTACCACGGCGCGTGCAGTCCGGGCGAGACGAGCGGCAGCTCGGCCGCGGCCAGCAGCCCGGGATGGCGCGGAGGGTCGACGTCCGGGCGGTAGTAGTACGGATCGGCGTTCGAGCGCGCCTGGACGCCCTGATACCCCGCCGCGCCGCTGTTCGGGTCGACCCGGCCGCCGCGGAGGATCGCGAGCGCCTCCCGCAGCTCGTTCGACTGGACGTTGTCGATCAGGTCGCCGGTCTCGACGACCGCCGTGGGGTTGAGCGCGTTCAGTGAGCGAACCATGGCAGCGAGCACCTGCCCGCTCAGCGCCTCCTGCGGCCGGAACGCCGACGTGAACGGCGGGCCGAGCCGGTCGAGCATCTCCAGACGGGCCGGCGATTCCTCGTCGACGACGTGGACGTCCGTGATCTGGGCGAACAGCGCGAGGCGCCGTACCGGACGCGAGGCGGGAGCGAGCTCGGTGCGGTCCACGAACGGCTCTCCCGGCCCGCGCTCGAGCACACCGTCGCCGTTCCGGTCGACGAACGTCGCCTTCAGCGTCGACCCCCACCAGCGCCCGCCCCCGCCGGCCGTCAGCGCGATCGCCAGGGCAGCGCTTCCCGCCGCGAGCAGGATCAGGACGAATGCTGCAAGCCGTTTCGAGAGCCGCACGGGCTACCCGGCATGGTGCCCGAACTCCTCGAACGCCGGATGGCGCTGGTAGAAGAAGCCGCCGAGCAGCAGGACCGCCCCGACCGCGAGGAACGAGAGCGCGCGGGTGATCGAGCTCAGCTGCGACAGGTCGTAGAGGAAGATCTTGGCGAGGCTGAGCGCGAAGATCGCGAGCCCCGCCCGGCGCAGGCGCTTCGAGGCCCGCGTCAGGCCGAGATAGAGCGCGGCCAGGCCCATCGCGCCCCAGAACGCGCTGACCGCGGTCTGCCCGTGCTGGAAGTCGAGGTGGACGCTCCCGGAGCCGAGCCACTGGGAGACCTGCAGGATCCCGAGCGAGACGGCCTCGACGGCGAGGATCCCGGCGATCCAGGGCGCGGCCCGCCGGGCGGCGAGGTCGAAGCGGTGGGCGGCGCGGGCGCTCCGCTTGCGCGGCGGCTTCAGCTCAGCGGCAGACCGCGCGAAGAACGCGAGGACCGTGGCGGCGACAGCGAGAGCGGTCAGGGCGAGCACGCCGCCGCCGGGGTGCGGGCCCGCGACGAAGAAGTCGCGAGGCGGCGCCACCTCAACGAGCGTCCTGAGCAGCGTCAGCCCGATCGTCGCCTCCGCGGCGATGCGCAGGCGGCGCTCCCCCGTGCGGGTCGCGAACCAGGCGACGAGCGTCCCGGTCGCGGCCCACGCCAGAACGAGCGGCGTCCCGCCGAGCAGATCGTCCCAGGCGGCGAGGACGATCACCAGGCCGGTCGCCCAGAGCCATGTGGCGAGGAGCCGGCGGGTACGCAGCACGCTCGCGGCCAGCACCGCGAGGCACGCGCCGAGGCCGAGCAGGGTTCCGCCTTCCGGAATCCCGTCGAGGAGCCCGGTCACGGCGATGCAGAGGAGATCGGCTCCGGCGACGACGCAGACGATCGCCACCCGGCTCCGGCGGGCCTTTCCGCCGAGGTAGCCGCCGACGAGGACGATCGCCCCGACGGCGAGCGCGGAGTAGAAGCCGATTGGCTCGTGCAGCCAGCCGAGGTCGTAGACGTAGACCTTCGCCAGCACGAGGGCGAGCACGATCGCGCCGCCGCGCACGCCCAGGACGAGGAGCACGGCCGCCTCGAGCGCCCAGAGCGTGCTAACGGGAATCGCGCCCCAGTGGAAGGGGAACAACTCGAGCAGGCCGAGCGACACCGCGTAGGTGGCGAGCGTCCCCGCCGTCCAGGCGAGCTCCTCCTTCAGCCGGGGCGAGTACCAGGCCGCGATCGCCGCGGCGAGCGCCGCCGCGGCAGCGGGGATCGCGCCTTCGCCGGGGTGCGCGGCTTCCACGAAGAGTCGATTGAGCGGCGCATCGAACCAGAGGACGTGAGTCGTCGCGAGCGCGAGATACGCGATCGCCCCGAGCTCGAAGCGCGGCTCGCGGATGCTGTTGGCCAGCCACGCGAGCACGGCAGCCTCCGCGGACCACGCGACCGCGAGCGCGCTGCCCGAGAGGAGATCTGCGATCGCAACGGCTCCGACGGCCAGGCCGAGACCAAAGAGCAGGCTGCGCAGGTCGCGCTCGGCGCGGCGTGCGAGGAAGACGGAGCACGCCGCGCCGTACGTCACGGCCACAACGAGCAGCCCGTACCCCTCGGCCCGGCCGTCGAAGAGGTGAAAACACGAGATATAGGCGAGCCCGGCGGAAAAGACGGCGAGGCTTGCCGCCAGCGGCTCCAACGGGAGGCGGCTCGGCAGCTGGCGCGCGATGGCCAGGCCGAGGTAGACCAGCCAGAAGATCGCCGCGAGCGCGATCACCTTGCGAGAGCCCGTCTCGGACCGCCAGACGAGCGCGACGATCTGCGGGGCGCTCGCGAGCACGCCGGCTGTGAGCAGGTACCACCAGCGCAGCCGCAGTGCGACGACCCCGGTCGCGACGACCATGATCGCGACGAAGCCGGTGCCGAGCACGGTCACGCCGGCGTCGAAGACGACTCCGAGCGGCACGAGCATCGCGCCGATCAGCCCGAGACCCGCGACGATCTGCGAGGACCAGGCGATCGCCGTCACGACGCCGACCGCGGCGATCCCGCCCGCAACGGCCAGCGCCGCCACGGCCGGCAGCAGGTGATAGAGCGCGGCGGCTGCGAGCAGCGTCGCGTACGCACCGGCGATCCCGGCGCCGACCGCGGCCAGCGCCGCATAGGTCTGTCCGTAGCGCCGGCGGAGCCAGAGACCGCCCGCGAAGACGACGCACGAGGCGAGCGCGCCGATGCCGCAGCGCTCCCACGGCCCGATCCAGCCACGGTTGACCGCCAGGGCGAAAAGGAGCACGACGCCGAGGAGGGTGACCGCACCGCCTGCGATCGCCAGCGCCCTCGCCCCGAGGGCATCGCCGACTCGGGTGAGGAGCGGCGGGCCCGCAGGCGCGGGTGCCGGGCGCGGCGGCAGCTCGATCTTCGGCGGCTCGGGCCTCGGAGCCGGTCGCGGCCGCGGTCGCTGCGTCAGGGCCGGAACCGGGCCGGCCAGGCGTCGCACCTCGTCGAGCTCGGTGCGCAGCGCCGTGAGCCGGAGCTCGATGCGGTCGAGTCGTTGGTGCAGTTGCTCGCTCATGTCGCCTCCAGGATGGGGAGCCGCGCCAATGCGGCCCTAATGCGGCGGTCTTCGGCTGTCATGGCCCGAAGCTAGGCCGCCGGCCGCGGTGCAGCCACCGGGCAGATCCTGAATCGCAGTCGGGGCTTGCCCCGAGCGGGTACCTACCTAGTGATGGCCTCCCGGAAGCCCCGGCTTCTGATCCTGATCACGCTCGCCGAGGCGGGAGGAGCGCAGACATCCGTCGCGCAGCTCCTGCCCGGGCTCGCCGCCGAGCTCGACGTGACGGTGGCAGCCCGTGGTCCCGGCCCGCTCGCGGACGCCGCACGCGCGGCCGGCGTGCCGTTCGTCCACCTCAAGCACATGCGTCGGAATCTGCATCCGTGGCACGACGCGCTCGCCCTGCTCGAGCTCGTGCGGCTGTGCCGACGGCTGCAGCCGGACATCGTGCACGCGCACAGCTCGAAGGCGGGAGCCCTCGGCCGGCCGGCAGCGGCCCTCGCGCGCGTTCCGGTCCGGGTCTTCACCGTCCACGCCTGGCCGTTCGCCGCGTACAGGGGCATCTCTGGACGGTGCTATCTCTGGGTCGAGCGCCTGCTTCGACGGCTCACGACGTCCTTCGTCTGCGTCGCCCGCTCGATCCGCGACCGCGGCGTCGCCGAAGGAGCCTGCCGCCCGGAAGACGCCGTGGTGATCCACAACGCGGTGGACGTCTCCACGTTCTCCGCGCCGGAGCGTAATGGCGACGTGCCGCGGATCGTCAGCGTCGGCAGATTCGCCTTTCCGAAGGACTTTTCCGCCCTCGTCGCCGCGCTCGCGAGCATTCCGACGGACTGGCGTGCGGCTTTCGTCGGCGAAGGGCCGCTGCAGCCCGAGATCGCCGGCGAGCTCGAGCGCAGTGGACTCGCGACGCGCGTCGAGCTGCTCGGATCGCGCGACGACGTGCCCGAGTTGCTCGCCGCGGCCGACATCTTCGTCCTGTCCAGCCGCTCCGAGGGCTTTCCTGTCTCGATCCTCGAGGCGATGGCGGCCGGCCTGCCGGTCGTGGCGACCGACGTCGGCGGCATCTCCGAAGCGGTCGTGCAGGGGGAGACCGGACTGCTCGTCCCACCAAACGATCCCTTCGCGCTTGCGGAGGCCCTCGAGCGTCTGATCCAGGACGCCCCGTTGCGAAGGCGTCTCGGCGGGGCGGGCCTAGAGCGTGCCCGGCGGGACTTCAACGTCGCGCCGTACAGAACCGCGCATCTTGAGCTCTACCGCCGAGAGCTGGCGCGGCGAGACGCGCCCGTGGCCCTGCCGCTCAGCGTCGCAGCTGAACCGGGCGAATAGCGTACGGCTCGTCCGCGGGACGCCGTTTCGCCGGTGCGCGCTCACCCGCGGCACCCGGGCGAGAGCCCATGAGCCCGAGGAACGACGCCTCGGCAATCACGAGCAGCAGGAGCGCAAACCCGGCAACAAACAGCAAGGAGGAGCCGCCCGAGCTCGCGACCGAGCGCAGCTCGTTCAGCCCGGCCGCATCGCGCAGGCCGACGGGCCACCCGCTGAACTGAGCGGAGGCCCGGTGCCGCGGCCTTGGCTGCGGCGGCGCGACGTGCCTCTGCGGCTGCGTGACGGCCGGACGCGGCGTGGAGCGGACGATCGCCGCCGCAACGGCCGCCCGCTGCACGACGGGCGTGGAGGTCGAGACCGGCGGCGTGTAGTGCGTGGCAGCCGTCGACGTCGAAGAGCTCGTCGCAGACCCACCGCCCGGCGCGACCGGATGCAAGGTGCCTACCGAGTGCGAGCCGCCGTGCGAATGCGGCGGTGCCTCCGGCTTGAGCCCCGCATGCGCCCGTTGGGCCGCGAACGCCATGACGGCGAGCGTGCAGCCGAAGACGAATACCCGGCTGAAAAGCATCCCCCTCGCGTTCACGACTCGAGTCTCCCCTCTCGTCGCCTGACTCCTGGATGCTATCGCAAGTACGCGAAGATCAAGACCACGATGGCCACGACGGCCAGGACGGCGACGATGACGCCGTTCGCGACGAGGACGCGGTTCGAGGCCGGTGGGCTCTTCGAGCCGGCGGACGCCCCGGGCTCGCCCTCGAGGTCCTCGGCGGGCACCGCGCGCGTCACCCCGGCCGACTCGCGGATCGGGGCGCGCCACCCGAGCGCCCCGGAGAGCGCGTCGGTGATGAACTGGTTCAGGCTGACCCGCTCGCGCTCGGCCGCGCGGGCCAGCTCGGCGTGGAGCGTCTGGGGCATCCGCAGGAGGAGCCGGCCGCTGTGCGACTGGGCCGACTTCGGCTCGGGAACCTCCTTCCCCTCCCGCTCGGCGGTCTCCACCCACGCCGCAACGGCGCCCGCCACCCGCTCCAGCGCCTCGTCCGGGGTCGCGCCGCGGGCGTTGCAACCGGGAAGGACGTCGATCGTCGCCACCCACTCGCCCGACTCGTCGTGGACGAGCGTCACCGGGTACGGGACGTCGCGCGGATCGTCGGGAGCGCTCGGGGGCTCCCGGGTCGCGCGATAGGCGTTCGCTTCCGCGTTCGCTTCGGCTTCCTGCCGGGCTCGGGATCTCACGGGCTTCAGATTGTAGGGCGAAAAAATCGACACGCACTTTCGCCGGCTCGGCGCCTCGCTCAGACCGCCGCGGCGCTCGTGCCCTGGACGGGGCCGATCTCGGCTCGCAGCTTCGCCAGTGCGCGCCGCGTGAGCCGCGAGACGTGGATCTGCGAGATCCCCACGTCCCGCGCGACCTGCGGCTGGCTCAGGCCGGCGAAGAACTGCAGCGCGAGTACCCGCCGCTCCCGCTCGTCGAGGATCCGGAAGCCGGCCGCGAGCAGCGCCCGCGACTCTCCAAGCTCGTAGCCGCCGTCCTGCACCTCGAGATCGGTGTAGAGGTCGTCGTCCTCGCCCGCTCCTGGCGGGGAGAGCGAGATCGGCGACTGGATCCGCTCGGTGTTCAGCGCGGCTTCGACCTCCCGCTCGGCGACGCCCGTGGACTCCGAGATCTCGTGGATGGTCGCCGGCCGCTCGAGCCGGGCCGAGAGCTCGGCGGAGCATGCGCAGAGCCCGGGCCGCAGCTCCTGCAGCCGGCGAGGAATCCTGGTCGGCCAGGCGCGGTCGCGCAGATGGCGCTTGATCTCCCCGGCCACGTTCGGGATCGCGAAGGCTCCGAACTCGACGCGCCGCTGCGGGTCGAACCGGTCGACGGCCTTGATCAGGCCGATGCAGCCGACCTGCACCAGATCCTCGTACTGCTCGCCCCGCATGCTGTGCCGCCGCGCGAGGCTCTTGACCAGCGGCATGTACTGGTGGATCAGACGCTCGCGTGCGCGCAGGTCTCCCTGCTCGCGGTATTCACGGATCAGGGAGTGCACGTTCTCCCGGCTGGCGCTCGCCGACCGGCGTCTCGCCTGGGCAGGCCCCCCGTTCAGACCCACCAGTCGAGGTCCTGGGCGCCGCGCCCGTTCGACCTCTGCCGCAATTGCAACCACTTACGCTCGCCTCATCTCCCCAGGTTCGGCGACCCTTCCTCGCGGTTCCGTTATCGACTATAGCGACATTCTATTCGTCTGGCAAATTCGATTTGATTTCCTTCCATGGTTCGCTACCTGGTCGGTTGGGTACCTACCCAATTACGACTGCGTAGTTCGGAGGGCGCGAGGTACTCGATGGTTGATTGGGGGAGAGCTCAACACGTTGCGAAGACCGGACGACGGCCCCCACGCGCGCTCAGAGGCGGGGGGCGCCTCTGGCTCGCGGCACTCGCCACTGCTGGTGCAGGCCTCGCGCTCTCCGGTAGTGCGTACGCCGCTGTCGGGGAGAGGCCAGTCAGCGCGGCGCGGCTCGGAACCGCCGTTGCGGCCGGCAGATCGCTGATATCACCGCAGTATCAAGCCAAAAATGCTGATACTGCCCTTCGAACTGCGCCTCGCAGCCCTGCCGCAGATCCCTCAGGCGGCGACGCCCCTCATGTCGCCGCCTGGGCGGATCCACGCGGCCGTTCCGTGCAATCCGCCGGTTTCGGTTGGCAGCTAGGCCCAGCGGCGACGTGGTATCGCAACCGTGCTTTGCAGTATCAATTGGGCGCGAATATCGCCGAGCTGACAAAGGGACGAATTGCTGCTCGCCACATTCGATCAACTTATCGAAACGTCCACTCGAACGACGGTTCAATCGCTGCGCAGATCGATCAGAACAAGGTGATATCGAACAACACGTCGGGCCTGAACCCGCAGGACGCTCGGAGACTGCTTCAGCTCGGCCTGTTCCTCGCCCTTGCGTACGTGCTCTTCGTGGCTCTCTGGCTCTGGAGGACGCGTGGCCGGCCGCACGGCGCCGGCCGGGTGGTGCGCTTCTAGCCATGCCGCGCGCGTCGCCGACATCCGCGCCGTTGCCGAAGAGCCAGGCGCACGCGCAATCCAGGCACCTCGGGCTTGCTCCGCCGCGCCCGAAACGGGCACTGATCGTCTCGAGCTTCGTGCTTCCCCACGCGGGAGGGGTGGAGCAGTTCGTCGATATCGCGACGACGCTGCTCCGTGAGCGCGGCTGGGACGTCCGCGTGCTCGCCTGCCGCCCGCGGGAAGGTCTTGCGGCCGCCGACGTGACGCTTCCGACGCGCTACCTCCTGCGGGCGGGCTGGCCGGTGCCGGTCGCGGGCTGGCGCGCGCTCTGGCGGGAGATCGGGCGGGCCGACGTCGTCGTCGTGAACGGCGCCCGCAATCTCCTACCGAATATCGCCGCCTTCGCCGCCCGCCGGCGCGGCCGCAAGGTGGTCTTCGTCCTGCACGGCTCGGGTGCACCCTTCACGACCAGCTCGCTGCTCTACCACCGCGTGCTCGGATCGGTGTTCGAACGGCTCGTGGTCCGCGCCACGCTGCGGCGCTCACTGCCGATCTCGTTGTCCCAGGCAGGAGTCTCCGGCGCACGCCGCCGGTACCGGGTCGAGGCCGCGCACGTCCCGTACCCGTTACGGGAGTTGCCGCCGGCGCGGCCTCGACTGCTCGAGCCGGACGAGCCCCTGGCGATCGTCTGGCTCGGCCGGCTCTACCGCGAGAAGAACCCGCTCCAGGCGGTCGAGGTGGTCGAGCGGGTTCGGCGGCACCGGGACGCGACCCTCCACGTCTACGGCACCGGCATCCTGGGGGAAGAGCTCGAGCGGCTCGCCCGCGACCGCCCCTGGCTCGTCGTCGGCGGGCCGCTCAGCTGGAGCGAGGCGCAGGAGGCCCAGGACGCCGGCCACGTCTGTCTCTCGACGTCGCTGCGGGACGCGACGCAGGTGGCCATCCTCGAGCCGCTCGCGCGCGGAATTCCGGTCGTCTCGACCTCCGTCGGGGACGCGCCGGCGCACTACGCCCGCAGTTCGCTGCAAGCGTTCTGCGTCGACCCGTCCGACACCAGCGCCGCAGCCGATGCCGTCCTGCGGCTCGCGACCTCCTACCGGCGCTACCGCGGGGAATTCGCGGCGAACGCCGACGTCCTGCGCGCCCGCCACGACAGCGGCCCGGAACGGCTGAGCGCGCTCCTCGAGACCGCCGCTTTCGTCGACCCCGGGCGAGTGACGTGAGTGGGAGCGCCGGAACGCAGCCACGCGACGCCGTCCACGAGAGGGCCGGCGCTGCTCTTCTGGGCCCAGATCGTCGGGAACTCCGGCCTGTTCGTGGGGATGCTGCTGGTCACCCGCGCGCTCGGCCCGTCGGGCCGGGGCACGGTCGCGTTCCTGACGGTGACCGCGCTGATCACGGCCTGGATCGCGCGGCTCGGCGTGACCGAGGCGACGGTGGTCTTCGCCGCGCGACGGCGGGAGGACCGCCCGGCGCTGCTGGCCAACAGCCTCTCGTTCTCGGCGGCGGCAGGGGTCGCCGCAGCCGCGGTCGTCTGCGGGACGCTCTGGCTCGTGCCGGCGCTGCGGCCCGCGGGCGTGGGCTCGACCGAGCTCGCGATCCTCGCGTTCAGCATCGTCGCCGCCTGCCTCGCGGACGCGGGCTATCGCTTCATGCTCGGCTGCAGCCGTTTTCGCGCACACGCGCTCGTCACCGCGGTGACCTCCTGGGTCTATCCGCTGCTCGTGGCCGTGCTCTGGGTCGTCTTCGGGATGAGCATCGCGCTCGGCGCCTTCGTCTGGGCGGCCACCCAGGCCCTGCGGGCGATCCTGCTGATCATCCTCGCCGTCGCGCGCGAAGGGCTCGGGCGGCCGAGCCTGGTGCTGCTGCGGGAGTCGATCTCGTTCGGCGTGCGGGCCTGGATCGGCACCCTGGCGGACTCGCTCGGGTTCCGCATCGACCAGATCCTGCTCGCGCTGATCGCCTCCGAAGCCGCCCTCGGCATCTACGTCGTGGCCGTGAACCTTTCCGAGATCCTCCTGTACTTCCCGGGAGCGGTGGCGACGGCGCTCTTGCCGATCGCGGCCGGAAGCTCCGCGGAATCGCGGCTCGGCCAGACGTTGAAGGCCTTCCGCTCGGCCGGCTTCGTGACGCTTGCGAGCCTGCTTCTGAGCGCGGTCCTGGCCCCGCCCCTGATCCCGCTCGTCTTCGGCGCGTCGTTCAGCGCCTCGGTGACGCCGTTTCTCCTGCTGCTTCCCGGCCTGGTCGGCTTCACCGCGCTGATCGTGTTCTCGAACGCGCTCGTGGCCTCGTCGCTGCCGAGCCTGTCGTCGCTCGCGGCGGTGGTCTGCTTCGTCGTCGGCCTCGCCCTCGACATCGTCTTGATCCCGTTCTTCGGAGCCTCGGGCGCGGCGGCGGCCGCGAGCGGCGCCTACCTCGCCGGAGGCTCGACCGCGCTTCTGCTCTACCGCAGGCGGACGCCGTTCCGCCTGCGTGCCCTCGTCGTCCCCCAGCCGGGCGACTTCGAGGTGCTGCGGGCCCTTGCCCCAGCGCCCCTCGTCCGCCCGCGTCCACAGAGGAGCTGAGCCAGTGATCGAACAGCGTGAGATCCAACCCACCGTTCCACGCCTCCGCGCGCTGGAGCCGCAGCCCGAGCAGCCGATCGACGTCCAGCGGTACGCAAACGCCCTCCGCCGCTCCCGCGTCCTGATCCTCGCCATCGTGGTCGGCCTGACGGGCTTCGTGCTTCTGCTGTCGCTCGCGCTGCCGAAGACCTACACGGCGCAGGCTACGATCCTCTTCGACGAGACGCCGAGCGTGACGGCGACGACCGACGCGCAACGGCAGCTCGCAACGGTCCAGAAGCTCCTGATGACGCGCGACGTGCTCGCGATCAGCGCCACGAAGCTGGGGACCACGGTCGCCGCGCTCTCATCGAAGGTGCACGCAACCGTCGATCCGAACGCGAACATCGTTTCGATCTCGGCCTCCGCGTCGACCCCGAAGGCGGCCGCCCGCACCGCGAATGCCGTCGCTGCGGCGTTCCTCGTGCAGCAGCGGGCCGTCGAGCTCGCTCGCATCCAGACCGCGAAGACGCGGCTGACGAACGCGATCGCGCAGCTGGCGGGAACCCCGGGCGGCAAGGCCCAGATCCCGCTGCTCCGTGCGCGCCTTGGCGACCTCAGCGCCAGTGCCGCGACCGCAGGCTCCGAGCTCCAGCTCGCCGACAGCGCCCAGCCTCCGAGCAAGCCGACCTCTCCCAGGCCGGTGCGCAACGCGGCATTCGCCTTCGTGGCCGCCCTCTTCATCGCCATCCTCGTCGCCCTCGGGCGTGAGCGTGTGGCGCCGCGCGTGGGAGAGCGAAGGGATCTCGAGCGCCTGAGCGGCGTCCCGATCGTGACGGAGATCCCCTCGGCCGGCCGCGGGGCGGCCGGAGCCGTAGCGGAGCGTGAGGCCTTCGACGTGCTCGCCGCGGTCGTCCAGGCCCAGCTTCCCCGCCAGCGCCAGAAGATGCTGCTCGTGACCAGCGCGCTGCACGACAAGGGCAAGGTGCGGGTCACGGCCGGGCTCAGCCGCGCGCTCGCGCAGTCCGGCGAGGCCGCGCTGGTGATCGACGCCGACCTCCGCCGCCCGTCGCTCGAGCAGCTGTTCGGAATGGAGCGCGCGCCGGGCCTGGCCGAGATCCTGGCCGCCGCCCGGCACGGCGACACGGAGACGGCCGCCGGGATGATCGTCGAGCCGCCGGCCTCGGCCTCGTCGAGACGCCGGACCGGCAGCCTCGCCGTCCTGGGCGCGGGCGAGGCCGCGTCGCCGTCGCTCGTGTCACCGGACGCGCTTCAGGTCCTGTTCGACGAGCTGAGCCAGTCGGCGTTCACGTTCGTCGTGATCCACGCGCCGCCGCTACTCGAGCCCGAGGGCTGCCGCGCGTGGGCCCAGCACGTGGACGCGCTGGTCGTCGTCTCGCGCCTCGAGAAGATGTCGCCGAGCGACCTGGTCGAGCTCCGAGACCAGCTCGAGCAGGTCGACACCACCGTCCTCGGACACGTCGTCCTCGGGAGGGGGAAGCAGGCCTACTAACACGAGCTTCCGAGCCGTGGCTCGCCGTGGGCGCTTCTTAAGGCAGATCGAAGTCGGGCTGGAGAATCTCGACGCCGTGGCACTTCGTTGGGCGTCACCGGCAGAACCCTGGAGCCTCGGTGCGGCCGCCGGCGCCGCGGCGCCGGTCTAGTTCCGGCGAGCGCTCGCGGCCCAGATCAGCGCGGCCAGCAGCCAGAGATGGCGCCAGTGGAGCGTGTCCACGAAGAAGCCGTTCAGGATCGCGCCGAACCAGGCGCCGAGTAACGCGGCCGAGCCGATCCCGTAGGTGTCGC
>DATDMJ010000062.1:0-3076 GCA_036518855.1 Gaiellaceae bacterium | reverse complement strand
CCGAGCTTGTAGACGACGCCGGTGCCACACAGCTCGGGGAACGGGTAGTCAGAGGGGCGCGTCGCGACGACGGGACAATCCGGCAACTCTTCTCCGGGCCTGTGGTGGTCGGTGACGACGACGTCCAGGCCACGTTCGGATGCCTCCGCCACCTCGGCGACGGCCGTGATCCCGCAGTCCACGGTGAGGACGAGCCCGCAGCCTTCGTCGGCGAGACGGGCGAGCGTCGCGCGACTGACGCCGTAGCCCTCGTCGAAGCGGCTCGGCAAATGCCAGGCGACCTCGGCACCGAGCTCCCGCAGGAGGAGGACTGCGAGCGTGGTGGCAGCGATCCCGTCGACGTCGTAATCGCCGTGGACGCAGATGCGGCGCCGCTGCTCCACTGCCGCATGGATGCGCGCGCAGGCCGCCTCCATGTCACCGAGGAGGAAGGGGTCGTGAGGCGGCTGCTCGCCTTCGAGAAAGCGCTTCGCAACAGCCGCGTCGGAGTAGCCACGACGCACGAGAATCGCGGCGGCGAGCTCGGAGATCCCGAGCGCGCGGACCAGGTCCGCCTGCGCATCGGGCGGGCAATCGGCGAGTGTCCAGGTTCCTTCGTGCATGTGAGCCAAGCTACGGGGACGGGCGGACGGAATCGGACGCGGCGCCCGGCCGGAAGCGACAGGAGGGCCGACGTCTCTACGCAACTGCGACTGAGCTGCGACGCATTCGTCACGGGTGAAGCGGCACGCTTCACCCGTGACCCCGGGTGGGTGGGGGCTTGGGATGGAGTAGAAGAGGCCCCGTGCCCGCACCGTCCCCGAGCGAGCTCCGCCGCGAGCATCTCCTCGACCCCGAGATCGCCTTCCTGAACCACGGGTCGTTCGGCGCCTGCCCGCGCCCGGTCTTCGAGCGCTACCAGGCCCGGCAGCGAGAGCTCGAGCGCGCGCCGGTCGACTTTCTGGCTCGCCGCCTGCCCGACCTCCTGAACAGCGCGCGGGCCATACTCGCCGCCTATCTCGGTTGTGCGCCGGCCGATCTCGCCTTTGTCCAGAACGCGACGACCGGGGTCAACCTCGCCGCGCGCTCCCTCGACCTCCGGCAGGGCGACGAGGTGCTCGCCACCGATCTCGAGTACGGCGCCTGCGATCTCGCCTGGGACTGGGTCTGCCGCCGCACCGGCGCGTGCTATGTCCGAGCTCCTATCCCCCTCCCGCTCCGTGACCCGGGCGATCTCGTCGAGGCTCTCTTCGCCGCAGCGACAGAGCGCACGCGCGCCCTCTTCGTCAGCCACATCACGTCGGCGACCGGGCTCGTGCTGCCGGTGGAGGACATCCTCGTCCGCGCCCGCACGCTCGGTCTCGTCACGATCGTCGACGGCGCGCACGCGCCGTCCCAGGTGCCGCTCGACCTTGATCGGCTCGGCGCCGACTACTACGCCGGGAATCTGCACAAATGGCTCGGGGCAGCCAAGGGCGCGGGCTTCCTCCATGTGAGGCCGGAGCACCAGGACCGCGTCGACGCCGCCATCGTGAGCTGGGGCTACGTAGAGGGCGCGACATTCCAGGAGCGGATCGAGCGCCAGGGCACGCGCGACCCGGCGGCCTGGGTCACGGTGCCCGACGCGATCGGCTTCCAGGCCGAGCGCGACTGGGAGGACGTCCGCGATCGCAGTCGCCGGCTCGCCCACGAGGCCCGCCGCGATCTCTGCGACCTCCTGGGGACCGAGCCGCTCGGGCCCGAGACGATGGTCGCCCAGATGGCCGCTGTCCGGCTTCCCCGCCCGGCCGACGGCCTCTCCGAGCGGCTCTTTGCACGCCATCGCGTCGAGATCCCGGTCGAGGACGAGCTGCTGCGGCTTTCCGTCGCCGGCTACACGACCCGCGAGGAGATCGACCGCCTCCTAGCCGCCCTCGTTCGGGAGCTTGACCCCGAGCACGGTCAGCGCGACGAGTAGCCCGAGGCCGAGAACCCAGTACGCGAGCACCCGCCGCGGGTGCCGCGACTCCCGCAGAGAGTTGAGCGCGACCTTCCCCCACAGGAGGACGAGACCCACCGCGGCGGCACCGCCGACGACGATCACCGGAGCGAGCAGAACGGCTTTCTCGAACGGCCAGGAGAGCGCCACCGCCGTCAGGGCGACGAGCCCCAGCACCCCCGCAAGCGCCGCCAGATAGCGGTGTACGCGCACGGCACCAGGGTACGCTTCGGCGGTGGAAGCAGCCGGGAACTACAGCTCCGGCGACGACTATGTCGTCGAGTTCCTGGGCTACCGCTTCTCCTTCAGCAGCCTCGACTTCGAGGAGCGCGTCACCGCCGCGGCAGTCCGGCTCGGCCTCGTCGCCGAGCCGGAGCTCGACGAGGACGTGACCGCCGATCTCGTCGAGCTCGTCGAGCGCGACGCGATCGAGACCCCCCGCAGCGAGCTCGGCGAATACCTCGTCCGCAACTGGGATGCGCTCGCTCTCGTCCGGGGCGAGTCGCTCGTCTACTGGCTCAAGAAGCTCGTCTTCCGAGGCGCCTGGCTCGACCATCGCGTGAAGGAGGGCTTGCTCGAGGTCGGCTGGGACGACGAGCGTCAGGACTTCACCTTCGCGGACACGAACGGCGGCCGCGCGCTTCTCGAGCTCCTCCCCACGCCGAGCTGGCACGAGCTCCAGTACCGGCGCTGATGGTCCCGCGCCGCTACGCGCTCGTTCTGCCTGCCTATCTCGCCGGCCTCCTCGCGCTCGACACGCAGTTTGGGCTGCACGTCCAGCTCGCGCTCGGCGCCCTCACCTTCGCCGTGCTGGCCGCTGCCCTTCTGCCGCTCCCACCGCTTGGGCGGGCGCAGGCGATCGGCGTCGTCGGAATCGCCACCGTCGGGGAAGTCACGGGCTCCCTCGTCTGGGGCGTCTACCACTACCGCCTGCACAACCTGCCGCTCTTCATCCCTCCCGCGCACGGCCTCGTCTATCTGAGCGGAGTGGCGCTGAGCCGCAGCCTCCGGGAACGCGCTGTCGTCTGGGCCGCGGCGGTCGGAGCTGCGGCCTGGGGGATCGCCGGGCTCACGGTTCTGCCGCGCCTCGACGTCGCAGGCGCGTTCGGCGTTCCGCTG
>DATDMJ010000061.1:0-11048 GCA_036518855.1 Gaiellaceae bacterium | reverse complement strand
TCCGTAGGCCGGCCCCGGCGAGACGACAACCGCCGCCTCCTCGAGCACGAGCTCCGCAAAGGACTCCGAGGTGTAGCCCTCCGGCACGCGCACCCAGAAGTACGGTGTCGCCTTCGGCGGATCGACGTGGAGGCCGATCGCCGCGAGGGCTTCGGCGACGAGATCGCGCCGGCGCCGGTAGACCTCGGACATCTCCCGCGGAAAAGCCTCGGCCTCGGTGAACGCGGCAACCGTCGCGTGCTGCACGGCCTCGAACATCCCGGAGTCGAGGTTCGTCTTCAGCTGCCGGTAGCGTTCGACGACCTCGGCGTTCCCGGCGACGAGCCCGGAGCGCCAGCCGGTCATGTTCCAGCCCTTCGACGGCGAGAAGATCTCGATTCCGACCTCTTTCGCGCCCGGCGTCTCGAGGAAGCTCGGCGCGCGGTAGCCGTCGAAGGTGATCTCCGAGTACGCGTTGTCGTGCACGACGACGAGCGCATGCTCGCGCGCGAACTCGACCGCGCGCTCGAAGAACCCCGGCGCGACGATCGCCCCCGTGGGGTTGTTCGGGTAGTTGAGGAAGAGCACGTTGGCCCTCGCGGCCTGCTCGTCTGAGACGGCATCGAGGTCTGGTAGGAAGCCGTGCTCCTCCTCGAGCGGCAGGTACTCGATCTCGGCTCCAGCGAACAGCGGGCCCGAGGTGTACGGCGGGTAGCCCGGGTCGGGCGAGAGGCAGACGTCTCCCGGCTCGAGCAACGCGAGGCAGACGTGGCCGACCGCCTCCTTCCCGCCCAGCGCGGGCACGACCTCCCTGGCCGGATCGAGCTCGACGCCGAAGCGCCTGTCGTAGAACCCGGCCGCGGCTTCGCGGAACTCGTCCGAGCCGCGGTTGCTCGGGTACTGATGGGTCGCCGGGTCGCGGGCGCCCGCGGCAAGTGCCTCGATCACGGGGCCCGGGGTGGGCAGATCCGGATCGCCGATGCCCAGGCTGATCACGTCGATCCCCGAGCGCTCCTTCTCCTCGATCTTCCGCTCCAGCTCCGCGAAGAGGTAGGGCGGAACCTGGTCGAGCCGCTTCGCGAACTTCACGGGCGCTCCCGCTCACGGACGGAGCATCGACCGGTCGTTTCAGGCGCACGCGCGAGCCAAGGTCGCGCCCCCTGAGATCGGCACCGCAAGCGACGCCTCACAGCGAGAACTCCTCCGAGAGCTCCACCGAGCAGATCTCCTCGGCGGGGCCGGTGAGCACCGCGCGCCCGTCGGCCAGCTCGACCCGGAGATCGCCGCCCGCGAGATGCACGGTGACCGGGCTCTCGCACCAGCCGCGGGCGACCGCGACAGCGGCAGCGGCGACCGAGCTCGTGCCCGACGAGAGGGTCTCCCCCGCTCCGCGCTCCCACACGCCCACCGTCACCTCGCCAGGCCCGTCGACGCGGACGAGCTGGACGTTCGTACGCTCCGGAAAGCGTTCGTGGGTCTCGACCAGCGGGCCGAGCCGCCGAACCTCGTCGCGGTCCGGCTCGCGCCTGATCACCGCGTGCGGGTTGCCGACAGAGACGGGCGTCAGCTCGACCTCCTCGCCTCCGACGTCGATCGTCTCGGGCTCGCCGACCTCGACCTCGCCCACGTCGAGCTCGACCTCGCGGCCCCGGAGCCGGGCTGCGACCTCGCGCGGGCCAACGCGGACGCGTACGGCCTCCTCCCCGCTCCGCCGCGCGAGCCACCGCGCCGCGATCCGGGTGCCGTTCCCCGAGAGCTCCGCCGTCGAGCCGTCCGGGTTCCAGATCACGACCTCGGCCTCCGCGCCGTTCGCGGAGACGACCTCGAGGATCCCGTCCGAGCCGACGCCGAAGTGGTAGTCGCAGATGCGCTGGACCCGGTCAGGCGTCAGCGGAACCTCGAGCTCCGCCCGTTCCACGAGCAGGTAGTCGTTCCCGAGACCGTGCCATTTCGAGAATTTCATCCGCGAGGTCGCCCGGCGGGCGCTGGGCATCCAGGCTAACGATTCCCGGAATCCGGCGCAGCCAGCGAAGCTGGTAGACGGCGTAGCGGCTCGTGCGGGTGATCAGCGTCTCCAGCGCTTCGTCGCGCGGAAGCTCCGCGATCTCTCGCAGGCCGTGGACATGGCGGGCCGTGTCGGAGATCGGGCCCGCAAGCGCCGCGCGCACCTCGTCCTCCACCCCACGCTCGAACATCTCGCGCGCGCGCTCGGCGATGCGGCGGCGGAGCTCCTCGCGTGGAAGCTCGAGGCCGACGATCAGCGTCGGGTGGCGCGTCTCGCCCGCCCAGAGACGATCCTCGGACGGCCGCAGCGATGAGCCCGCTTCCGCGAGCTCGAGTGCGCGGACGACCCTGCGGCGGTCGTTCGGATGCACCGCGGCCGCGGCAGCGGGGTCGCGCTCGGCGAGCAGGTCGTGCGCCCGCTCCCCGCCGACCCGGTCGTAGACCGCCTCCAGGCGCTCGCGTGCACCAGGCTCTGGCGCGGGCGGGAGCTCGAGCTCGGCCAGCGCCGCGCGGAGGTACAACCCGGTGCCCCCGACGACGACCGGCGTGCGCCCCGCCTCGAGGATCTCGTCGATCGCCGCCTGCGCGAGCTCCTGGTACTCGCCGACCGACGCCTCGTGGTCGAGATCCCAGATCCCGACGAGCCGTGCAGGCGACTGGTTCGTGAGGATCGGCAGGCCGCGATAGGCCTGCATCGCGTCGGCCGAGACGAGCTCAGCGGGGATGCGCCGGGCGATCTCCTCCGCGACGGCGCTCTTGCCCGAGGCCGTCGGCCCGAAGATCGCCAGGATCAGATCAGTCACGAAGGCGGGCCCGTGCGCGGACGAGGTCGTCCTCGCTCACGCCCGCGGCGCGCAGGTATCCCTCGACGCTCCCGTAGCGGCGGTCGAGCTCGTCGAAGACCCCGCTGATCGACTCGGGAGGCGTCTGGGCGATTCGCTCGAGCCGCCGTCGCTCGGCCTCGGTCTCGGCGGCCGCGAACCACCCTTCGTGCCGCGGGCGGAGGCGTTCCTCGCTGAGCGCGTAGTCCGCCGCGATCTCCTCGGTCGGAACGCCGGCGAGGTGGAGCAGCAGGGCCGTGAGGAGCCCGGTCCGGTCCTTGCCGCCCACGCAATGGACGACCACCCCGCCTTCGGGCGCCTCCGCAACCGCTCGCACGGCCGCGGCCACGTTGGGCTTGAACCGCTCCAGGAAGATGAGGTACGCGTCGCGGGTGGCATCCGAGACGGGCAGGTCGTCCAGGTGCTCGAGCTCGCCGGCGATCTCCTCCCACTCCTTGTCGCTCGCCACGAAGAACGGGATGTGGAGCACCTCGACCGGTAGCTCGCGGGGCGGGTCGTCCTCGCGCTCGTGGTCGCCACGAAGGTCGATCACGGTGCGGATCCCGTAATCCGCGAGCGCCTCCCAGCCTTCGGCGGTGAGGTTGCCGACGCTGTCCGCCCGCACGATCGAGCCGAAGCTCGTCTCGCCGCCGTCCGCCGTCGGGTGGCCGCCGAGGTCGCGGACGTTGAGACAGCCGTCCCAGGTCAGATCGCGACTACGCAGCAACGGCAGCGAGCTCGACGCCTCGAAGGGTCGTCGACGTGGCGTCTTCGATTCGAACCTGCACCAGCCCGCCCGCCGGAGCGGAGCCGGCGAAGACCACCGTGGTGTTCCGGCGCGTGCGGCCGCGCAGGAACGACGGATCGGTTCGGCTCGGCCCTTCGACGAGCACCTCCTCGACGCTCCCCACGCGCGCTGCGTTCCGTTTCCCCGCGACGCGCTGGACGACCTCGATCAGCCGCTCGATCCGCTCGCGCGTCACGTCCTCAGGAACCTGGTCCGGCAGCGATGCCGCCTCGGTTCCCTGGCGCGGCGAGTAGACGAACGTGAAGGCGCCGTCGTAGGCGACCTCCTCGACGGCGCTCACGGTCTCCTCGAACTCCGCCTCGGTCTCGCCGGGGAACCCGACGATCAGGTCGGTCGTCAGCGCGAGATCGGGAATCCCCGCGCGAAGCTCCTCGACGAGGCGCAGGTAGCGGTCACGCGAATAGGTGCGCCGCATCGCCTTCAGCACGCGCGTCGATCCCGACTGCAGCGGCAGGTGCGCGTGCTCGCAGACCGAGGCGCATTCGGCCATCGCGGCGATCACCGGCGCCCGGAAGTCCTTCGGATGCGGGCTCGTGAAGCGGATCCGCTCGATCCCGTCGACGGCGTCGCACGCTCGCAGCAGCTCGTCGAACGAGCTGTCCACGTCCCGGCCGTAGGAGTTGACGTTCTGACCGAGCAGCGTGATCTCCCGCACGCCCTCGCCGGCGAGGCTCTCGACCTCCGCGAGGATCTCACCGGGGCGGCGCGAGACCTCCCGCCCGCGAACGGCCGGGACGATGCAGTACGCGCAGACGGAGTTGCAGCCCATCGAGATCTGCACCCAGGCCTGGAAGCCGCGCTCGCGGTGCCTCGGCAGCCGCCCAGCGAAGGCGCGCTCGTCGGCGGTCCCGAAGGCGCTCCGGTCGACGCCGAGCCCGCCCGCGCCGAGCCATTCGCCGAGGTGCGGGATCGAGCCGGGCCCGAAGGCCACGTCGACGAACGGGTAGAGCGAGAAGAGCCGGTCGCGCTGCGCCTCCGCGTAGCAACCCCCCACCGCGATCACCTTCTCGGGCTCGCGCTCCTTGAGCGCGCGCGCCTGCGCGAGGTGCGCGGCGAACCGCTGGTCCGGCTTCTCACGGATCGTGCACGTATTGAAGACGAGCACGTCGGCTTCGCCCTGCGTCGGCGCCTCACCGAGGCCGAGCTCCTCGAGCATGCCCTTGATCCGCTCCGAATCGTGGGCATTCATCTGGCAGCCGAAGGTCGTGACGTGGTAGCGGCGCACGCGGACAGCCTAGCTCGCGCAGGATTCGGCTTTGAGCGCGCCGGCGATCTGCGCTGCCTGGGAGTTCAGCTGGTCGTTCACGGCCCCGAGCTGCCGGACGCGCGCGACGTCGCCCATCTTGCCCGCGTTCGCGAGCGCCCGCAGGATGTTGCTCTGCCGACGCGTCACATCGCGCAGCTCGTTCGCCTGAGGCGCGATCTCGGGCGGGGCCTGCAGATGCTCGATCGGCGTCGCGATCGCCTGCTCGTACGCGGCGGCAAGGCGGTCGCCCCGGGAACCGACAGCGCCGCTGTAGGTGATCTCATGCTGGCGGCGTGCGAAGTCCTCGCACATCTTGTTCAGCTTGGAGACGTAACGCGACTTCGCGGTCGAGCCGCACCCGGCCAGAGCGACCGCGAGCATCACCACGGCCGCGCCGGCCTGCATCCGCTGTGCCCGCCTCAAGCTCGACAATCTAGACACGTTTCCCGCGACGTGTAACGCTTGTCCGCGTCGTCAGTCGGACCCCGCTCGAGGGGAGGCAGGGATGCGTCAGCTTGGCTTGAAGGTGCTCGTCGCGGCGTGCGCGGTGATCGCAGTGTTTCTCGGAACGGCGGCTCCTGGCCGCGCGGCGAACCTGACCGGGACCGGCGGGGCGGCGCCTTCGACCGTCCCGGCCGGGGTCGCGACGCTGCTCACGGTCGCGGTCACGCCGTCCGACTCGCCTCCGAGCACGAACATCCTCGTCTCGGTGAACGTGAGCTCCATCGGCGGGCCGCCGTCGATCCTGCTCCACGACGACGGGACGAACGGCGACGTCACGGCCGGCGACAACCTCTTCAGCGCGCTCGTCATCGTGAGCCGGGGCACGACGCCCGGTGTGAAATCGCTCGCCGTGACGATCTCGGACTCCCAGAGCCATACCGCGACGACGTCGATCGGCCTGATCGTCACTGCCACGCCGCAGATCGTCGTCAGCCAGGTGTACGGCGGCGGGGGGAATGCCGGCGCCACCTTGAAGAACGACTTCATCGAGCTCTTCAACCGCGACGGCACCGCCGTCGACCTCAGCGGCTGGTCGGTCCAGTACGCGGCCACGACGGGCACGTCCTGGCAGCGGACCAACCTCAGCGGGACGCTCCAGCCGGGGCAGTACTTCCTGATCCAGGAGGCCGCCGGCACCGGCGGGACCACGAGTCTGCCGACGCCCGACGCCACGGGCAGCATCGCGATGTCGGCAACCGGCGCCAAGGTCGCGCTGGTCGGCGCCACGACGCTTCTCAGCGGCTCCTGCCCCATCGACTCGACCATCGACTTCGTCGGCTACGACGGTGCGAATTGCTCCGAAGGAAGTGCGACCGGAACCCTGAGCAATACGACGGCCGCGCTGCGCAAGGGCAACGGGTGCATCGACACGGACAGCAACGCGAACGACTTCCTCACGGGCTCGCCGAGCCCCCGCAACACGGCGTCGGCGCTCAACCTGTGCGGTGCGCCTTCGGTCAGCTCGACGATCCCGGCGGCCGGCGCGTCCGGGGTCCCGGTCAACGCGAACATCTCGATCACCTTCAGCGAGTCGGTCACGGTCACCGACGGCGGGTACGAGGTCGCCTGTGCGAACAGCGGCGGGCACAACGCCTCGGCCAGCGGTGGTCCGAGCACGTTCACCCTCGACCCGGCGACTGACTTCGCACCGGGCGAGAGCTGCACGGTGACCGTCCATGCGGCGAACGTGAGCGACCAGGACGGGAATCCGATGGCGGGGGACTACGTCTTCAGCTTCACGACCGAGTCGCCGCCGACCCCGATCCACGACATCCAGGGCGCGTCCCACACCTCGCCGCTCAGCGGCCAGAACGTGACCACCCTGGGGATCGTCACGGCGAAGAGCTCGAACGGCTTCTGGATGCAGGATCCGAACCCGGACGCCGACCCCGCCACCTCGGAGGGCATCTTCGTGTTCACGTCCTCGGCGCCGTCCGTCAACGCGGGCGACGCGGTCAACGTGCAAGGACGGGTACAGGAGTTCAGGCCCGGCGGCGCGCCCACTGCGAACCTGACGACGACCGAGCTGGCCGGATCGCCGTCCGTCACCGTGCTCTCGAGCGGGAACCCGCTTCCGGCGGCGACGGTGGTCGGCACCGGCGGCCGCATCCCCCCGAATCAGGTGATCGAGGACGACGCTACCGGCAACGTCGAGACGAATGGTGTGTTCGATCCGGCGAGCGACGGGCTCGACTTCTGGGAGTCGCTGGAAGGGATGCGCCTGCAGCTGAACAACGCGGTTGCGGTCGGCCCGACGAACGCCTTCGGCGAGACCCAGGTGATCGGCGACGACGGCGCGAACGCCTCGTTGCGCACCTACCGCGGCGGCCTTCTCCTTCGGCCGAACGACGCCAACCCCGAACGCGTCGTCGCGGACGACCTCCTCACCTCGCTGCCCGCGATGAATGTCGGCGACCACTACGACGCCCCACTCGTCGGCGTCCTCGACTACAACTTCGGCAACTACTTCCTCGAGGTCACGGACTCGGTCGGCGCGGTTCATGACGGCGTCACGCCTGAGACGACGGACGCCGCGCCCCCGGGCCAGATCGCGGTCGCCACCTTCAACTTCGAGAACCTCGACCCGACCGATCCCCAGTCGAAGTTCGACCGGCTCGCCGGGATCCTGGTGAACAACCTCAAGTCGCCCGACATCGTCAGCGGCGAGGAGGTGCAGGACGACAACGGCCCGACCGACAACGGCGTCGTCGGGGCGGACTCGACCCTCGACCAGCTCGTCAGCGCGATTCAGGCGGCAGGAGGGCCGCACTACGAGTACCGCTACATCAATCCGGTGGACGACCAAGACGGCGGTGAGCCCGGCGGCAACATCCGGCAGGTCTTCCTGTTCCGCACCGATCGCGGGCTGCAGTTCGTCGACCGGCCCGGCGGTGGCTCCACGACGCCCGATGCGGTCGTCGGCTCGGGGCCGACCACGCAACTGCTCTACAGCCCGGGCCGGATCGATCCCGGGAACAGCGCCTGGAACGCGAGCCGAAAGCCGCTCGCCGGCGAGTTCACGTTCAACGGCCACCGGCTCTTCGTGATCGCCAATCACTTCAACTCCAAGGGCGGCGACGATCCGCTCGAGGGGCGATTCCAGCCGCCGACCCGGATCTCGGAGGTACAGCGCCATGAGCAGGCGCAGCTCGTGCACGACTTCGTCGCGTCCCTCGAGGCAGCCGATCCGGCCGCGAACGTCGTCGTCGACGGCGACCTGAACGACTTCGAGTTCTCGGACACGGTCCACATCCTCGAGAACGGCGTCCTCACGGACCTGATGGACACGCTGCCAGAGAACCAACGGTACAGCTATGTGTTCGAGGGCAACTCGCAGACGCTCGACCACATCCTGCTCGGCGGCGGTCTCCTGAGCCGGCAGTTCGTGTTCGACCCCGTCCACGTGAACGCGGAGTTCGCCGACCAGGCGTCCGATCACGACCCGTCCGTCGCGCGGATCTCGCTGAACGACGCGCCGACCGCGGACGCCGGCGGGCCGTACTCCGTGGCCGAAGGCAGCGCGGTGACCCTGACGGCCTCGGGCGGCGACCCGGAAGGCGGCCCCGTCAGGTACGCGTGGGACCTCGACGGGGACGGGACGTTCGAGACGCCCGGACAGTCCGTCTCGTACACCGCCGCGGACGGCCCGGCCTCGGCGACCGTGAAGGTGCGCGTGACCGACGGGCTCGGAGCCTCCACGGACGCGCAGGCGACCGTCAACATCACGAACGTCGCCCCAACGGTCACCTCGCTGACGGCGACGCCGTCGAGCACGCTGACGGGGCAGGGCGTCACGTTGACCGGAACGGCGACGGATCCCTCGGCCCCGGACACGACGGCCGGCTTCACGTGGGCGTTCGACACGGGCTCGGGGTTCGGCCAGTTCGGGAGCAACGGCTTCCTGGCTTCGTTCGCCTCCTGCGGGACGTACACCGTGGCGGCCAAGGCGCAGGACAAGGACGTCGGGACTTCCGTGCCGTTCACCCCGGCGGGCGCCGTTCGGGTCTACGACGGCGGGTTCAATCCGCCGGTCGACCCGGAGTCGGTGAATCTCGTGCAGGCGGGGCAGGTCGTCCCGGTGAAGATCGCCGTCGGCTGCAACGGGTTCCTGGGCGGGCTGCACCCCGCGATCACGATGCGCGCCGGCGACTACGACCCGAACGTCGACCCGGACGATCCGACCTACTTCGTGCAGGACAGCGCTTCGAACGCGGACACGGACGGCGTCATGCGCGAGTCGAGTGGCCAGTACGTCTACAACCTCCGTGTGCCGACGGCGCAGGCAGGGACGATCTACACGCTGCTAATCCGGCCGTTCGGCGGCTCTCAGGCGGCGCTGCACGCGCTCTTGAAGATCAGAAGGTAGACAGATGAGCGGGGCGGCTTCGTCCGCCCCGCTTACTTCGCGAACTCGATCGCGCGTGACTCCCGGATGACGGTCACCTTGATCTGGCCCGGGTACTCGAGCTGGTCCTCGATCTCGCGCGCGATCTCGTGCGAGAGCAGGACGGCGCCGTCGTCGTCGACTTCCTTCGGCTTGACGATCACGCGGATCTCGCGGCCTGCCTGGAGCGCGTAGACCTTTTCCACCCCCTGGTGACGAGCCGCGACCTCCTCGAGCGCCTCGAGCCGCTTGATGTACTGCTCGAGGCTCTCCCCGCGCGCGCCCGGCCTCGACGCCGAGATGGCGTCCGCGGCGATCACCAGGACCGCCTCCACGGTCTGCGGCTCGACCTCGTAGTGGTGGGCCTCGATCGCGTGCACGACCGCGGGCGACTCGCCGTAGCGGCGCGCGTACTGCGCAGACAGCAGCGCGTGCGAGCCCTCGACTTCGTGTGTGAGCGCCTTCCCGATGTCGTGCAGCAACGCCGCGCGTTTCGCCGTCTTCACGCTCGCCTGGAGCTCGGAGGCCATGATCCCGGCGAGGTGGACGACCTCGAGCGTGTGCTTGAGGACGTTCTGCCCGTAGCTCGTCCGGTACCGGAGCCGCCCGAGGATCTTGACGAGCTCCTCGTGCATGTCGCCGCAGTTCGCCTCGAAGACGGCCTGTTCGCCTGCCTGGCGGATGAGATCGTCGATCTCGGCCTTGGACTGGTAGTACATCTCCTCGATCCGCGCGGGGTGGATGCGGCCGTCCTCGATCAGCTTGCTCAGCGTCAGCTTGGCGACCTCGCGGCGGATGCCGTCGAACGACGAGAGGACGACTGCCTGCGGGGTGTCGTCGATGATCACGTCCACTCCGGTCAGGTGCTCGAGGGCGCGGATGTTGCGGCCTTCCCGGCCGATGATCCTGCCCTTCATGTCGTCTGACGGGAGCTCGATCAGCGAGACGGTCGTCTCGGATGCGTGGTTCGCCGCGACCCGCTGCAGCGCGTCGGCGACGAGGTTGCGGGCCCGTCGCTTCGCCTCGCCGCGCGCTTCCTCCTCTGCCTGGCGGACCCGTCGCGCGAGCTCGTGCCGGATCAGCTCCTCGGAGCGTTCCAGCAGATGCGCCTTCGCTTCGTTGACCGTCATCCCCGAGATGCGCTGGAGCTCCTCGAGCTGCGAGTCGCGCGCGCTCTTGAGGTCCTCCTGCAGCTGCTTGGCGTGCGTCTCGCGGTCGGAGAGGCCCTGCTCGCGTCGGGTGAGCTCGGTGAGCTTGCGGTCGATCTCTTCTTCCTGCGCCAGGACCCGCTCCTCGATCTTCATCGTCTCGGACCGGCGCCCGGCGACCTCCTGCTCGATCTCGGCGCGGATCTTCACCGCCTCCTCGCGCGCCTCGATCTGGGCTTCCCGGCGCAGCGACTCCGAGTCGCGCTTCGCCTCGCTGATGAGCAGCTGGCGGGTCCTACGGGCGGCGGCGAGGCGGGACCCGGTCAGGGCGTAGAGCGAGAGGAAGGCGAGCCCTGCTCCTACCGCCAGGCCGATCGCAATCCCGATGACGACGAGCATGCACTGCTCCCTACCTCGTGCCGGGAAGGTCCCGGCGGGGGCCGAGTTGTCCGCGACGGAGCGCGGTGCTCATCCAGCACCGCTGCACCGGACATGCTCGAATCGGGGCGAGGCGTGCGCGAGCCTCGACCGGCGGTTCAGCTCACCGCCGCTCTGCCTTCGCCTCCTTTGCGCTCATCGCTTTGCTCTCTGGGATCTCTGGATTCTGGGGTCCGATTCGGAAACACATGAGATGCAGGCAAAATGTGGAATGAAG
>DATDMJ010000060.1:0-3257 GCA_036518855.1 Gaiellaceae bacterium | reverse complement strand
GCCGAGGAGCGCTTCGAGGACGCGGCTCGCTACCGCAACCGGCTCTTCTCCGTGCAGCACCTCGTCGAGCGGCAGGCGGTCGAGCGGCAGTCGGTGGGGACGGTGGACGTGATCGGCTTTGCCGCCGAGGGCGACCGCGCGGTCGTACAGATCTTCCCGCTGCGGGGCGGCAAGATGGTCGATCGGCACTCGTTCCACCTCGAGAACGTCGGCGGCCAGGACGTGACCACGATCCTCGAGTCGTTCGGGCTCGAGTACTACGGGAGCGCGCCGAGCGTGCCGCCCCAGATCGTCGTGCCGAGCGACGCGGGCGACCTCTCGGCGCTCGCGGAGCTCCTGTCCGAACGACGTGGCGCGCGCGTCGAGATCCGCGCAGCCGAGCGCGGCGAGAAGCGGCGTCTCCAGCGGCTCGCAGACGAGAACGCCCTTCACGTCCTCACGAGCGACCTCGCCCAGGGCGAGCAGCGACGGCTGCGGCGTGTCGAGGCTCTGGAGCAGCTGCGCGAGACGCTCAACCTCGAGGCGCTGCCGCTGCGCATCGAGTGCTTCGACATCTCGACCGCGATGGGCCAGGACAACGTCGGCTCGATGGTCGCCTTCCAGGACGGGCTGCCGAAGAAGGCGCACTACCGCAAGTTCGCGATCCGCGGCCAGGAGGGGATGGACGACTTCGCGGCGATGGGGGAGATGGTCTCGCGCCGCTTCGCGCGGCTTGCGGCAGGCCCTGCGGCGGACGAGTACGACGAGTCCTTCGCGGCGACGCCGAACCTCGTCGTCGTCGACGGCGGCAAGGGCCAGCTCGCAGCCGCGATCGCGGCGATGCAGGCGTTCGACCTGCCGCGGGTGGCCGTGATCGCGCTCGCGAAGCGGGAGGAAGAGGTGTTCGTGCCGGGACGAGCGCGGCCGGTGGTTCTCTCGCGCCACGACCCGGGGCTCCAGCTCCTCCAGCGGATCCGCGACGAAGCGCACCGCTTCGCCGTCGGTTTCCACCGCCGGCGCCGCGAGACGCGGGGATTCAGGTCACTCTTCGACGAGCTCGAGGGAGTCGGCCCGGCGCGCCGGCGCGCCCTCCTCAACCACTTCGGCTCGGTCGACGCGATGCTCGCGGCGACACCCGAGGAGCTGGAGGGCGTTCCCGGCGTCCCGGCGAAGGTCGCGCGCAGCGTCTACGCGCAGCTGCACAAGGCGGGTCGCGGCTGATGCCGCGCTTCTGCCCGAATTGCGGTGCGCCGATCGGAATTCGGGCGCCGATCGCCTGTCCGAGCTGCGGGCACGAGCAGTGGCTGAAGGCGAGCAGGGCCGGCGCCGCGCTCGTCGTTCACGAGGGCCGCCTGCTCCTGACTCGGCGTGCACACGAGCCGTGGCTCGGGATGTGGTGCGCGCCGTCGGGGTTCTCCGACGGGCCTGAGCATCCAGCCGTCACGGCGGAACGGGAGACGCTGGAGGAGGTCGGCCTCCGCGTGCGTGTGATCGGCTACCTGGGCCATTGGGTCGACGAATACCTGCCGGGGAGCGAAGATGGCGTCGAGCCGCAGTACTGCGCCGTCTCCTACTACCACGCCGTACCGGTCGCATCGGTCGAGGTCCGAGCAGATCCGGCCGAGGTCGCGGAGATGCGCTGGTTCAGGCCCGACGAGCTTCCAAGCGCTCTGGCGCCGCCGTTCAATGGGGCGCGGATCTACGCGTCGTGGCTCGAGGCGTTTCGTAGCGGACGGCTCGAATCGCCGCTGCCGGATCTCCGCTAGCTCTCGGCGTCCGGCCCGAGGAACGGATAGCGGTAGTCACGCGGCGGCACGAAGGTCTCCTTGATCGTCCGCGGGCTGACCCAGCGGATCAGGTTCCACATCGAGCCGGCCTTGTCGTTCGTGCCCGACGCGCGCGCGCCGCCGAACGGCTGCTGCCCTACGACTGCTCCCGTGGGCTTGTCGTTGACGTAGAAGTTGCCGGCGGCGTAGCGGAGCCGGTCCTGCGTCCGCTCGATCGCGCCGAGGTCGCGCGCGAAGACGGCACCCGTGAGGCCGTACGTCGTTCCGTTGTCGATCAGGTCGAGCGTGTCCTCGTAGCGAGAGTCGTCGTAGACGAATGCGGTGACGACGGGCCCGAACAGCTCCTCCTTCATCGTGCGGAAGTCGGGGTCCGAGGTCTCGATCACGGTGGGCTGCACGAACCAGCCGTCGCTGTCGTCGTAGCCGCCGCCCGCGATCACCTGCGCGGTGCCGCCCGAGGCCTTCGCCTCCTCGATTGCCGCCTTCTGCGTTGCGAAGGAGCTCCCGTCGATGACCGCGCCCACGAAGTTCGAGAAGTCGGAGACGTCGCCCATCTTCATCCCGCCGATCTCCTCGACCACCTGGTCGCGGACCTGCGGCCAGAGGCTCGCGGGCGCGAAGACGCGCGAGGCGGCGGAGCACTTCTGACCCTGGTACTCGAAGGAGCCGCGGAGGATGGCGGTGGCGACCGCCTCGGCGTCGGCGGTCGGGTGCGCGACGATGAAGTCCTTGCCACCCGTCTCGCCGACGATCCGCGGGTAGTTGCGGTAGGTGGCGATGTTCTCGCCCACCGTGTGCCACATCCCCTGGAACACCGGGGTCGAGCCGGTGAAGTGGATGCCGGCGAGGTGCTCGCTCGCGAGGGCCGGGTCCCCGACAGCGGCGCCGGAGCCGTAGACGAGGTTGATCACGCCCGGCGGCAGGCCGGCCTCCTCGTAGAGCTTCATGAGGAAGTGCGCGCTCACGGCGGCGGTCGAGGCGGGCTTCCAGACGACGGTGTTCCCCATGAGCGCGGCCGAGGTCGGGAGATTGCCGGCGATCGCAGTGAAGTTGAACGGCGTCACCGCGAAGACGAAGCCCTCGAGCGGCCGGTACTCGAGCCGGTTCCAGACGCCCGGCGAGGAGATCGGCTGCTCCTCGTAGATGCGCGTCATGTATTGGGCGTTGAAGCGCCAGAAGTCGACGAGCTCGCACGCGGAGTCGATCTCGGCCTGGTGCGCGGTCTTCGACTGGCCGAGCATCGTGGCCGCGTTCAACGTCTGCCGCCACGGTCCGGCCAGGAGCTCGGCGGCGCGGAGGATGACGGCCGCCCGCTCTTCCCACGGCGTTCGCGACCAGTCCTCCCAGGCCGCGGCGGCCGCTGCGATCGCGCGGCCGACCTCGGAGGCGCCACCCTTGTGGACGTCGGCGAGGACGTGGCCGCGCTTGTGGGGCATGACTGCTTCGAACGTGTCACCGGTGGTGACCTCTTCGCCGCCGATCACGAGCGGG
>DATDMJ010000059.1:0-13686 GCA_036518855.1 Gaiellaceae bacterium | reverse complement strand
CCGCCTGAAGCGGACGGTCGAGGACGTGCGAGCGCTCGCGGAGCTGAAGCCGAGCGTCCGCCTCTGCAAGGGCATCTACCTCGAACGGCCCGAGATCGCCTATCGCGACTACGAGGCCGTCCGCTCCAACTTCGTGCAGGCACTCGAGGAGCTCTGGGAGGCGGGCTGCTACGTCGGCGTCGCGACCCACGACGACCAGCTGCTCGACCAGGCGGAGGCCGAGGCGGAGCGGCGAGGGCTCGGCCGCGAGGACTTCGAGTTCCAGATGCTGCTCGGCGTCCGCCCCACCCTCGGCGACGCGCTCGTGCTCAAGGGGCACCGGCTCCGGATCTACACGCCCTTCGGACGGGACTGGTACGAGTACTCGTTGCGGCGACTGCAGGAGAACCCGCGCATCGCCGGCTACATCGCAACCGACACCCTCGGCCGTCTCATCCCGGGGCGCAACGGCGCTGCCTGACCGCGATCTCGCCGGGCGGAACGCGCTCGTCACCGGGGTCAGCCGCCGCGCGGGAATCGGCTACGCGATCTCGAGGCGCCTGCTAGAGGCCGGTGCCGCGGTCTTCGTCCAGGGCTGGACGGAGCACGACGCGCGGCAGCGCTGGGGCGGAGAGCCGGGCGGGACGGAGGAGGTCGCCCGCGACCTCGGCGTCGGCTTCCTCGAAGCGGACTTCGCCGATCCCGCGGCGCCGGCCGAGGTGGTGGCCGCGGCGCGCGAGGCGCTCGGCCCGCTCGACATCCTCGTCGTCAACCACGCGCGGAGCGGCCACGGCCGCCTGAACGAGCTCACGGCGGACGAGATCGATGCCTTCCTGCACGAGAACGTCCGCGCCTCGTTGCTCCTCGTCCGCCAGTTCGCGGCGCAGCGCGACGACTCGCGCGCCGGCGGCCGGGTCGTGCTGTTCACGTCCGGCCAGCACCTTGCGCCGATGGCCCGCGAGGTCGCCTACGCCGTCTCGAAGGGAGCGCTGCAGCAGGCGACGCTGACGCTCGCCGACGAGCTCGCAGACCGTCGCATCACCGTGAACGCCGTGAATCCGGGGCCGACCGATACCGGTTGGCTCGCCGGCGAGCAGCCCGGGCGGGAGATGCCGTTCGGGCGGTGGGGCGACCCGGACGATGCAGCCCGCCTCGTCGCCTGGCTGTGCAGCGACGACGCGAGCTGGATCACCGGCCAGACGATCGACTCGGAGGGCGGCTTCAGACGCTGGTAGCTATCGCTTACAGCTTCCGGGCGATCACGATCAGGTCGCCCGGGACGCGCACCTCGCGCCGGCCCCAGCGGTTCGGGTCGGGCAGCTCCTCGAGTCGCTCGAGCCCCAACCCCGCGCCGAGCAGCGCCTCGACCACCCGGCTGACCGGCCAGGCGTCGAAGTAGCTCTCGTGCCAGTGGAGCATCTGATCGAGGCACGCGGCGACCGGGTGCTCGTCGTACGCGATGAGCACGCCTCCGCGCCGAAGTGCGGCGGCGATCCCGGCGGCCCAGCGCGTCAGGTCGGAGACGAGCGCGAGCGTGCCCCACGAGGAGTAGACGACGTCGAAGCGGCCGCGCCGCAGCTCGACCGGAAGCTCCTGGACGTCAGCCGTGACGAGCGCCGCATCCGGCAGGCGCTTCCGGGCGGCGCGGACGGTCTCCTCGGAGCCGTCGACGCCGGTAACGAGTGCCCCGAGCCCGATCAGCGCCGCCGTCTCCCGCCCCGCGCCCGCGCCGAGATGCAGGACGTGACGGCCTTCGAGGTCGGGCAGGCGCTCGCGAACCGGCTTCGGCAGCCCGCGCCGGCCGCCGCCTCGTCGCAGGCTGCGGTGCGCCTCCTCCCAGGCGCGCAGGTTGGTGTCGGTCGGCTCCATCAGGCGAGCAGCGAGAAGCCGCCGTCGACGACGAGCGTGTGGCCGCGAACCATCTCTGCCGACTCCGAGCACAGGAAGCAGACCGCGTCCGCGACGTCGTCCGGCTCGACGAGCCGGCCCGCGGGAGTCCGCTCCAGCCCCTCGGAGATCATCTTCTCGCGGTTCGGGAAGAACTCGAGCGCGCCGGTCTCGACGACGCCGGCCGAGACGGCGTTGACGCGGATCCCGCGCGGCGCGAGCTCGACCGCGAGGTAGCGCACGACCGCCTCGAGCGCCGCCTTCGAGACCCCGACGAGCACGTAGTTCTCGAGGACGCGCGTCGAGCCGAGGCTCGAGATCCCGACGATCGAAGATCCCGCCCGCATCTTCGGCGCGAGTGCGCGCGACAACGTGAGCATCGCCCGCGCGTTGGCGTTCAGCGTCCAGTCCCAGTGCTTGTCCTGCGTCTCCAGCGCGGGCTCGATCACCCCGGTCGCCGCGTTGTGCACCACGACGTCGAAGGGCCCGAGCTCGATCGCCTCCTGGACGACGCGCTGCGACGACACGTTGCCGCGCAGCAGGAGCGGCTCTGCCCCCGCGGCGCGGAGCTCCTCCGCAGCCTCCTCCGCCGCGCGGTCGTTTCGGAGGTAGCCGATCGCCACGCGCTCGGCGCCGAGCTCGGCGAAGCGCAGCGCGATCGCCTTCCCGATTCCCCGCGAGCCTCCGGTCACGAGGACCGAGGCGCCGTCGAAGCTCATCGCCGCGGGAGCGGCTCGTCCGCGGGCGCGCTGCTCGGGATCTCGTTCCACCCCGGCCGGTCGCGCGGAACGTGCGGGCCTTCCCGGGCCGTGGAGGACGCATGGCCGAGGCGGTCCAGCAGGTCCATCTGCTCCTCGGCGTAGCGCCGGACGTCGTGGTCCGCCGGCAGGTCGAGCACGAGCTCGCGGACGCGCGCGCGAAGCTGGTAGGCGAAGTGCGGAGTCGCGGGACCGACGAGCCGGTCGACGTCTGCGCGGGTCGGCTCAGGCATGGCGGAAAGCCTACTGGGTAGTTTCACGAGGATGCGTCGCCCCGAAGTCGCCGACCTGATGCTGCTGGCGACGGTCACGCTCTGGGGCCTCAACTTCACCGTCACCAAGTACGTGCTCTCGAATGGCTTCCACCCGCTGGCGTACGGATGCCTCCGCTTCGCCGCCGCGGCGGCGATCCTCGGGACGATCGCGTACGGGCGGGAAGGAACGATCGCGCTCCGCCGGCGCGACATGGTCTTCCTCGGCAGCGCGGCGCTGATCGGGATCTGCCTGAACCAGATCACCTTCGTCTACGCGACGAAGCTGACCACTGCGACGACCGTGGCGCTGCTGTTCGGAACGCTCCCCGTGATGGCGGGCCTCTTCGCGTGGGCGCTAGGCATTGAGCGGCCCGGCTCGCGGTTCTGGCTCGCCGCGTGCCTTGCGATCGGAGGCGCAACGCTCGTGGCATTCGGGTCCGGCGGCGGGCTCTCCGGGCACCTCTGGGGCGACCTTCTCGCGCTGGCGGCGACGCTGACGTGGGCATGGTACTCCGTGGCCGCCGCGCCCGTCCTGCGCCGTTACTCGCCGCTGCGGGTCACGGCGTTCGCCTTCGTGGTCGGAACGATCCCGCTGCTCGCGATCGGCTCCCAGCAGCTTGCGACCCAGGACTACGGCGGCTTCCCGGCGACGATGTGGCTGCTGTACGTGTTCGCGGTGATCGGCCCGCTCGTGGTGGCGAACCTGCTCTGGTTCGGCGGCATCAGGCGCGTCGGCCCCTCGCACGCCGCGGTGTTCGCGAACCTGCAGCCGTTCCTCGGAGCGATCTTCGCCCTCGTCATCCTCTCCGAGCCGATCGGGAGGCTGCAGATCGCCGGAGGGCTCGCGATCGCGGCGGCGATCCTGCTCTCGCGCAACCGGCGCCCCGCCGTGGCCGCGGGTACGGCGACCGTGAGGCCCGCAGGTACGGTGAGAAAATGATCGCACTCCGAGAGAGGCTCGCCCGGACGCCGCCCGGGTACCGCTTCTCGATCGGGCGCATCCTCGCGATCTACGCCGGCCTGATGGTGACGCTGCTGCTCGCGGCCCTCGACCAGACCATCGTCGCGACCGCATTGCCGAAGGTCGTCTCCGAGCTGGGCGGGATCACGCAGTACACGTGGGTGTTCACCGCCTACATGCTCGGCTCCACCGTGACCGTCCCGCTCTACGGGAAGCTCGGCGACGCGCACGGGCGCAAGCCGCTCTTCCTGATCGCGATCTCGATCTTCCTCGTCGGCTCGGCGCTCTGCGGGCTGGCGCAGAACATGGTGCAGCTCGTCATCTTCCGCGCCATCCAGGGCGTCGGGGCCGGCGGGCTCTTCCCGCTGACCCTCGCGATGGTGGGAATGATCATCCCGCCGCGCGACCGCGGCCGTTACCAGGGCCTGATCGGCTCGGTGTTCGCGGCCGCCTCGATCATCGGGCCCGTCGTCGGCGGGTTCATCGTCGACAACTTCAGCTGGCGCTGGATCTTTTACGTCAACCTGCCGGTGGGCGGGGTCGCCATGGCCGTGATCATCGCGACGATGCCGAGGCGGCCCTACAAGCAGGACCACTACATCGACTGGGTCGGCGCGGGGATCCTCGCGCTCGGGACGACAGCGCTGCTGCTCGGCCTCGTGTGGGGTGGTCGGGACTACCCGTGGGGCTCGTGGCAGGTGGACGGCGCGCTCTGCGCGGCAGTCGCCTTCTTCTGCATCTTCGCGCTCGTCGAGCGGCGCGTGCCGGAGCCGATCCTGCCCTTCGACTTACTCCGCAATCAGACCGTCGCGGCGAGCGTGGCCTGCATGGCGCTCGTCGGCGCCGCGATGTTCGGGACGATCAGCTTCGTCCCGCTCTTCGTGCAGGGCGTGATCGGCACCTCGGCGACCTCGTCGGGCGTCGTCCTGACCCCGCTGATGCTCGGGGCCGTGATCACGAGCTTCCTCTCGGGCCAGATCGTCTCGCACACGGGGCGCTACCGGCCGAACACGCTGATCGGGCCGGTCGTGCTCTGCGCGGGGATGATCGGGCTCTGGCAGATGGGCGTCCACACGACCAACGCCGAGGCGGCGCGGAACATGGTCATCGCCGGAATCGGGCTCGGGATGATGATGCAGATCTTCGTCCTCTCGGTACAGAACTCCGTGCCGAGGCGGGCGATGGGGACGGCGACCGCGCTGTCCCAGTTCTCCCGCTCGATCGGCGCGACCCTCGGCGTGACGCTGATGGGCGTGATCGTCAACCAGCACCTGCCGTCCGGCGTGCGTGCGGAGGGCACCGCGATCCACCGGCTCCCGGAGGCGGGGCGCATCGCGCTCGCAAACGCGCTCAGCCCCGCGTTCCTCGCCGCCGCGATCCTCTGCGTGCTCGTCTTCGTGATCTCGCTGCTCTGGGTGCGCGAGGTGCCCTTGCGCAAGGAACTCGAGGATGAGGTCGTCGTCGGCGACGAGACTTCTCCGCAACCAGCCACGCGCCGGGAGGCCTTAAGATCCGAGACGTGAGCTCGCACGACTTCATGCCGCTCGAAGGCTGGGATCACGTCGAGCTCTGGGTCGGAAACGCGAAGCAGGCCGCCTACTACTACGAGCATGCGTTCGGGTTCACGCCGACGGCCTACGCGGGGCCGGAGACCGGTGTTCGCGACCGGGCGTCGTACGTGCTCGAGCAGGGCGAGATCCGGCTCGTCGTCACGAGCGGCCTGCGCACCGACAGCGAGATCACGCAGTTCGCCGGCCGCCACGGGGACGCGGCGAAGAGCATCGCCCTCCGCGTGCCCGACGCGACCGACGCGTACCGGCAGGCCGTCCAGCGCGGTGCCCGCGGCCTCGTCGAGCCGCAGCGGGTCGAGGACGAGTTCGGCTCGCTCGAGTTCGCGGAGATCGGGACGTACGGCGACGTGGTGCACACGTTCATCAACCGGAGCGGCTACCACGGCCTCTTCGCACCGGGCTACAACTCGGTCTCGGCGAACGGGCAGCCCGGCGCAGGCGTCGGTCTGAAGGCGCTCGACCACGTGGTCGGCAACGTCGAGCTCGGCCGCATGGACCACTGGGTCGAGTTCTACGAGCGGGTCTTCGGAATGACGAACATCGTCCACTTCGGCGACGACCAGATCCAGACCGAGTACTCCGCGCTGATGTCGAAGGTCATGGCCGACGGCAGCGGCAAGATCAAGTTCCCGATCAACGAGCCGGCCGAGGGCAAGCGCAAGAGCCAGATCGAGGAGTACCTCGAGTTCAACCACGGGCCCGGCGTGCAGCACATCGCGATGCAGAGCGACGACATCGTCGGCACCGTCGAGGCGATGAAGGAGCGAGGCGTCCGCTTCCTCGACACCCCGGACGCCTACTACGAGGAGGTCGAGGGGCGCGTCGGGGAGATCGGCGAGGACTACTCCGACCTGCACCGGCTGAAGATCCTGGCCGACCGCGACGAGGACGGCTACCTGCTCCAGATCTTCACGAAGACCGCGCAGGACCGGCCGACGATCTTCTTCGAGGTGATCGAGCGCCACGGCGCGACGACCTTCGGCGAAGGCAACTTCAAGGCGCTCTTCGAGTCGATCGAGCGCGAGCAGGCCCTCCGCGGCAACCTGTAGGGCACCGCAGTCCGCAAGAGCAGGCGCCGCACGGCATCTACTCCGTGAGAGCGAAAAGCCCAGGAGGGTCTGATGCAGAAGCGATGGATCATCCCCGGCTTGCTGGCGGCCGCATTTGCTTTCGCTGCCACAGGCCTTGCGAGCAACGGTCACGGAACCGGTCACGGCACCGGCCATCAGAAGAAGTTCGGCCCGTACGGCGTCGTCAGCGACGACCACGGCTCCTGCGGGAACGCGTGGGCTTCCGACACCGAGCTCCGCACCTTCACGGTCAAGCGGAACCACGACGGCACCTACACGCTGACCCGCCGCGACCACGGTGCGTTCCTGACGAACGACGGTCAGAGCCCGGGCGCCTGCGAGACGCACGGCCGGCACGGCTCCATGGTGCCAGCCGGCAAGACCGGCCACTTCCGCGGCTTCCTGCGCGGGACGATCTCGGGCGGCACCTTCGACCCGAACGCGACCTGCCCCGCGAACTGCGGCGACACGGACGTCTGGATCGCCACGTTCTTCGGGCCGAGCGCGGCGTTCTCGTGTTTCACAGACTCCGCAGACTGCAAGTTCAACTACCAGTACCACGCGCCGCGCCAGCACCTGCGCTTCCACCACTGGTACGACAAGGGCACGGGCGCCGGCTCGATGCTCCACGAGAAGTTCCGCGGCGACATCGCCGCCTCTTAGCAAGGTTCCCGTAGAGAGAAAGAGGGGCCCCGCTGCGGCGGGGCCCCTCTCTGTCTGTCGTGCCATCCTTCGCGCATGACGCCTCAGCGGAGGACGGCGCTCGTCTCGGTGATCGCAGCCTGCGTGCTGATCGGCCTCAAGGTCGGCACGGCGATCGGGACGAACAGCCTCGGGATCCTCTCGGAGGCGGTGCACTCCGGCACGGACCTCGTCGCGGCGCTCTTGACCTTCTTCGCGCTCGGCGTCGCCGGCCGGCCCGCCGACCACGGTCACCCATATGGCCACGGGAAGGCGGAGCACCTGGCTGCGCTGGGGGAGGCCGCGATCCTCGTCGTCGCGAGCCTCGTGATCGCGTGGCGCGCCCTCTGGCGCCTGACAGGTCTGGCGCAGGGCCAGGTCGACCCGCACGGGTACGCGTTCGTCGTCATGGTCGGCGTGATCGCGGTCGACGCGAGCCGGGCGTCCGTCTCCTACCGCGCGGCGCGGCGACACGGAAGTCCGGCGCTGCAGGCAAACGCGCTCCACTTCGGAAGCGACCTCGCCGGGTCGACGGCGGTGCTGCTCGGGCTGATCGCCGCGCGTGCCGGCTACCACTGGGCCGATTCCGCGGCCGCGATGTTCGTCGCGGTGCTCGTGCTCTTCGCCGCAGCGCAGCTCATGCGGCTGAACATCGACGTGCTCATGGACCGCGTGCCGGCAGAAGCCGAGGCGGCTGCGCTCACCGCAATCGGAGCGGTAGGCCCGGGAGTCGAGCTGCGGCGGCTGCGGATGCGCCAGGCCGCCGGGCGCCAGTTCGCCGACGTCGTCATCGAGGTGCCTCCAGGCGCTGCGGTCGGCCAGGGCCATGCGGCCGCCGACGCGGTCGAAGAGGCGGTACATCGAGCGTTACCGGGAAGCGACGTCGTGGTCCACGTCGAGCCGCGCGTGGACGAGTCGGCCCTCCGGGAGCGCGTGCTCGCAGCGGCACAGCGGGTTCCGCGCGTGCGCGAGATTCACAACCTGAGCGTCCTTCAGGTGGGGGCAACGACCGAGGTCTCCCTGCACCTCAAGCTCCCCGGCGACCTGACGCTCGAAGCGGCGCACGAGGTCGCAACGGAGCTCGAGAGCGCGATCGCCGAGTCGGTCCCGGAGGTCGACTCCGTGCGGACGCACCTGGAGCCGATCGCCGAGGCCGGGGAGGGACGCGTCGACGATGCCTCGGCAGAGCGGGAGCTCGTCGAGCGGATCGTCCGCGAGGCGACCGGCCAGAGGCCGCGCGAGCTGCGCTTCCTGCACACCGACAGCGGCCTCGTCGCGCAGCTCACGCTCGGGCTCGATCCGTCCGCGTCGCTCGGCGAGGCCCACGCGCGCGCGAGCGAGATCGAGGAGCGGATCCGCCGCGCGCGTCCCGAGATCGCCGACGTGATAGTTCATACCGAGCCGTGAGGCTTTGCATGTTCACTCCCGTCGCCCACGAGATTCGCGGGTGGCCCGGGCGGATCGAGGGCGACCGCGTGATCCAGCTCGCGGCGCAGACGCTGGTCTCCTTCTTCACCGGCGGAGGCCAGGCTCGCGAGCACGCCGAGTACCCGCTCGACGAGGTTCGCCTCCTCGCGCCGGTGCAACGGCCGCCGTCGGTGCGCGACTTCTACGCCTTCGAGCAGCACGTGAAGAACGCGCGGGCCGTCACCGGCCGGGGCGAGGTTCCGCCGGAGTGGTACGAGCTTCCGGCCTTCTACTTCTCGAACCCGGCCGCGATCTACGGCCCCGACGACGAGATCCAGTACCCGGATGGCACCGAGAAGCTTGACTACGAGCTCGAGATCGCCGCGGTGGTCGCGGCCGACGGCGAGATCGGCGGCTTCACCGTCATGAACGACTGGTCCGCGCGCGACCTGCAGCGAAAGGAGATGGCGATCGGCCTAGGACCGGCGAAGGGCAAGGATTTCGCGACCTCGCTCGGGCCGGTGATCGTCACCCCGGACGAGCTCGGCGATGTCATGGTCGCGCGGGTCAACGGGGAGGAGCGCTCGCGCGGCAGCCTCGCCGACATGTACTGGTCGTGGGAGCAGATCGTCGACCACGCGTCGCGCAACACCGAGCTGCGGCCGGGAGACGTGATCGGCTCGGGCACCGTCGGCACGGGGTGCATCCTCGAGCACGGCGACGAGCGCTGGCTCCAGCGCGGCGACGAGATCGAGCTCGAGGTCGAGGGGATCGGCATCCTTCGGAACCGAATCGGATGAAGGTCGCGGTGATCGGAGCGGGCGTGATGGGCCTCGCCACGGGGTGGGCCCTCAAGCGGCGCGGCCACGACCCGGTCGTCTACGAGCAGTTCGAGGTCGGGAACCCGCGCGGCTCGAGCCACGGCCGATCTCGGATCTTCCGGCTGGCATACGCCGAGGACCACTACGTCCGGCTCGCGCAGGAGGCGTTCAGGCTCTGGCGCGAGCTCGAGGCCGAGACCGGCGAGACGGTGCTGGAGCTGTACGGCCTCGTGGAGATCGTGAGCTCGCTCGAGGAGAGCACCGCCGAGACACTCGAGCGCTGCGGCGTCTCCTGGGAGCGGCTCGAGCGCGAGGAGGCGGAGCGCCGCTTCCCGATCCGCGTGCCCGAGGGGTCGTTCGCGGTCCTGCAGCCGGAGGCAGGGATCGCGCGTGCCGACAAGGCCCTCGAGGCGTTCCGCCGAGAGCTCGACGTCCGCGAGCACACGCGCGCGCATCCGGACGAGGTCGACGCGGACGCCGTCGTCGTCACCGCCGGCTCGTGGGTCAACGAGCTCCTCGACGAGGCGCTGCCCGTGAAGGTCACGCGGGAGACCGTCTGCTACTTCCGGCCCGAGCAAGGCCGTCCGGTTCCCTCCGTCGTCTCGTTCAAGCCTGGTCGGCACACGCATGAGATGTATTCGCTCTACGACCCGGCCTACGGCCTCAAGGTCGGCGCCCACCACCAGGGACAGGAGGCTGACCCGAACGTCCCGACGGATCCGGAACCGCACCTCGTCGAGCGGATCGCGGTCTGGGCGAACGAGACGTACCGCCTCGCCGATCCTGATCCGGCGGCGCTGGACACCTGCATGTACACGACGACCGCGGACGAGACGTTTGTGCTGGAGCGCCGCGGCCGCGTGGTCGTCGGCTCACCCTGCTCGGGCCACGGCTTCAAGTTTGCGCCGGCGATCGGCGAGCGCCTCGCGGACATGGCCGAACAAGCCACTAGCTGACCGCGCGAGCGCGGTTACCCTACGCCAACCATTCCGGGGGGGTACGGATTGGAGAACGAGGCAGGCCAAGAGATTCCGGCGGGGCGCCGCCACATCATCGAGCGCCCTCGGCTGACCCGACTGCTCGACGAGACGTCGGCAAGAGTGATCATGCTCGTCGCGCCGGCCGGCTATGGCAAGACGACCCTGGCCCGGCAGTGGCTATCGGACAAGCCACACGCCTGGTATCAGGGCAGCGCCTCCTCGCCGGACGTGGCCGCGCTGGCTCTCGGGATCGCGGACTCCTCAGAGCCCGTCGTGACAGGCGTCGGGAAGCGGCTACGGGACTGGCTACCGACTAGCCGCGAGCCGGAGCAGGACGTGGAAATCATTGAACAATTCCTGAAGGAAGATCTCGCCAGCTGGCCGGAGGACACGTGGTTCGCGATCGATGACTACCACCTGCTTGCTTCAGAGGCGAGTGAAGAGCTGATCCGCGGAGTATTCGCGTCGAGCGGTCGTCGGCTACTTCTAACGAGCAGGCAGCGCCCGGGCTGGTCGTCGGCACGCGACCTGCTCTACGGGAACTTCTTCGAGCTCGGCCAAAGCTCGCTCGCGATGAACACGGAGGAAGCGAACGCAGTCATGGCTGCGCGAAATCTCGAGGCAGCGAGCGGCTTGGTGGCCCTTGCCGATGGATGGCCAGCCGTGATCGGGTTGGCGGCCCTCACGCCGAATCCGATCCAGCTCGAGGAGCGTTTTCCTGAGGAGCTTCACGATTACTTTGCGGAAGAGCTGCTCGCATCGCTACCGCCTGAGACGCAGGAGGGCGTCTGTCGCTTGGCCTTGATCCCGGTCGTCACACACGTTGCCGCCGACGCGCTCCTCGGCGATAGGGCCGAACGCGTCCTAGAGGAAGCAAAGGAAGCCGGAATGTTCGCCGTCCAAAGGCCGCATGAGCTCTCCATGCATCCCCTACTCAGAGCCTTCCTCCTAAATAAGCTCGTTCAGGCACCTCGCACAGACTTGTTGGACGCTGTAACACGCGCCGCCGAACACTGCCTTGAGTTCGAAGCCTGGGACGACCTCTTTGCGCTGATTACACAATTCGGCCGTGTTGACTTGATGGACAAGTTGTTTCAACACGCACTCATTCATCTAACCCGCATCGGTCGGCTCACGACACTCCGGGAGTGGCTGGACTTCGCGCGAAGGGCAGAACTATCTTCACCATATGTGGACTTGACCGACGCCGAACTCGCTTTCAGACTCGGCCGGCACGAGAGGGGCGGCGTTTTGGCAAGCGCCGCAGCTTCATCCCTCGGGCCGGATGATCCGCTTCTCTCTTCCGCCCACTATCGAGCAGGACAGAGTCGCCACCTCATGGACGACAGTGGTGGGGCGACGCACCACTTCGAAGCCGCCCTGGCGAGTGCGAAAACGGACACAGATGTGCAGAACGCACGTTGGGGCCGCTTCGCTGTCGCGTTCGAATTGGAGCGCTCGGAAGCATCCGATCTGCTTTCGCAATTGGAGGGCTCTGACAGGAAGAACCGCGACGCAACGGTCCGGCTTGAGTGTGGACGACTAATGCTTGCTCTTCGCGAAGGTGGATCAATACCGCCCATTTCCGAGCTGCGGGCGCTTTCAGAGCTGGCCTCTGAGGCGACCGATCCACTCGTCCGGTCGGCCTTTCTGAGGGCCCTCGCTGCCGTCCTGGTCCTAGGAGCTCATTACCAGGACGCATTGGACGCCGGCACGCAAGCGCTGCTGGAGGCGGAGCGTTTCCATCTCGGTTTCGTCGTTCCTCACACTCTGGTCAGTCAGACCGCGGCGTGGATCGGTTTGCGTCGGTTCTCCGAAGCCTCGGAGAGTCTCCGAAAGATCGAGAGAGCCGCGAAGCAAATGAGCGACCCGTATCTCGCCGCCAACGTGGACATTCTCCGCTGTCGCCTTTTCCTGACCGAGGGCTCTCCACAAGCGGCTCTACAGACCGCATCCGGAGATTGGTCTCGATGCCCCACGCCCGCACGCCAGATGGAGTTCGGCGTAACAAGAGCTACCGCACTCGCCAGTACTGGAAACCCAAAGGCGGCTCTACGTGAATTGGGCCAACTCGAAGACCTGAGCCGGTCGCTAGAGCCTCAACTCCTCCACCGCTGGACGAAAGGCATCTGTCTGTTGCTTCTCGAACGAGACGACGCTGACGATGAAGTTGTGGCTGCCTTTGACCTGACACGCTCCTCGCACGCGTATGACACGCTTGTCTTTGCGGGCCGCCTTCATTCGAGGGTCCTCGAGGTTCTCGCCGCAGACCCACAGCGACACGAGGCGCTTGTACCCATTCTTGAGCGCTCCAACGACCACCGACGCGCGATCGCTCTGGGCCTACCTGTGAGAAAGGAGAGTGCAGTCGGTCCGCCACTGACAAAGCGCGAACACGAGGTGTACGCCCTCCTTGCGGAGGGCCGATCAAACCGTGAAATCGCTCAAGCTTTATTCATAAGCGAACCAACAGTCAAAGTTCACGTGCGGCACATCCTTCGCAAGATTGGCGCGCGTAGCCGAGTCGAGGCAGCGATTCAGGCTGTTAAGAAGCGACGGCTTCAAGCACTCGCGGCGGAAGATCAATCGCGACATCAACCGGGCTTTGACCCTCAAGAGTGAAGTCTGGGCCCTGCCCACCTCGATACTCAGGAGTCGCATGAGCTAGAACGGCTTCGAAAGCCGCGACGACGGCGGTATCGAACTGCGTTTCAACCCCGCGAGCAAGGCGAATTCGTGCCACGCTCGAGGGCATAGCATCGCGGTAAGAGCGCTGTGACGTCATTGCGTTGTACGCGTCAGCTACCGCGATGATCCGTGAGATCAAAGGTATCTCCTCGGCGACTAGCCGATCTGGATAACCAGCGCCGTCGACGCGCTCATGATGATGGCGGACTATGCGAGCAATCTCGGCGTAATCCTCGACGTTCGCAAGAATTCGTTCGCCGATCACGACATGCTGCTCCATTTCGCGGCGCTC
The DNA here is from genome assembly GCA_036518855.1 of Gaiellaceae bacterium. Taxonomy (GTDB): domain Bacteria; phylum Actinomycetota; class Thermoleophilia; order Gaiellales; family Gaiellaceae; genus AC-32. The sequence continues at coordinate 337 of DATDMJ010000059.1, read as the reverse complement.
CTCAGTGCCGAGCGGACCTCGTTTCTGCAGGAGACCATCTGGGAGACCGATCTTTCCGATGTCATGGACCAGACCAGCAAGGTGTGCCAGGCGCTGTTGCGCCTCGCTCAGACCGAGGCGAGCGGAGATATCACGCGCATAGACGGCGACGGCGGCGGAATGGCCGGCTGTGTACTGGTCGCCAGCGTCCAAAGCCGCGACGAGCGTGGATGCGAATTGAAGATTCGATCGCTCCTGCCTCGCGAGCGCTGACGCGAGCTCCTCACCCGTCGCTCTTTGCTCGGTATAGAGGAGGAACAGCTTCTGCGCCACGAGAGCAGGAAAGAGAAAGAGGGCC
>DATDMJ010000058.1:0-14545 GCA_036518855.1 Gaiellaceae bacterium | reverse complement strand
GTCACTCGGCCCCGCCATCGACATGGCGCGCTTCTACGCGACGCCCTGGCGTCGCGGCCGCCGCCTCGTGGACGAGCACGGACGGCCGTACCGCGCCGCCGACATCGAGGAGAAGAACCTCTACACCGCGTTCGCAGAGGGCTCGGACAAGGAGGCGCTCGCCTCGTCGGTCGTGCTCGTCCGGCTGCCGAAGGACCAGCTCCACCTTCCGTCCGAGCTCTCCGGCTACCCCGCGGACGGGATCGTGGCCTACTCGAAGATCTGCACGCACGCAGGCTGCGCGATCTCGCTGTACCGCGCGCCGCTCTTCCCGCCGAACGATCCAGGCCCGGCGCTCGTGTGCCCGTGCCACTACTCGACCTTCGACCCCGCGACGGGCGGCGACGTGACGTTCGGCCCGGCGGGGCGCAAGCTGCCGATGCTGCCGCTGCTGATTGCACCCAACGGCGAGCTTCGCGCCAAGGGCAACTTCGACGAGCCGGTCGGCCCCTCGTGGTGGGGCGTCCGGCTGAAGAAGCCCACGTCGTGATCCGCAAGCTCGTCCGCTTCCTCGACCGGCGCAGCGGCACCGCCCCGTTCCTGCGCAAGACGCTTCGCTACCTCTTCCCGGACCACTGGTCGTTCCTGCTCGGCGAGGTCGCCTTGTACGCGTTCGTGGTGCTGGTCGCGACCGGCGTCTACCTGACCTTCTTCTACGAGAACAGCACCGCGCAGGTCGTCTACCACGGTCCGTACGTCCCGCTGCAAGGGCAGGAGATGACGCAGGCGTACCGCTCCGTCGTCGACATCTCGACGACGGTCAAGGCCGGGCTGCTGATCAGACAGACGCACCACTGGGCCGCCGACGTCTTCCTCGCGGCGATCGTCCTGCACCTGATCCGGATCTTCTTCACGGGTGCCTACCGAAAACCACGCGAGCTGACCTACTGGATCGGGCTCACGATCCTCCTGGTCTCGCTGCTGGAGGGCTACCTCGGCTACTCGCTCGCCGACGACCTGCTCTCGGGGATGGGCCTCGCGATCGGCTATGCCGTGGCCGTCTCGATCCCGTTCGTGGGCGCGAACCTGGCGGCGCTGATCTGGGACGGCCCCTTCCCGGGCAAGCACGACTTCTTCTCGCGGATGTACGTGGCCCACGTGTTCCTGTTCCCGGCCCTGATCGCCGTCCTGCTCACTGCGCACCTCGCGCTCGTGGCGCTTCGCCACCACACGCAGTTCCGCGAGACGCGCCGCCAGTCGGAGCGGAAGATCGTGGGGGTGCCGCTCTTCCCGGGCCAGACGCCGCGCTCCCTCGGGCTGTTCTTCGCGGTCGCGGGAGTGCTCTTCCTGCTGGGCGGGCTCGTGCAGATCAACCCCATCTGGCTCTGGGGGCCCTACCACACCTACGTCTCGACGAACGGCGCGCAGCCGGACTGGTACCTCGGCTGGCTGATCGGGGCGTTGCGGCTCGTGCCGGGGTTCGACGTCACGATCGGGAGCTACACGCTCGTCCCGAACCCGTTCTGGGGCGGCGCCCTGCTCCCGCTGATCGTGTTCATGTTCCTCTACCTCTGGCCCTGGCTCGAGCGGCGCTTCGTCGGCGGCGACCACGCCTACCACAACCTGCTCGACCGGCCCCGCGACGCTCCCGTGCGTACGGCGATCGGGATGGCGACGCTGGTCTGGGTCTTCCTCCCGTTCGTCGCGGGCAGCTCCGACCGGATCTACGTCACCTTCGGGCTGCCGTACGTTCCGCAGATCTGGGCGTTTCGAATCGTGGCGGTGGTCGCGCCGCCGCTGGCCGGGCTGGTCGCGTACTGGGTCTGCCGCGAGCTGCAGGCAGGCGAGCGGGTGGAGCGCAGGCGGCGGCGCGCAGAGGAGGAGGCGGAGCTCGCCTGATGCTGAACGCCCTGCAGGAGAAGCTCGCGGAGGCGCACGGGCTGGCGATCGCGGCCGCGGTGGTGGCCGACAGGGTCGAGGAGCGCACGCTCGACCTCGGGCTGCGGCGGCGGCTCTGGACGATGCAGGACGAGGCGGCGGAGGTGCGGGCCCGGTGCCTCGCGGTCGAGCGGCGGTTGGGGCTCGAGGAGGAGCTGCTCGCTCAGGCGCAGGTGACGAGGGACCACGCGGCCGATCTCACCGCTGCCTGGTTCAAGGCCGGGACGAGCCCGCTGCGCGCGTGGAGCTTCCTTGCGATGGGCGAGGCGGGTGAGGTCGCGACCTGGGCGGCGCTGGCGACGCTGGCCTCGCGCGCGGAGATGGACGGGATCGTCGAGCTCGCTGCCTGGGGCCTGCCGGTGCAGCAACGTCATCTGGAGCTCGCCCTGGACGGCGCGGAGCTGCTCGCGCGGCAGGCCGATCCCGACGGCCCGCGCTACGGCTAGAGCCCGGGCAGGACCTGCTCGGCGTAGAACCGGATGAACGCGTCCTGGTCCGGGCCGATCTGATGCACGAACACGTGCGTGAAGCCTGCCTCGTCGTACTCGCGGATCGCCTCCAGGTGCTGTTCTGGGTCCGGTCCGCAGATGACCGATTCGCCGACCTGCTCCTCGGTGACGAGCTCCGCGACGGCCTCGTAGTGTGAGGTGATCGCGAGCTCCTGGCCGAGTGGGCCGCCCATCGCGGAGTTGGGCCAGATCTCCCGCGCGATTCTGCGGCCTTCCTCCTCGGTCTCGGCGTAGCAGACGTCGAGTTGGCCGTAGCAGGGCTTGCCCGCGCCGCCGGCGTCCTCGAACTCGCCTTTCAGATCCTCGTCCGGCGAGGTGGTGATCAGCGCGTCGCCGAGCCGGCCGGCGAGCTGGGCCGCGTGCGGCTGGGCGGCGGCGACGTGAATCGGCAGCGGCTCGTCCGGGAGCGTGAAGATCTGCGCCTGTTCGACGGTGTAGTGCTCGCCGTAGTGCGACTGGTAGCCGCCCTGCCAGAGGAGCCGCAGCACCTCGATCGCCTCCTCGAGCATCTCGAGCCGTTCCTGCGGGCCGGGCCACCGTGCGCCGACTACGTGCTCGTTCAGCTCCTCGCCGGTGCCGACGCCCAGGTAGAAGCGGCCGTCCATCATGACCTGGGAGGTCGCGGCGGCCTGGGCGACGATGGCCGGGTGGATCCGGATCGTCGGGCAGGTGACGCCGGTTCCCAGGCGGATCCGGTCGGTCGCGTTCGCGACGGCGCCGATCACGCTCCAGACGAACGGGCTCTCGCCTTGCGCGTCGACCCAGGGGTGGAAGTGGTCGGAGACGCTCAGGAACTCGAAGCCGGCGTCCTCGGCGGCGCGCGCGTTGCGAACGAGGTCGTTGGGCGAATGCTCCTCGGAGGAGAGCGTGTAGCCAAGCTCGGGCACCTTGGCGCGATACCCGTCGGGGACGGCGTTACACATTCGTTTGGGTGGCTGGCACCGGGGAAGGTTTCGGACATGTCGACGCGAAAGATGGCCGAGTTGCAGGCCGCGCTCGAGGGCGTGTCGCTTCCTGCCTCGAAGCGCGAGCTCATCGACTACGCGCGCGCCGAAGACGGAGCGCGGTTCGCGCCGCTGCTCGCGCGGCTTCCCGACCGCGAGTTCGACTCGCTGGACGAGGTCGCCGAGGAGCTACGCCCCGCGCAGCCGGAACGAACCGCGCCGGATCCGGAGCGCCCGCACGAGGAGAGCGGCAAGCCGCCCGGTGGCGCTGCTTACATCGACGCTTCCGCGGAGTCGGGTCGCGTTCGGGAAGGCGGGCCGTAGCCGGCACGCTCGCGCTGCGGGGTCACGGTGTACTTCGGGTCGCGGGCCGACTGGAACCCGGCCTTGAAGACCGACCAGCGCAGGGCGGCTTCACCCGCGAGGAGTAGCGTGCCCCCTGCGGCCGCCGCGATCCGGCTCCGCCGACCGCCGAGGCCGATCAGCGCAGCGCCGCCGAGCGAGCACGCCTTCGCGAGCTTCGCGTAATTCCCGGCCTCGCCCTGGCGGTAGGGCTCGCCGAGCATCCCGAGCCGTTTCTCCATCGCCTTCATCACGACGTTCTCGACGATCGCCCCGCCGATCGCCATCCGGCGCGCCGGCCCCGCGTCGCTGGGCGGCACGACGATCGTGCTCGCCGCACCCGCGCTCGCGATCGCGCTCGAGCCGAACAGGAACGGCAGCTCGTGCCGCGCCTCGTGCCACACCGGGATCGCCGTGTCCGAGATCAGCGTCGCCGTGTAGACGGCGAGCGGCGCGCCCGAGCCGGCGGATGCGAGTCGTGCCAGGTCGGCCGTGCGCTTGAAGCGGCCGATGGTGTTGAGGAACGCCGAGACGGAGCTCGCGGCGCTCGTGTACGCGAGGATCCAGCTGCCGACGCTCATCGGCGAGGTCACCTTGAAGACGCGCAGCATGTTGAGGAAGCGCTCGGGCCGGCCGAGATCGGAGAGCAGTAGCAGCGGGCTGACGGCGTCCGCCGCCGATGCGATCTGGATGCTCCGCTGGGCGAGCAGCTCGTTGCCCGAGACGCGGGCGACGAGGCTCAGCACGGACGACGCGCCGCCGAGGCCGCCCGTGAAGAAGTACCAGGGGATCTCGCGCTGCCAGACCGGCTCCTTGAGCACCGGCCGCCCGTAGTACGAGCTCACCGCGAGCCTCCGACGAACGCGGCGGCCACCCCGGCGATCAGCGCGCCGGTCGCGATCGCAGCGGTGCGCCACATACCGGGGAGGTCCCGTGTCGTCACGACGGGGTCGGGCGGCAGCCCGTAGACCTCGGGCTCGTCCAGGAGCAGGAAGAACGCGCCGAACCCGCCCACACCGTCATCGGGGTCGTTCCCGTAGAGCCGCGCGCCGTTCGCGTTCTGCGCCTGCAGCTTCTCGAGCCGCCTCTCTGCCCGCTCGCGCAGGTCGTCGAGCGGCCCGAACTGGATCGAGTCGGTCGGGCAGGCCTTCGCGCACGCAGGCTCGTGCCCGCCCTTGAGCCGGTCGTAGCAGAGCGTGCACTTCCAGACCCGGCCGTCCTCCTTCTTGGTGATGAGCGGCAGCGCCGGCGGGTCCTGCCTGGGCAGGTGTCGCTTGTCGATCACCCCGAACGGACAGGCGGGCACGCAGTAGCCGCAGCCGTTGCAGATGTCCTCCTGCACGACGACCGTGCCGTACTCCGTTCGGATCAGGGAGCCGGTGGGACACACGTCGAGACATGCCGCGTGGGTGCAGTGCTTGCACACGTCCGACGACATGAGCCAGCGCAGCGCATCGACCTCGGGCTCGCCCTGCTCGATGAAGGCCACGTGCCGCCAGGTGTTCGCGCCGAGCTCGGAGGTGTTGTCGTACGACTCGCCCGTCCACACCAGCCCGTCCTCGGGGACGAGGTTCCACTCCTTGCAGGCGACCTCGCAGGCCTTGCAGCCGATGCAGACGGAGGTGTCGGTGAAGAAGCCGACGCGCTCCTTCGCCTCGGTGCCGTAGCTATCGAGCACGGTTCCGCATCTGCTCTACGAACGCCGGCAGCGCCTCCCCGCGCGGCCGCCGGCCGGGCTTGATGCCGACCGAGAACGCCTTCACCTCTTGGATGTGGACGTTCGGGTCGAGCGCGATCGACGAGAGGTCGTTCGCCGAGCCGCCGGTCGTGAGGCCACGCGTGCCCCAGTGGTACGGCAGCCCGATCTGGTGGGTCTTGCGCCCCTGCACCTCGATCGACGGGATCCGGTCGGTGACGAGCACGCGCGCCTCGATCGCGGCACGCGTCGAGTAGATCGTCGCCCAGCCGCCGTGCTCGAGCCCGACCTCCTCCGCCAGCTCGGGGCTGACCTCGCAGAACATGGCGGGCTGCAGTTCCGAGAGGTAGGGCACCGTCCGCGACATCCCGCCCGCGGTGTGGTGCTCGGTCAGCCGGTAGGTGGTGGCGACGTACGGGTAGATCTCCGCCCCCGGCTCGTTCGCGACCGGGTTGTACGGATTCTCCGGCCGCTCGAATTGCTGCCGCCGCGGGTTGGCCCGCTGCGAGTACAACGGGTTGTCGAACGGCGACTCGTGCGGCTCGTAATGCGTGGGCATGGGCCCGTCCTCGAGCCCCTGCGGGACGAAGAGCCAGGACCGCCCGTCCGCCTGCATGATGAACGGGTGGTCGCCGGCGATGGCCTCCTCGGCCTTTGCGTCGTCGGGCGGCACGTAGCCCGGCTCTTTGTCCTCCTTGAAGTCGGGGACGTCGAGGCCGGTCCACTTGCCCTCGGCCTCGTCCCACCAGACGTAGCGCTTGCGCTCCGACCACGGCTTTCCGGCCGGGTCGGCCGAGGCGCGGTTGTAGAGCAGCCTCCGGTTCGCGGGCCAGGACCAGGCCCACTCCGGTGCGACGTAGCTCTCCTGCTCCCAGTGCGCCTTCTTGCGCGCGGTCTGGTTGATCCCCTCCGTGAAGCAGCCGCAGTAGATCCAGCAGCCGCAGACGGTCGAGCCGTCGTCCTTCAGCTTCGGGTACCCGTCGAGGAACTCGCCTGTCTCGATCTCCCAGCCGTTGACCTCTTGGAGGACGGACTCCGCGTTCGGCTCCTGGATCTGCGAGTGCGTCGGGTACTCCCAGCGCAGCGCCTTGATCAGGTCGTCGCGCGGCTCCTCCGACTCGGCGAGCTTCTGCTTGATCAGCCGCCCGAGGTGGAAGTAGAACCAGAGGTCGGAGCGGGCATCGCCCTTCGGCTCGGTCGCCTGCCAGTGCCATTGCAGGAGCCGCTGCGTGTTGGTGAACGAGCCGTCCTTCTCGGTGTGCGCCGCCGCCGGGAGGAAGAAGATCTCGGTCGGGATCTCGTCGGTGCGCAGCTCGCCCGACTCGATCTCGGGGCTGTCGTACCAGAACGCCGCCGACTCGATCTCGACGAGATCCCGGACGACGAGCCAGTCGAGCTTCGCCAGGCCCAGTCGGTGCGCGCGTGCGTTCGTGTTCCCGACCGCGGGGTTCTCGCCGGCGATGAGGTAGCCCTTCACCTTCCCGTCGAGCATCTGCAACGTCGTCCAGTAGGCGGAGTTGTCGTCGTCGATGCGCGGCAGGCTCTTGAACAGCCAGTCGTTTTCCTCGGTCGCGTGCTCGCCGAAGTACGCCTTCATCAGGCTGACCCAGTACGAGCGGAAGTTGCCCCACCAGCCCGTCGGCGACGTGTTCGCGTCCATGTAGCTCTGGAAGTCGCCGTAGGCCTCGGTGTGGGGCATCGGCAGGTAGCCCGGCAGGATGTTGTAGAGCGTCGGGATGTCGGTCGAGCCCTGGATCGACGCGTGGCCGCGCAGCGCCATGATCCCGCCGCCCGGGCGGCCCATGTTGCCAAGCAGCTGCTGGATGATCGCCGCGGTTCGGATGTACTGGACGCCGACCGTGTGCTGCGTCCAGCCGACCGCGTAGCAGAATGCGCCGGTGCGCTCGCGGCCCGAGTTGTCGCAGATCGCGTCGCAGTACTCCACGAACGCCTCGGCCGAGCAGCCACAGGTCTCGGAGACGAATTCGGGCGTGTAGCGCGCGTAGTGCTTCTTCAGGAGCTGGAAGACGCAGCGCGGATGCTGTAGCTCAGGATCCTCCTCGGGCGGCTCGCCGTGCTTCAGCCCGCCGCCGTGGCCGCCGTGGCCCGAGCCCTCGCCCTTCGTCGGCTGGAAGCCCTCCTCACGCTGGCCGGCGGCCCCGTGCACCTCCATGCCCGCGTACTGCCAGCTGCTGACGTCGTACTTCCCCTTCTCCGGATCCCAGCCCGAGAAGAGCCCGTCGAGATCCTCGGTGTCGGCGAACTCCTCGCTGATGACCACCGGCGCGTTCGTGTAGTGCTTGACGTACTCCTCGAACCAGCGCCCGTGCTCGAGGATGTAGTTGACGACGCCGCCGAGGAAGGCGATGTCCGAGCCGGCGCGGATGCCGATCCAGTCCGTGCACATGGCGCTCGTACGGGTGAAGCGCGGGTCGACGTGGAAGATCCGCGCGCCACGCTCCCTGGCCTCCATCACCCACTGGAACCCCACCGGGTGGTTCTCGGCCATGTTCGAGCCCATGATCGTGATGACGTCCGCGTTCTGGAGGTCCTGCTGGAACGTCGTCGCGCCGCCTCGTCCGAACGAGGTCCCCAGACTGGGGACCGTGGAGCTGTGTCATATGCGGGCCTGGTTCTCGACCTGGACGATGCCGAGGCCGACGCACAGCTTCTTGATCAGGTAATTCTCTTCGTTGTCGAGGGTCGCGCCGCCGAGATTGCCGATCGCCATCGTGCGGTTCGCGGGGTTGCCTTCCTCGGTCTTCTCCTCCCAGCTCGCCGCGCGCGTATCGATGATCCGCTGGGCGATCATCTCCATCGCATCCTCGAGCGAGAGCTCCTCCCAGCGCGTGCCGTAGGGCCGCCGGTACTTGACCTTGAACTCCCGCAGCGGGCTGTGGACGAACGACTTCGAGGCCTGGCCCTTGGGGCAGAGACGGCCGCGTGAGATCGGGCTCGCCGGGTCGCCCTCGATGTGGCTGACCTCGCCGTCCTTCACGTAGACGAGCTGGCCGCAGCCGACCGCACAGTACGGGCAGACCGACTGGACGACGTGGTCGGCCGCGTCGTTCCGCGGCTTCAGCGCCTCGGAGCGGCGGGACCGGGCGGCGCGGCCGAGACCGAGAGGATCGCCCTCGCGGAGTTGCCGCAGGACCGGCCAACGGCGCACCACCTCTGGGAGGTTCACGCCTCCTTCCTTGCCGGGGTGGATGCGTTTAAACACTTCGTATAGCGATATAACTGGGATGAGCAACGAAAGGGGTCTGACATGGCCAGCACGATCAATGACAGCCGGAGGCAGACCGAGCTTGACATCGCACGCGACGGCGTTGCAACGCGGGTCTTCCTGCAGCCGATCGCGGCGCCGTCGATCCTCGGCCTCTTCGGCTTCGCCGGCGCGACGTTCATCGTCGCGTCCAACATGGCGGGCTGGTGGGGCACTCCGACGTCGGGACTCGCGCTCGCGCCGTTCGCGGCCATGTTCGGGGGTCTGGCCCAGTTCCTCGCAGGGATGTGGGCCTACCGCGCGCGCGAGATGCGATCGCGACCGCGATGCACGGCATGTGGGGTGCGTTCTGGCTCGCGTACGGGATCCTCAACATCCTGATCGCGGCCCACGCCCTCACGGCGCCGACGCCGTGGTTCCACAACCCGGAGCTCGGGTTCTGGTTCTTCGCGCTCGGCGCGATCACCGCGTCCGGGTTCCTCGCCTCGCTTGCAGAGAGCATGAGCCTGGCAGCCGTGCTCGGCACCCTCGCGGCCGGCTCAGGAATCGCGGCGGGCGCGTTCATCTACGGCTCGCACAGCTGGGTGCAGGTCGCGGGCTGGGTGTTCGTCATCTCGGCCGGCTGCGCCTGGTACACGGCGACCGCGATGATGCTCGCCGCCGCGAGCGGGAGGACCGTTCTGCCGCTGTTCAAGTTCAACCGTGCGGCGAACGTCCCCGGCCGGCGACCGACTCGCCCGATCGAGCTCGAGTGGGCCGAGCCGGGCGTGAAGATGGGCCAGTAGCACCACCTCCGACCCGTGAGCCGAGAAGGGCCCGACGCGAGGCGGGCTCTTCGTATATTCGGCCTGCTCGCGCTCATGCCCCTCAGAATCGAACCGGCCTCCGAAGCGACACTCCAGCTGATGGCGACGTGGCGGTACCCGCCGCCGTACGACTTCTACGACGGCGACCTCGAGCCCGTGTACAACCCCGAGCGCTACTTCGAGGCGCTCGACGAGGACGGTGAGCTGGTCGGCTTCTACTACTTCGAGCCGAAGCCGCCCGACCTCGACTACGGGCTCGGCCTCCGCCCCGACCTCACCGGACGCGGGCTCGGCCTGGACTTCTTCCTCGCCGGGCTCGCCTTCGCTCGCGAGCGGTACCGGCCGCAGCGCGTCTTCCTCCACGTGGCCGAGTTCAACGCGCGGGCCGTCCGCGTCTACGAGCGCGCCGGCTTCCGCGTCGTCTCATCGCACGTCCGGAGCTTCGAGCGGTTCGGCGAGGTGCCGTTCCTGACGATGGCCGACCCGCCCGGGCCCAACGGCCGCTTGTAACAGCCTGTTACTTGGCGCGGTAGGCCAGCGCGGCTGCGGCGGCGACGGCTCCCGCGCCGACGAGCACCGCGGCCTTGTGACCGTTCTTGGCGGCGGGGGCTTCGAGGGCTCGCTCGGGGTACGGCGGGATCGTCCCGACGTCGCGCGCGAGCTTGATCACCTCGGCGACATGCATGCCGTCGCGGCCGGTGTGGCACTGCTCGATCTGCGAGCGGCAGGAGAACCCGTCCGCGACGATCAGCGTCTCGGGCGAGGCCTCTCGCACCCTCGGCAGCAGCACCCGCTCGCCGCAGGCCACGGAGACGTCGTAGTGGTCGGGCTCGTAGCCCCAGCCGCCGGCCATCCCGCAGCAGCCGCTGTCGAGCTCCTCGACCTCGAGGCCCATCTGCTCGAGGATCGTCTTCTCGGGTGAGATGCCGCCGGTCGCCTTGTGATGGCAGTGCCCGTGGAGGAGCGCTTTCCCGACCAGCGTTGGCGGCTCCCAGTCGAGCCCGTCGAGGAACTCGCTCAGGTGGAACGTCTGCTTGGCGAGCCGCTGGGCATCCTCGTCCAGGCTCTTCAGCTTCTTGAGCTCGTCCTTGAAGACAGCCACGCACGACGGCTCGATCCCGACCACCGGCGTCCCCGCGCGGATCTCGTCGCGCAGGTTGTCGACGACGCGGTCGGCGTAGCGCCGCGCGAGCGAGAGCATCCCGTAGTCGTAGAGCGGCCGCCCGCAGCACAGATGCATCTGCGGGATCACGACGTTGCAGCCTGCGCCCTCGAGCGCCTCGACCGCCGCGATCCCGATCGGCGCGTGAAAGTAGTTCGTGAACGTGTCGGCCCAGAGGATCACGCGCCGCCCGCCACCGTCTCGCTGCGGCCGGTGCGCGAACCACTCCTTCAAGGTCGGCGACACGAAGGGCGGGATCTCGCGCTTCAGCGAGACCCCCATGGCGAGCTTGGCCAGCCGCGTCCGCGTGACGAGGTTGACGAGAGCCGGCGCTTTCGAGGCGAGCCGGGCCGCCTGGTCGATCAGCCCGAAGGCGTAGGCCGTCCGCGGCCGCAGCCGCCCGTCGTAGTAGTGCGAGAGGAACTCCGCCTTCAGGGTCGGCATGTCCACGTTGACCGGGCAGTCGTTGGTGCAGCCCTTGCAGGAGAGGCAGAGGTCGAGCGCCTCGAAGACCTCCTCGTCCTTCCAGAGCTCGAGCTCCTCGCCGTTCAGCATCTCCCAGAGCAGGTGCGCCCGCCCGCGCGTCGTGTGCTTCTCCTCGCGGGTGACCATGAAGCTCGGGCACATGACGCCGCCCTCGGTGTGCCGGCACTTGCCGATCCCGACACAGCGCGTCGTCGCGTGCGCGAACGAGCCGCCGTCGGCCGAGTACGCGAAGTGGGTCTTGACCGGCGGCGGCGCGAAGTCCGTCCCGAGCCGCAGGTTGTCCGTGATCCGGTACGGGTCGACGACCTTGCCGGGGTTCATCTTCCCCTCGGGGTCCCAGATCGACTTGAACTCGCGGAACGCCTCCACGAGCTCGTCGCCGAACATCTTCGGCAGCAGCTCCGCCCGGGACTGGCCGTCGCCGTGCTCGCCGGAGATCGAGCCGCCGAGGCTGAGCACCAGGTCGGATGCCTCGTCGAGGAAGCGGCGGTAGGTCTCGATCCCTTCCTTCGTCTTCAGGTCGAAGTTCCAGCGCGCGTGGATGCAGCCCTGGCCGAAATGGCCGTAGAGCGCACTCTCGTAGCCGTACTTGTCTGCCAGCGGGCCGATCGCGCGCAGGTACTCGCCGAGCCGCTCCGGCGGAACGGCCGAATCCTCCCAGCCCTCGTACGTGTCCGGCTTGCCCGGGATGAAAGCGGTGGCCCCGAGGCCCGCCTCGCGCACCGCCCAGACGTGCTGCTCGGCCGGCGGGTCGTCGTAGAGCTTCATCCCGGTGAGCCCGCCCTTGCCGACCTTCAGCTCGCCCATCAGCTTCTTGGCCTTGTCGTCGGCCTCTTCCTTCGTGTCGCCGCCGAACTCGGCGAGCAGCCAGCCGCGGCCGCCGGGGAGCATCGAGAGATGCTCCTTGTGCTTGCCGAGCATCGTCATGTCGGTGATCAGCGTCTCGTCGACGCCCTCGAGCCCGAGCGGCTGGTGCTCCAGCACCTGCATGACGCCGTCGCCTGCCTCGGCCACGCTGCCGTAGGCGAGCACGAGCAGCGAGCGGACCGGCGGGCTGTCGAGCAGGTGCACGGTTGCGCCGAGGTACGTCACGCACGTGCTCTCCGTGCCGGCGAGGGCGCGCGCGACGTGGAAGCCCTTCTCCGGCAGCAGGTCGTCGAGGTTGTAGCCGGAGACGCGGCGGGGGATGTCGGGATAGCGGTCGCGGATCTGCTGCGCATAGCGGTCGCGCAGCTCGGTCAGGCGGCGGTCGATCTCCTCGTCCCCCGAGCTGCCCTCGCGCAGCGTCAGGCGCCGCCCGTCGTAGAGCAGGACGTCGAGCTCGTGAACGTTGTCCGACGTGCGCGGTCCGGGGCCGTAGAACTGCGCCATCACCGAGCGGACGCCGCAGGAGTTGCTTGCGATCATCCCGCCGAAGGTGCAGTACTCGTGCGTCGAGGGATCGGGGCCGAAGGTCAGCTGGTGCTCGCTCTCGGCCTGCTTGCGCAGGTGATCGAGGATCAGGCCCGGCTCGACGCGCGCAAGCTTCTGCTCCGCGTCGATCTCGACGATCCGGTTCAGGTACTTCGAGAAGTCGATCACGACCGCCGTGTTGGTCGTCTGGCCCGCGAGGCCGGTGCCGCCGCCGCGCGAGAGGAGCGGCGCGCCGTGCTCGCGGCAGGCCGCGACGGTGGCGATCACGTCGTCGACGGTGCGCGGGATGACGACGCCGATCGGCAGCTGGCGGTAGTTCGCGCCCGTGGCCGAGTAGAGGCCGCGGTCGCCGGGCGAGAAGCGGACCTCACCCTCGACCGCCCGCCGCAAGGCCTCCTCGAGGCCCCGCACGTCCACGTCCCCGAACGCGACCGGGCGCATCCGGAACCGCGGCGCGGTCTTCGCCGGGATCTTCATGCCGAGTACCGCTCCGCCTCGGCGCGCTTCAGCTCGAGCCCGTGGCCGAGACGCGAGCGGTCCGGCCGCAGCTCGCCGTCCTTCGGCTCCAGCACGCCGTCGAAGAGCAGCGGCTCGATGCGGGCGTGGTCGTGGAAGTACTCGAGGTGGCGCAGGTTCGGCACGCCGCAGAGCGCATGCGCCGAGAGCTGCGGCGCGCAGTGGCCCGAGATCTCGAGGGCGTGCCCCGCGGCGAGGCCCGAGACCTGCAGCAGCCCGGTGATACCGCCGCAGCGGGTGACGTCGGCCTGCATGCAGTCGATGCAGCCGAGCAGGTTCCGGAAGTCGGCCAGCACGTAGCCGTACTCGCCCGCGGCGATCTCGAGCCCGCCCGGGCCCTGGTCGCGAACGAGCCGCAGGCCGGCGAAGTCGGCGGAGCTGACCGGCTCCTCGAACCACGTGACGCCCCACTCGCGCCGGAGCCGGTGCGCCCAGGCGAGGCCTTCCTGGCGCGAGAGCGCGCCGTTCGAGTCGGCGAAGAGCTCGACGCTGTCGCCGATCGCCTCCCGCGCCGCGTCGAGCCGCTCGGGATCGCGCTCGGGCTCGCGGGAGATCTTCATCTTCACGCGCGTAAAGCCCTCCGACGCCCAGCCGCCGAGCTGCTCGCGCAACCGTGCGAGCGAGTACGAGCAGAAGCCGCCGCTGCCGTAGAGCGGCACGGAGTCATGGGCTCGCGGCAGCGCGTCGACGAGGGCCACGCCGAGCAGGCGCGCCTTCAGGTCCCAGAGCGCGCAGTCCACCGCGGCCAGGGCCATCGAGCCGATCCCCGGGCGCCCCGCGTTCCGGAGCGCGCGGCCGAGCCGCTCCCACACCTCCACGGGAGCCAGCGCGTCGGCGCCTTCGACCTCGGGGGCGAGCTTCTCCTCGACGAGCTTCCCCGCGGCGGCAGGCGCGTAGGTGTACCCGAGCCCGGTCTCGCCGCCTGCGTGCGCCTCGACGACGACGATCGTGGTCGAGTCCCACTCGAAGGTGCCGTCGGACTCGGGCTCGTCGGTCGGGAGCTCGTAGGCCGAGACTTCGAGCCGTTCTACGCCTGCCTCGGTCCTGGTAGCGACGCTCACTTCTTGCCTGGGAGTGACTCCTTGAACTCCACGAGCTTGCCGACGAGCGATTTCTCCATCACGCCGACGCGCTCGGGATCGCCCTTGACCATCGCCTCGGCCATCTTCTCGGCCTGCATCCGCGTGATGTGCGGCGGCAGCGGCGGGACCTCCGGATCGGTCTTGACCTCGAGCACGCACGGAGTGCCCGCCTTGAGCGCCTGCTCCCACGCGGCGCCGACCTCGTCGCCGTTCTCGCAGTAGATCCCCTTGAAGCCGAGCAGCTCCGCGTACTTGGCGTACGGGACGCTCGGGATCCACTGCGTGCCGGGGAACTTCGGGTCGCCCGTGAGCACGCGCTGCTCCCAGGTGACCTGGTTCAGGTCCTGGTTGTTGAAGACGCAGAAGACGAGCGTCGGGTTGTCCTTCCAGCGCTCGTGGTAGCGCTTGACGGTGATCAGCTCGTTCATGCCGTTCATCTGGAAGGC
>DATDMJ010000057.1:0-11736 GCA_036518855.1 Gaiellaceae bacterium | reverse complement strand
GAGGATAGAACGCGGTTCCGACGGACACCGCGGGGCTACGACTTCGGGATCTGCTTCTGGGGGTCGACGAAGGGCATGGGCGCGATCGTCGCTCCCCGCACGCCATCGGACGTCTCAACCGAGAGCTCGGTCCCGAGCTCGGTGTGGTCGACGGGCAGCCACGCGAAGCCGATGTTCTTCTCCAGCCGCGGCGAGTAGACCGCGGAGGTCACGCGGCCGCTGACGCCGTCCGCCGAGACCGGCCACGGCGTCGCGTTCATGTCCAGCCGGTCGCCTTCGATCTCGACCCCGACGATCTTCCGTTGCACGCCCTCGTCGCGGATCCTCGTGAGTGCCTCGCGGGCGATGAAATCGGCGTCGGAGTCCAGCTCGACGAGCCGGTCCAGCCCGAGCTCGTACGGGTTGTTGTCGTAGTTCATGTCGGCGCCCCAGTTGAAGATGCCGCCCTCGATCCGCCGGATGTCCACCGGGCCGGTCGGGCGGATCTCGTACGACTGACCCGCCTCCATGATCCGCTCCCAGAGATCCGTTCCGCGCGAGGTGTCGAGGAGGTAGAGCTCGTACCCGACCTCCGAGGTCCAGCCCGTGCGCGTGACGATCACCGGGATGCCGTCCACCTCGAGCCGGCGGAAGTGGTAGTAGGCGAGGTCGAGGATCTCGTCGCCGAACAGATCGCGCACGACGTCTTTCGAGCGCGGGCCCTGGATCTGGAGCGGGTCGGCCTCGGCCTCCGAGAGCCGGACGTCCAGGCCCGCCTGCGCGGCCAGCCCTTTCGCGTAGAAGAGCACGTCGCTGTCCGCGAGCGCGAACCAGAACGTGTTCTCGTCGAGGCGCAGCATCACCGGGTCGTTCAGGATCCCGCCGTCCGGCGCCGTGATCAGCACGTACTTGGCCTGGCCCACCGCGCACTTGCTCAGGTCGCGGCACGTGAGGAGCTGCGCGAAGCGGAAGCCGTCGGGGCCGGTCACCTCGACGTTCCGCTCGACGGCCACGTCCCAGAGCGTCACGTGGTTCAGGAGGTGCCAGTACTCCGCTTCGTAGTCGTCGAAATTGGTCGGGAACAGCGTGTGGTTGTAGACGGTGAAGCCCTTCGGGCCGTACCGCTGCGTCGCCTCGAAGAAGGAGCTGCGACGCAGCCGCGCTCCTCGCTGCACCAGCGTCATGTCGAAAGGCCTGGCCATGGTCGAGACGTCGCCCACCGGGTCGCAACTATAGAGCGGTTAGTGTCGCCGTTCGATGTCGACCTCCAAGACGTACGACGCAGTGGTCATCGGCGGCGGCCACAACGGCCTGGTCGCGGCGGCCTACCTCGCGCGGGCCGGCCTGAAGGTCGTCGTGCTCGAACGGCATCACGTGCTCGGCGGCGCGGCCGTGACCGAGGAGGTGTTCCCGGGGTTCCGCTTCAGCGTCGCCTCGTACGTCGTCTCGCTGCTCCGCCCGGAGATCGTGCGCGAGCTCGAGCTGCCGAAGCACGGCCTCGAGATCCTGCCGCTCGACGGGACGTTCACGCCACTCGAGGACGACTACCTGTGGCGCGTGAACGACCACGCCCGCACGGTGCGCGAGCTCAGGCGCTGGTCGGTCAGCGACGCCGAGGCGTACGAGGACTACAGCCGCCTGATGTTCGAGATGGCGAGGTTCGTCAAGCCGATCCTGTCCATGACTCCACCCGACCCGGGACGGTTCCATCCCCGCGAGTGGCTTCCGGTCGCGCGTCTCGCCCGCGACTTCCAGGACCTCCCGAGCGAGCAGCAGGCGGTGTTCATCCAGCTGATGACGATGAGCGCCGCAGACTTCCTCGACCAGTGGTTCGAGACCGACCCGCTCAAGGCGACGATGAGCGCCTCCGGGGTCATCGGCACCTTTCAGGGGATCCGCTCGCCCGGGACCGCCTACGTCCTGCTGCACCACTACATGGGCGAGATCGACGGCGTCCTGCGCGCGTGGGGCATCCCGCGAGGAGGAACCGGGGCGGTGAGCGAGGCGATCGCAGGCGCGGCCCGCGAGCTCGGGGTGGAGATCCGGACCGAGGAACCGGTCGAGCGTCTGCTGACCCGAGGCGACGAGGTGAAGGGAGTCGTCACCGCCGCGGGTGAGGAGGTGACCGCGCGCATGACGCTGTCGAGCCTCGACCCGCACCAGACCTTCGTCCGGCTCGTCGAGCCGGGCGTGCTCGACTCGTCGTTCCTCGAGGAGGTCGGCCGCTACCGCTACCGCGGCTCCAGCGGCAAGGTGAACCTGGCCCTCGACGGGCTGCCCGACTTCGCCTGCCTGCCCGGCGACGGCGAGCACCTGCGCGGCGCGATCAGCTTCAGCCCGAGCATCGATTACATGGAGCTGGCCTACGACGACGCGAAGGCCGGGAGCTTCAGCCGGCGTCCCTACATCGACATGGTCATCCCGACGCTCGTCGACCCGTCGATGGCGCCCGCCGGCAAGCACGTCATGAGCTGCTTCGTCCAGTACGCGCCCTACCATCTCGCCGACGGCGACGACTGGGACGACGCCAGGCGCGACGCGTTCGGCGAGGCGGTCGTCGACACGATCGCGGAGCGGGCGCCGAACATCCGCGACCTGATCCTGCACCAGCAGGTGCTCACGCCGAAGGACATCGAGGAGCGGTTCAACCTCTCCGAGGGCAACATCTTCCAGGGCGAGCTCTCGCTCGAGCAGCTCTTCTTCAACCGGCCGGTTCCGGGCTGGGCGCGTTACCGGACGCCGCTGCGGAACCTCTGGATGTGCGGCGCGGCCACGCACCCGGGCGGCGGGATCATGGGGGCGTCCGGGCGCCTCGCGGCCCTTCAGGTGTTGCGCTCGCGCTGATGGCCTACGACGCAGTCATCGTGGGAGGCGGCCACAACGGCCTCGTCACCGCCGCCTATCTGGCCAAGGCGGGGCTGCAGACGCTCGTCCTCGAGCGGCGCGATCGCGTCGGCGGCCCACTGGCAGCCGAGCAGTCGGTTGCCGACCTCGTGGGGAGCCTGCGTGCCGACGTCGCCGTAGACCTGCAGCTCACCTCGCACGGGTTCGAGGCGATCGAGCCGGAGGTCGTCGCGTTCGCTCCGGCGGCGGAAGGCCCGGGCCTGACCCTGTGGCGCGACCCGGTCCGGACGGCGACGGAGCTCCGGGAGCGCCCGCAGCCGCGCGACGCCGAGGCATTCCTCGCCTTCGACGCCAGGGTTCGCTCCCTCGCCGGCTTCGTGGCGCGCATCCAGGAGGCTGAGCCGCCCGACCTCACGTCGCTGTCGTTCTCCGACGCGGGGACCGGCCTCACGCTGCTGAACTCCCTGCGCCAGCTCGGCGGTGACGAGACCCGCGAGGCGCTCCGGGCCCTGCCGATGTCCGTCGCGGACCTCGTGAGCGAGGCGGTGGAAGACGAGGCGCTTCGGGGAGCCCTCTGCGCGAGGGGCGTTCGCTACTCCGCGATGGGGCCGTGGTCGGCGGGAACCGCGCTGAACTTCCTCTGGGACTCGGCCGCCGGGGGAGGCGCCGCCGGGCGCACCGTCTTCGCGCGCGGCGGGCCGGGTGCGCTGGCCGAGGCGCTCCTCACCGCCGCGAAGAGCCACGGCGTCACGGTCCGGTGCGACGCGGAGGTCGCTGCCATCCGCACCTCGCAAGGCTCCGTCGAAGGAGTCGCCCTGGCAGACGGCGAGGAGATCGACGCTGCGGTCGTCGCGTCGAGCGCCGACCCGAAGCAGACCCTTCTGCGCCTCCTCGATCCGGCGGGAGTCGGCCCGACGCTCGGCTGGCGGGCAGAGCATCTCCGCGCGCCCGGCGTGGTTGCCAAGGTGACCCTGATCCTCGACGGGCTTCCGTCGATCGGCGGTGCCGATGACGAGCGCCTCCGCGGCCGGATCGTCGTGGCGCCCAGCGCCGACGACCTCGAGCTGGCGTTCAACGACTCCAAGTACGGCCGGATCTCGGACCGGCCCTACCTCGAGGCGACGATCCCGACGCTCTCCGACCCTTCGCTCGGGCCCGACGGCAAGCACGTGCTGAGCGTGCTCTTCCAGTACGCGCCGGGCGACGCGGCGCGAGATCAGGTCGCGGACAGGACCGTGCGAACGCTCGAGACCTACGCGCCGGGCCTCACGGAGCGAATCGTCGAGCGCCACGTCGTCACGCCCGCAGACCTCGAACGCGACTACGGCCTCACCGGCGGGCACCCCATGCACGGCGAGCACGCGCTCGACCAGTTCTTCGCCTGGCGGCCCCTGCTCGGCCACGCGCAATACCGCCTCGCCGGAATCGACGGGCTCTACCTGTGCGGCGCAGGCGCACATCCGGGCGGCGGAATCACCGGAGGCCCGGGAAGGAACGCGGCCCGGGCGATCCAGGCAGACGCGCGGCGAGCCCGACGCCCGCGCCGGCGCTAGGTGTCGCGCCGTACGAGCAGCACCGCGGCGACGGCGATGGCCAGCGCGCAGTAGCCGGCGAAGAGCAGGCCGCCCCAGAGCGGCGAGAGCGAAGTCGAGTCGTGCGTCAGCGAGAACAGCTGGCGGCCCGCTTCGCTCGGCAGGTACTTGCTGATCGCGTGGTTCCAGCTCGAAGGCAGCACGTTCATCAGCGGCGGAATGACGAAGAAGATCCCGGCGAACGTCGCGATCCCGCCCGCGGTGTTCCGCACGATCGCGCCGATCCCGAGGGCGAAGATGCCGGTGAGCAGGAGGAAGACGGCGCCGCCGACGACCGAGCGCGCCACGCCCGGATCCGAGAGCGAGGTCTGCAGGATGTGGTGGCGCGACAAGATCGCCTGGCTGGCCCAGAACGCGATCAGCACGGACGGCAGCATCAGCAGGAACGTCACCGCGCCGAAGACGGCCGTCTTCCCCCAGAGCACCGGCAGCCGCTTGGGCACCGCGCTGAAGCTCGCCCGGATCATTCCCGTCGAGTACTCGCCCGTAATGACGAGCACCCCGAGCACCGCCACGGCGAGCTGCGAGACGTTGACGCCCGCGAGCGCGATGTCGAGGGGATGCCGGTCGGCGCGCTCGTGGGGGCTCATGGAGCCCCAGTGCGAGGACGTGACCGCGGCGAACAGCGCGGGCAACCCGATCGTCAGCACGATCGCGGCGAGCAGCGACCATCGCGTCGAGCGGAGCGAGCGCAGCTTCGTCCACTCGGAGAGCAGGACTCGCGCCTGGGTGACGCGCCCGGTGTGCGGCAGGCGCGGGAGCCGCCCGACCTGCGCGAAGCTGCTCACGCGACCTGCTCCTCGGCCGTCAGGGTCCTGAACTCCACGTCGTCACGGGTGAGCGTCATGAACGCCTCCTCGAGCGAGGCAACCTGCGGCGTCAGCTCGTGCAGGACGATCTGGTGCGACGAGGCCGCCTCGCCGATCTGCCGGGCCGTGAGCCCTCGGATCTCGAGCAGCTCCGGCTCGATCGTCTTCACCGTCACGTCGGGCCCCGCGAGCTGCGACTCGAGCTCGGTTGCCTGCGGTGTCCGGACGAGCACGATGTTGCCCGAGGCGCGGCTGACGAACTCCTGCGTGCTCGTGTCCGCGATCTTGCGGCCGCGGCCGATGACGATCAGGTGGTCGGCCGTCAAGGCCATCTCGCTCATCAGGTGGGACGAGACGAACACGGTGCGACCCTCGGAGGCAAGCCCCTTGAGCAGGTTCCGCATCCAGTGAATGCCTTCGGGGTCGAGCCCGTTGACCGGCTCGTCGAGCATGACCGTCGACGGATCGCCGAGCAACGCGGCGGCGATCCCGAGCCGCTGTCCCATTCCCAGCGAGAACTTGCCGGCGCGCTTCTTGGCCACGTCGTGCAGCCCGACGAGGTCGATGAGCTCGTCGACGCGGCGCCGCGGGATTCCGTGCGTCTGCGCGAGGGCGCGCAAGTGGTCGTACGCCGACCGGCCTCCGTGGAGCGACCGTGCCTCGAGCAGCGCCCCGACCTCGTGAAGTGGCGCCGCATGCTCACGGTAGTGCTTCCCATTGACCGTGACGTCGCCCGCGGTGGGGGCGTCAAGGCCGAGGATCAGCCGCATCGTGGTCGATTTCCCCGAGCCGTTCGGGCCGAGAAAGCCGGTCACGATCCCCGGCCGCACCGTGAACGAGAGCTCGTCGACCGCGCGCTTGTCGCCGTAGTCTTTCGTCAGGGACCGCGCCTCGATCATGCGGTGAGTAAAGCGATGCTTCATGAGAATCCAATGAAGGCAGCGTTGCGCTGATGTTGCGTCGAGAATGCCGCCGATGAAGGTGTGCGTCATCGGTGCGTCGGGGAAGCTCGGCCGGTACCTGGTGCAGCACGCGCTGGACCGTGGCTACGAAGTCGTGGGCGTCTGCCGGGAGCAGAGCGTGGGCAAGCTCGACGCCTTCGAGGGGCGAATCAGCGTCGTTCCCGGAGCAACGGACGACCGGGAGGTCATCGAGCGGGCGGTCACGGGCTGCGACGGGGTGCTCGTCGTGCTCGTTCCGTGGGGCGTCCACGGGTACTCGACGGGCACGGCGCAGGCGGTGCTCGACTACGCACCTCCCGGGGCGCGGCTGGTGTTCTCGTGCGGGTGGCACATCACCCGCGACGGACAGGACGTCTATCCGTGGAAGATCAAGGCGATCGTGAAGGTGCTCGGCCCGGTCGCCCGGCTCGCTCGCTTCGCCGACCTCGACGATCAGGTGGAGGCGTGCCGGCGCGTGTTCGCCAGCGACACCCGGTGGACCGTCGTCCGGGGAAGCGACCTCGAGGAAGGCGACAGCCAGGGCCTACCCGTCTGGAGCCGACACGTGGGCGATCCGATCCTCGAGAGCAACCTCACTCGCCGCGTCGACTTCGCCCTGTTCATGGTCGAGGCGCTCGAGAACGACGAGCTCATCCAGGAGGCGCCGGCGATCGTCGGCCGGCAGACGCCGTCGGCACTCGCACACGCCGCCGAAGGCTGAGCGCCGCCCAGGTCGCCGCGCCGCCGACGAACGCGAGGACGTTGGTCGTGACGCAGGTCCTGCAGGCGTTGCAGCACACCGTTGCCATCGGAGCCTGCTCGCCGTACCGGCCCACGACCCGAGCCGCCCGGCCCGTCCAGATCTCTTTCATGCACGCAGTGTAGGCGGCGTCTCCGAACCGCTCTCGGCGGGCGGCGCAGTTCCAGTCTCGCGGTCCGCCGTAGGAGCGACCGGGGGCGTGCGCCCTGATCCAGGTCATCAGGCGACGCTCCTCGGAAGCGTCACCTCCCGGCCACGGCCGGAGGCGCTTCGACAACCGGCTCGGTCTCAGATGCGACGGCGACCCGCGGCAGCCATTCGAGCCAGCTCGGCAGGTACCAGTTCCAGTCGCCGAGCAGCTTCATGCTCGCCGGCAGCAGGACCGCCCGGATGATCGTCGCGTCGATCAGGACGGCCGCCGCCAACCCGACGCCGAACTGCTTCAGCAGGTCGAACGACAGGGTGATGAAGACCGAGAAGACGAGGACCATCACGATCGCGGCGCTGGTCACGACTCCCGCGGTCGTCTTGATGCCGTGCTCCACCGCCTCGTCGGTCGACATGCCCTGATCGAAGCCCTCGCGGATCCGGCTGATGATGAAGACGTGGTAATCCATCGACAACCCGAAGAGGATCACGAACAGGAACATCGGCATGAACGACTCGATCCCACCGGACGAAGCGCCGATGAGCCCGCGCCCGATGCCGTCCTGGAAGACGAGCACGAGGATGCCGTATGCGGCGGCGACCGAGAGCGAGTTGAGCACGATCGCCTTCAGGCCGATCACGATCGAGCGGAAGGCCAGCAGCATCAACACGAAGGTCAGCGCGAAGACGAAGGCGAACACGAACGGCGTCCGCTGCCTGAACTGCTGCTCGAAGTCGATCGACTGCGCCGTCATCCCGCCGACTCCGGTCGTTGTGTCGGGAAGTGTCCCCACCGTCGCCGGCACGAGGTCGTCGCGCAGCCTGTGGACCGCGCGCTTCGACGCCGAGTTGGTTCCGTTGCCGGCGATCGGAATCGAGACGAGCGCGACGGTGCCCGCGTTGTTGACGTCGACCTCGATCGGCGTGAACATCTCGCCGCTGGCGAGCGCCTTTCGCTCCAGCTCGCCGATCGCGCTCCGGACTGCGCCCGAGCGGACATCGGGGGCCTGGACGAGAACCTGTGCCGCCAGCGCGTCCCCCGGGAATGCCTGCTGGATCTTGTCGTAGGTTCGGATCACGGCAAGCGACCGTGGGTACGACTCGATGCTGTTCTGTGTCGTCACCAGGCGGAGCGCCGGCACCGCGAGCAGGATCAGGAAGCCGGCTGCCAGGGATCCGAAGAGGAGCGGCCGTCGCAGCACCGGACCGAGGACCGCGTTCCAGAAGCGGCTCTCGCCGACGCGTTGATCGGGGCTCCGTAGGAACGGCACGCGGCCCTTGTTCACGCGGTCCCCGAGCTTCGAGAGCACCGCGGGCAGGACTGTGAGCGAACCGAGGACCGACGTGGCGACCACGAGCATCGTCGCCGCCGCGAAGCCTTCGAAGGTCTTGTCGCCGCTGATGAACATCCCGGCCATGGCCACGAGCACCGTGAACCCCGAGATCAGGACCGAACGGCCCGACGTCGCAGCCGCAGCCTCGACGGAGGCGCCCTCCGGCTTGCCCGCGGCGCGCTCCTCGCGTTCTCGCTTGAGATAGAACATCGAGTAGTCGACGCCGACGGCGAGCCCGATCAGGAGGACGACCGCGTTCACCGCGTCGTCCATCGGCAGCACGTGGCTGGGCAACGCCAGCAGGCCGATCGCCGCGAACACCGACGTCAGCGCGAGCAGCAACGGGATCCCCGCCGCGACCAGCGCCCCGAACGTGAGCAGCAAGATCCCGAGCGTCACCGGGAGCGACAGCGCACCCGCCTTCAGGAGGTCCTTGCCGAACTGCTCGTTGATTCCCTTGGAGACGCTCCCGCCGCCGAATTCCTCGATCGTGAACTGCGGACGCGCATCCTGCGCGGACGCGACCGCCGCGAGGATCGGCCCGACCTTGTCCTGAGCGTCTTCGGACTTGCCGCGGATGTCGAACTGCACCAGCGCCGAGTGCCCGTCGCTGGAGATGCGGCCGGCGTTGCCCGGCGCGAACGGCGAGCTGACGTTCGTCACGTTCTGCTGTGCTCTCAGCCGCTGCGTCACGTCCTGGACGGCGGCGCGGAACTCCGGGCTCGTCGCGGTCAGCGACGAGCTCTGCACGAGCACGAGCTCCTTCGCCGGCTGGGCGAACTCGTCGTTCAGGATCTGCTGAACCCGGCCCGATTCGCCCGGCCCCGGCTCGTTCGCCGAGAGCGAGTTCGTCCCGACCATGTTGCCGAGAGCGAATGCGACGACGACAAAACCGAGCCAGCCGAAGACCGCGGTCTTCCAGTGTCTCGCGCTCCAACGACCAGCGCGCGCGGCGAGATTCTCCCCCTGAACAGCGCCTGACACGTGCCTCAGCCCCTTTCTCCCTCAAAAAGGTGAGTTCCGATGCCGGAGGCTCGACTATAGTGATTGAACACATGAAGTCAAGCTCCGTTGATAGCCCGCGGTTGAGTCTCGTCACCAATCACGGACAGGTCCTGGCGTGCATCGCCGCCGACCCGAACGTCCGCCTGCGGGACATCGCGGACAACGTCGGGATCACCGAACGAACCGCGGCCCAGATCGTCGGCGAGCTGGAACACGCGGGCTACCTGACGAAGACCCGCGTCGGCCGTCGGAACCGCTATCGGATCGACGCCGAGCGCAAGGTTCGGACGGCGTCACTGGCCTCGATGACGGTCGCGCAGGCGATCGCCGTGCTCCTCGAGGCGCTCGACCAACAGCCGTTCTCGTAGCGACCCGCGCGAGCGACGATGCGATCGGATCCCGGTGACGATTACCACCGCTGGCGGTTCGTGACCAACCACGCGCACGTGCTCGAGACGATCGCCCGAGATCCCACGAGCCGCCTCAGGGATATCGCCCGCACCGTCGGCATCACCGAGCGAACGGCGGCGCAGATCGTCAACGACCTCGTCGAAGCCGGGTACCTCACGAAGTTCCGCGATGGCCGCCGCAACCGCTACGACGTGCACGAAGCGCTGCCGCTGCGCCACCCGCAGCACCGCCATCACACCGTCGGCGAGCTGCTCCGGTTCCTGACAGAGGATTAGGGCCTGCGGATTGCGGCGTCGAACCGCTCGAGGCTCGGCGGCGGCCAGAGCTCGCGGATCTCGTAGAACGCGTCGAAGGCGGGCACGGAGTCCGGGAGCGTGACCCAGGGCAGCTTCGACCGCGTGTAGATGTGGACGTCGGGCGTGATGCTCGAGGGGTCGTCGAGCGTGCCGCCGCGGACGAACCGCACCGCCGGGCCTCCGTACTCGCTGAACACCGCCACCTGGCACTGCGGACACCGGTAGATCCGCTGCGTGCTTCCGTCGTCGCGCGGCACGTCGACCGGCTGGGGGTCGCCCTCGAGCTCCATCCGGGCGGGCTCGATGAGCAGGTTGATCACGAAGGCGCTCCCGGTCTGCCGCTGGCAGTTGAGGCAGTGGCAGCAGTGCGTGAAGAGCGGATCCGACGTGAGGCGGTATCGGACCGCTCCGCAAGCGCAGCCACCTGTTCTCATCGGCTAGTCGCGGATGTGGGCGCTCATGCGCGCGAGCGAGTAGAAGACGAGGTAGCTCGTCAGCAGGAACGACGTGAGCAGGACCGTGAGGGCGAGCGGCGCGGCGTGAAAGCCGTTCGCAACCTGGCCGAGGAGCGCTCCGGGGCGCACGAAGACGTCCCACGAGTTCCAGCGCTGCACGCGTCCGAGGTAGATCCCGAAGGAGCTGGCGGCCAGAACGCCGACCACCAGCGCCCAGGCGCTCGCCACACCGAGCACCCGGCGCGCGACCGCGTGCATCAGGAACAGCGAGGTGAGGCCGAGCAGCAGCCCCGTCCACGCCGCGGCCGAGAGGAACAGCACGTCGTAGAGCACCGGGATCCGGCCGGCGCCTCCGATGTGCTTCAGGTCGGTGACGATGTACGGCGCGTTCGGAAAGAACAGCAGCCAGAGACCACCGAGCGCCAGCAGCGCCGGGCGCGACATCCCGAAGCGCGCCCGCTGGTAGACGACGAGCGCGAGCACGAACGGGATCCAGGCGAGGAAGAGGTTCCACGCGATCCCCGTGTGGTCGAACCTCCGCGTGTAGAGGACGCGGGCGGCCAGCATGGCGACCACGAAGCCCGAGAGGACCCCCAGCGAGATGACGACCGCGATCCGGCGGTCGCTGAACGAGCTCCGCAGCGCAGCGATCACAGCAGGAGCTTAGCCGCAGCCGGTCACCCATAAAGAGCGCACACGGCGCCGTTCGGGACCACGAGATCAAGACCGAAACTCGTCCTCGGACGCGATCCGCTCTCGGCCGTAAACCTGCCCAAACGGTTAACGCGCGGCGCGGAAAGCCCCGTCGTTCGGCCGGTCTCGAACCCGAATCCTGGTCTCCCATAAGGCGCGCCGGACGTCCTACAGTTCGGCTGCTGGCGACACGAGAGAGAGGGCTTCTTTTGAGTGAGGTTGTCTTGAAACTGCTGAAACGCGCGCGCGCTCCGATCGTCCTGATCGTCGGGCTGACAGTCATTCTCGGGACGGTCGGTGTCCACCGAAGCTCCGCCGAGTCGTCGGCGTACACCCGCGTCCTCTTCTCGGCCGACTTCGACTCCGGCCCGCTCGTCTACGCCCCCGGGGATCCCGGCTCGACGACCGCCTGGACGGACACGACCGGCACCGGCGCTGCCCGCAGCACCCAGGCGGCACACAACGGCGCC
>DATDMJ010000056.1:0-32541 GCA_036518855.1 Gaiellaceae bacterium | reverse complement strand
CAGCCGACGATCGGCGACCGTCTCACCGACAGCGGCATCGACTGGGCCTGGTACTCGGGCGGCTGGTCGAACGCTGACGGCGACGTCGGTGCCCCGGGCTGGACGAACGGCACCGTGCGGAATCCCAACTCGCCGACGGGGTGCTACGACCCGTACGTCGACCCGGGCGTGTCCAATTGGCCGGAGTGCCCGGACAACCTGTTCCAGTACCACCACCAGCCGTTCAACTACTTCCAGAACTTCTCGACGCAGACGCAGGCCGGCCGCGACAACCGGGCCGCCCACCTCCGCGACGAGCAGGAGTTCATCAACCTGGCGAACGGCTCGACGAGTCACTGCGATCTGAAGCCGGTCAGCTTCATCAAGCCGATCGGCGAGGAGAACGAGCACCCCGGCTACGCGAGCGAGCCGGACGGCAGCGACCACCTGGTCTCGCTGCTCCAGTCGATCGAGAACAGCCACTGCAAGTCCAACACGATGGTCGTCGTGACCTACGACGAGTTCGGCGGGCAGTGGGATCACGTCCCGCCGCCGGGCCAGGGCAACGACAACGGCCCGCACGACCAGTGGGGGCCCGGGACGCGCGTCCCGGCGCTGATCCTCGGCCCGCACCTCCAGGGGCCCTTCGTGGTCGACCATACGCAGTACGACACGACGTCGATCCTGCGGACGATCGAGCAGCGCTACTCGCTGGCGCCGCTCGGCACGCGCGACGCCGCGGTGAACAGTCTCGCGAACGTGTTCGACGCGCATTAACCGGCGCTTCCACGGCAATGAGGACGGCCCCTTCCGAGGGGCCGTCCTCGCTTCTAGGGCCGAACGAAGCCCATGCGCTCGTACATCTGATCGAGCGTCGGTGCCGAGGCCTCGCGCGCCTTCTCGGCGCCGCGCGCGAGCATGGCCCGGAGCTCGGGCTCCTCCGAGCGGAGCTGCTCGTAGCGTTCCTGGATCGGGGCGAGCAACTGGACGACCGCCTCGCCCACCTCCTCCTTGAATCGGCCGTAGCCGCCGCCGTCGTACCGGGCCTCGAGCTCCCCGATCGGATCGCCCGTGGCGACGGACATGATCTCGAGCAGATTCGAGATGCCGGGCTTCTCCTCTGGCACGTGCCGCACGTCGGTGCCCGAGTCGGTGACCGCGGACTTGAACTTCTTCCGGATCACGTCCGGCTGGTCGACGATCCGCACGACGCCCTGCGGCGCTCCGCGCGTGGTCGACATCAACCGCTCCGGCTCTTGCAGGTTCTTGATCCGCGCGCCCACGTCGGGATAGACCCCCTCCGGGACGGTGAACGTCTCGCCGAAACGTTGGTTGAACCGCTCCGCGATGTTGCGCGCCAGCTCGAGGTGCTGGCGCTGGTCGTCGCCGATCGGCACGCGGTCGGTCTGGTAGAGCAGGATGTCGCCGGCCATCAGCACGGGGTAGTTGAAGAGCCCTGCCGCGACGAACTCCTGCTCGGCGGCGCGGTCCTTGAACTGGGTCATCCGGCGCAGCTCGCCGAAGCTCGTGACCGAGCCCAGCAGCCAGGCCGCCTCGGGATGCGCGGTGACGTGACTCTGGACGAACACCGTCGACCGATCCGGGTCGAGGCCGGTCGCGAAGAGCATCGCCGCGAGGTCGAGCGTGGCATCGTGCAGTTCCTGCGGCTCGAACGGGGTAGTTATCGAGTGAAGGTCGACGATGCAGAAGAACGCCTCGCCCTGCTCCTGGGTCGCGGCGTACTGGCGGAAGCCTCCGCTGTAGTTGCCGAGGGTCTTCGCGCCCGAGGCTCGGATACCGCTGAAGATGCGCATTTGACGTCTCAGTATCGCAAGTACCCTTGGAGGTCTCCTTGGCGACGAATGGATCACCCGAGCTGCTGATCGTGATGGGGTCGGCGGCGACCGCCGACCAGACCGAGCACGTGCTCGCGCGTCTGCAGGAGGCCGGGGTGCATGCGCGCGTGACGCACGGGCGCGAGGCGACGGTGATCGGCGCGATCGGCGAGCGCGAGCTGCTGGCGACGCTGCCGCTGGAGGGCTACCCCGGAGTCGAGCAGGTGCTGCCGATCCTGAAGCCGTACAAGCTGGTCGCGCGGGAGGTCTCGCCCGACCCGACGGTGATCGACGTGGACGGGCACCGGCTCGGGCAGGAGTTCTTCGGGCTCATTGCGGGGCCGTGCTCGATCGAGTACCGGGAGCAGACCCTCGAGACGGCGCGGGTCGTGAAGGAGGCCGGCGGGACGATGCTGCGGGGCGGCGCGTTCAAGCCGCGGACGTCGCCATACACGTTCCAGGGGCTTGGCGACGAGGGGCTCGCGATCCTGCGGGAGGCCGGGGACGAGACGGGGCTGCCGGTCGTCACGGAGTTGATGGACCCGCGGCACGTCGAGGCAGTGCTGGAGCTCGCGGACGTGATCCAGATCGGCGCGCGGAACAGCCAGAACTTCCTGCTCTTGGCGGAGGTCGGACGCGCGGACAAGCCGGTGCTGTTGAAGCGCGGGATGTCGACGTCGGTCGAGGAGCTGCTGATGGCCGCGGAGTACGTGGCCAAGGAGGGGAACGAGCGGATCATCCTCTGCGAGCGCGGGATCAAGACGTTCGAGACGGCGACCCGGTTCACGCTGGATCTCGGCGCGGTCGCGGTGCTGAAGCACGAGACGCACCTGCCGGTGATCGTCGATCCCTCGCACGCGGCCGGCCGTCGCGATCTCGTGCTCCCGCTGGCGCGCGCTGCTGCGGCGGTCGGCGCGGACGGGATCATCGTGGAGACGCACCCGCGGCCCGAGGAGGCGTTGTCCGACGCGGCCCAGCAGATCCCGACGGCGGAGTTCGGCGAGTTCGTGCGCGAGGTGCGCGAGGTCGTCGAGCTGCTCGGCAAAGAGATCGGCTGAGCGGCCGCGGCCTGCTGGGGGCAGCACCTGCCGTGGATGCATCGTCACGCTCTCGGCACGTCCGCGTCACACACTCGTGAAGCCCGAGCCGCTACGTTGAGTTCCCCCGGGTGGGTGGGGGCTAGGGATGGGACCCGCCTGTCGCCGCGCGCCCGCCGATAGCCTGACCCCGTGGCGCCGCAGCGCATCGCGATCGTCGGCACGGGCCTGATCGGGGCTTCGGTCGCGCTCGCCGCGAAGCGCTCCGGCTCGCCCACTGTCAGCGGCTTCGATCCGGATCCATCCGCGCTGGAGGCGGCAGCCGACCGAGGCGCCGTCGATGCCCCCGCCGCGTCGCTCACCGAAGCCCTCCAGGACGCCGAGCTCGCAGTCGTCGCCGCTCCGGTCACCCAGCTCGCCGCCCAGGTCCGCGCGGCGCTCGAGGCGAGCGGCGATGGGTGCACCGTCACCGACGTCGGCTCCACGAAAGTCACGGTCTGTGCGGCCGCCCGCGGCTCCGGCCGCTTCGTCGGCGGCCACCCGGTCTGTGGCTCCGAGGCTCACGGCGCCGAACACGCGAACGCGGACCTCTTCGACGGCGCCACCTGGTTCCTGACCCCGCTCGCGGAGACCGATCCCGCGCGTTACCGGCTCGTCCACGGCTTTGTCTCGAGCCTCGGAGCGACACCCGTCGCCGTCGATCCGCAGGCGCACGACCGCCTGGTCGCCGTCACCAGCCACCTGCCGCACGCCCTCGCGAACCTGCTCGTCAACCAGGCCGGCGCCGGCCGCGTCGACGGCCACGAGCCCCTCGCGGCGGCCGGCGGCTCGCTGCGCGACATGACCCGGGTCGCCGGTGCCAACCCGCGCATCTGGGTGGACATCTTCCTCGAGAACTCGGGCCCGGTCCGTGAGTCGCTCGCCGATCACCGCCGCCGGGTCGAGCAGCTCGAGCAAGCGCTCGACTCCGGCGACGCCGGTTTCCTGGCCCGCTGGATCGGCGAAGCAGCCGGCAACCGGCGCCGCATGCTCGGCGACGCGTATCCGGACGCCGGCGAGCTCCACCAGCTCCGCGTGCACGTGCCCGACCGGCCGGGCGTCCTCGCAGGGATCACGCAGGCGCTCGGCGCCGAGCGGATCAACATCGAGGATTTCGAGCTCCACCACGTCTCGCCCGACCGCGGCGGAACCCTCACGGTGCTCGTCTCCGGGCAAGAGGAGGCCGAACGCGCCGGGGCGCTCCTCGAAGCGCAGGGTTACGGCGTCGTCGTCTCGCCTGTGCTCGCGGACAAATGAGGATCCAGCCCGCCACCGCCATCGTCGGGCATATCGCCGTGCCCGGCGACAAGTCCATCTCCCACCGGGCGGTGATGATCGGCGCGGTCGGCGAAGGCGAGACGACGGTACGAGGCTTCGGCCGCTCGGCCGACACCGAGGCGACGATCGACGCTGTCCGTGCCCTTGGCGTGACCGTCCACGACGACGACGTCGACACGATCCGAATCGAAGGCGTGGGCCTCCGCGGGCTCAAGGAACCGGCGGGCGCGCTGGACTGTGGCAACTCGGGAACGACGATCCGGCTGCTCGCGGGGCTCCTCGCGGGACAGGAGGGCCGGTTCGAGCTGACCGGCGACGACTCCCTGCGCAAGCGGCCCGTCGACCGGATCGCCCACCCGCTCGCGGAGATGGGCGCGCGGGTGGAGACCGCCGACGGCAAGCCCCCGCTCATTCTCGAGGGCGGCGCGCTCGAGTCGATTCGCTACGAGCTGCCGGTGGCGAGCGCCCAGGTGAAGTCGTGCGTGCTGCACGCGGGCCTCTTCGCGGCGGGCAGGACCTCGGTGGTCGAGCCGCTGCCGACGCGAGACCACACCGAGATCATGCTCGAGGCCGCCGGGGCGCCGGTGACGCGAAAACCTCGACGGGTGTCGATCGGCCCGGCGGAAGAACTGCGGCTCGGTGAGCTCGACGTGCCCGGCGACTTCTCGGCGGCGGCGCCCTTCGTGGTTGCGGCGACGCTGCTGCCCGGCTCCGAGCTGACGATCCACGACGTCGGGCTCAATCCACGCCGCACCGCCCTGCTCGACGTCCTCGAACGGATGGGCGCGCGCATCACCGCCTTCCACCGCCGGAAGAGCGGAGGCGAGCCGGTCGGGGATCTCGAGGTGCAGTCGGCCGAGCTCGTGGCGACCACCGTGACGGCCGCGGAGGTGCCGCGGATGGTCGACGAGCTGCCGCTCTTTGCGCTCGCCGCTGCCGTCGCGCGCGGGGAGAGCAGCGTCCAAGGCGCACGAGAGCTGCGCGTCAAGGAAACGGACCGCATCGAAACCGTCACAACTTCGCTCCGAGCCCTAGGAATTCGCATCCAGGACCGCGACGATGGCTTCGGGGTGAGAGGGGTTCCTTCCCGCCCCAGGGGTGGGGGAATGAGTTCACACGGGGATCATCGGATCGCGATGCTTGGCGCTGTCGCGGGCCTCATGTCCCGAGACGGTGTCGACCTCGAGGAGCCGGAGGCGGTCGCTGTAAGCTTCCCCGGGTTTTTCGAGCTGCTCGACTCGGTCACACAACGATGATCGTCGCCATCGACGGGCCGGCAGGTGCCGGCAAGAGCACGGTCGCCCAGCGGCTCGCGGAGCGGCTCGGCTTCCGCTACCTCGACACGGGCGCGATGTACCGCGCGCTCACCTGGCTCGCGATCAGCCGCAGCGTGCCGCTCGCGCAGGGCGAGCGCCTCGGCGAGCTCGCGGAGGAGTACCCGGTCCAGCTCGACGCCGAGCGCCGCGTCTGGATCGCCGACACCGACGTCACCTCCTCGATCCGCAAGTCCGACATCGACCGCCTCGTCCCGGTCGTCGCACGCCATCCGCAGGTGCGCCAGGTCATGCGCGCCCGCCAGCGCGAGCTCGCCGACGACGGCAACGTCGTGATCGAGGGCCGCGACATCGGCACGGTGGTCGCGCCTGACGCCGAGGTCAAGGTCTACCTCAACGCCGAGCGTGACATTCGCGCGAAGCGGCGCATGGCGGAGCGCCCCGAGATCGGCGCCGACGCGCTCGCGACCGACCTCCGCCTGCGCGACCAGAGCGACGCCGCCCGGATGCGGCCGGCCGACGACGCGGTCCAGATCGACACCACCGACCTCGACGTCGAGGACGTGGTCGACCAGATCGAAGAGCTCGTCCGCGCCCGCCAGCCGGCCTGATGAAGCCGTCCGTCAGCATGATCAGCCTCGGCGTCCGGGACTTCGCGCGTGCACGTGGGTTCTACGGCGACGGGCTTGGCTGGCCGGTGAGCCAGGAAGAGGGGGAGTGGGTTTGCTTCCTGCTCAACGGCGGCGCCACGGCTCTCTCGCTCTTCCCGTGGGACGTGGCCGCCGAGGAGGCCGGGGTGCCTGCGGACGGGACTGGCTTCCGCGGTTCGGTGTTCGCCTACAACGTCCGCTCGGAAGAGCGCGTCGATGCGGTACTCGACGAAGCCGAGCGCGCCGGCGGCGCGATCACTCGGGCCGCACGAGAGACGCCGTGGGGCGGCTACAGCGGCTACTTCGCCGACCCGGAGGGCTACCTCTGGGAGGTGGCGACCGGTGCCACGCAGCTTCCGTTCGCCGAGTAGCCCGCCCGCCCCGGCGGACGACGAGCCGCTGCTCGGCACGGTTGCGATCGTCGGCTTCCCGAACGTCGGTAAGTCGACCCTCGTCAACCGCCTCACCGACACGCGCGCGGCCGTCGTGCACGAGACCCCCGGGGTCACCCGCGACCGCAAGGAGCTCGTCTGCGAATGGAACGGGCGTCGGTTTCGGCTCATCGACACGGGCGGCGTCGACGTCGTCGACCCGACGCCGCTGACGCGGTCGATCGCCGAGCAGGCGCAGGCTGCGATCGGCGAGGCCGACCTCGTCCTCTTCGTGACCGACGCGAGGGCGGGCGTGATGCCCGGGGACGAAGAGATCGCCGCCATTCTCCGCCGCTCGCGGAAGCCGGTGCTCCTCCTCGCCAACAAGATCGACGACCCGGCCCAGGACTCGCTCGCGCTGGAGTTCCACCGGCTCGGCCTCGGCGACCCGGTTCCCGTCTCCGCGCTCCACGGCCACGGCAGCGGCGACCTTCTCGACGCGATCGTGACCATGCTCCCGGGGGCAGGTCCGCAGGAGATCGGCGAGGAGGCGATCCGGGTCGCGATCCTCGGCCGACCGAACGTCGGCAAGTCGAGCCTGCTCAACGCGTTCCTGGGCGAGGAACGGGTGATCGTGTCCGAGCAGCCGGGCACGACCCGCGACGCGATCGACACCGTCCTCAAGCGCGGCGAGCGCACCTTCGTCCTCGTCGACACCGCCGGCCTGCGTCGCAAGCGCCGTCAGCGCCAGGGGATCGAGTACTACTCCGAGCTCCGCGCGCTCGCCGCGGCCGAGCGGGCCGACGTCGCGCTCGTGCTGGTCGATGCGAGCGAGGGCCTGGTCGATCAGGATCTCTCCGTGGCCGACGTCGCCCGCAAGGCCCAGTGCTCGACCGTCGTGGTGCTCTCGAAGTGGGACGTTACGGAGACGAAGCTCGAGGACGTCCGCCCGAGGATCGAGGCGCAGCTGCGACAACGACCGCCGATCGTCACCACCTCGGCTCACACGGGGCGCGGGATCTCGCGCCTCCTCGACAAGGTCGAGCAGCTCTTCGAGAAGCACTCGGGCCGGATCGGCACCGGCGAGCTCAACCGCTTCCTCGCCGAGCTGCGCGAGGCCCGCGAGGCGCCCTCGCGGGGCGGCCGCCGCCTGAACCTGCTCTACGGCACGCAGGTCGGCACCAGGCCGCCACGCTTCCGCTTCTTCGTCAACGATCCGGGCCTGATCACCCGCGACTACGGCTACTGGGTCGAGAACCAGCTGCGCGACCGCTTCGACATGAACGGCGTGCCGGTCGCGATCGACTTCGTGAGGCGAAGTTGAGAGCGGCAGTCGCCGGAGCCGGCGCGTGGGGCACGGCGTTCGCGTGCGTGCTCGCAGGGCGGGGCCACGACGTCACGCTCGGCTGCCGCGACCCGGAGCAGGCCCGGGCGATCGAGGAGACCGGGCACAACCCGCGCTACCTCCCGAGTGCCGACCTCTCTGGCGTCTCGGCCACGACGCTCGACGATCCCACGCTTGCGGGGGCGGATCTTCACGTCGTCGCCGTGCCCAGCCACGCCTTCGGCGAAGTCGTCCGCGCCCTGCCCGGCGCGGCTCCCGTTCTCAGCCTGACGAAGGGGCTAGACCCGGCGACTGGGCAGCGGCTCTCCCAGCTCGTCGAGCGGCGCGCGGTCGCCGTGCTCTCCGGCCCGAACTTCGCCGAGGAGATCGCCGACGGCCTCCCCGCCGCGGCCGTGATCGCGAGCGAGGACGAGCGGCTCACGCTCGAGCTCCAGGAAGCGGTCAACTCGCTCGCGTTCCGGGTCTACGCGAACGACGACCTGACCGGCGTCGAGCTCTGTGCCGCGGCAAAGAACGTGATCGCGCTCGCGGCGGGGGGCGTGGACGGGCTCGGCCTCGGCGACAATGGCAAGGCGGCGCTGATCGCCCGCGGCCTGGCCGAGATGGCGAGGCTCGGCGAGGCTTGCGGCGCCCGTCCCGAGACCTTCGCGGGGCTCGCCGGGATGGGCGATCTGATCGTCACCTGCTGGAGCCGGCACGGCCGCAACCGCCAGGCCGGAGAGCTGATCGCGCGGGGGTCGACACCCGAAGAGGCAGCCGCCGAGATAGGTACAGTTGAGGGCCTTACGACCGCGCCCGTACTGCGTGATCTTTCCTACAGGTTGGGAATAGAGCTGCCGATTACCGAAGGGGTCTGCAAGGTGCTCGACGGAACCGACCTTCACGAGCTGGCCGCCAGCCTCATGGGCCGTCAGCCGACACGAGAATGACGACGCTCAAGACGATCTCACTCGGCCTTTTCGCCGCCCTGGCGCTGCTGGCAGCGGGCTGCGGCGGCGCGACCAGCGTCGGGTCCGGCGGCTCCGGTGCAACGCTGATCAACCCCAACGCGATCGCCTTCATCTCGGTCGACAGCGATCTGGGCTCGAGCCAGTGGAAGCAGGTCGACACGCTGGCGAAGAAGTTCCCCGGCCGCGACCTGCTGCTCCAGAAGCTCGGCCAGGAGTTCACCAAGAACGGCGTCGACTTCAAGAACGACGTCGAGCCCGCGCTCGGCCCCGAGGTCGACTTCGCGTTCGTCCCGGGCCCGACCGCGAAGGACGTCGCCGTCGTCGGGCTGACGAAGCCGGACGACGCGGGCAAGTTCAAGGACCTCGTCAAGAAGCTGAACGCGACCGACACCTCAGGGCAGCCGACGGTGTACCGCGAGGTCGACGGCTGGTACGTGATCTCCGACACCCAGGCGCAGATCGACCAGGCGCTGAAGTCCGGCGACAAGTCTCTCTCGGACGAATCGGCCTACAACGACGCGCTCGGGACCTTGCCCTCGGACGCGCTCGCGAAGGCGTACGTCAATGGCGCCCAGCTCGCCAAGCTGATCCGCGAGCACGGCCAGGGCAGCGGGCTGACCGCGGCCGCGCCGGGGCTCGACAAGCTCGACTTCGTCTCCGCCGCGGTGAGCGCCGAGAACGACGGGCTGCGGGTGCACGGAGCCGTCCAGGGCTCGGGCGCCGGCGCCTTCGTCGGCTCGGGCGACTACGCCTCGAAGCTGATCGACGAGGTTCCGGGCGACGCCCTCGCCTTCCTGACCTTCCGCTCGGCGCAGGGCATCGGCTCGGCGCTCGGCACTGCGCAGGCGCCGCTCGAGTACGCGCTCGGCATCTCGGTGGACGAGCTCGTCCAGCTGTTCGCGAACGAGACCGCGCTCTACGTCCGGCCCGGCGCCGTGATCCCGGAGATCACGCTGCTGCTGCAGCCGAAGAACACGGACACGGCCCTCGCGACGCTCGACAAGCTGGCCGCCCGGATCGCGCGCGCCACCGGCGGGACGCTCAAGCGCGGGACGCAGCGCACGATCGACTTCGGCCAGATCGCGGTCCACTACGGCGCGAAGGACGGCAAGGTCGTCGTCACGAGCGCGCCGGGCGGGGTCGACCAGGTCGGTAGCTCGTCCGAGAAGCTCGCGGACAGCGCGGACTTCAAGGAGGCGAAGTCGGCGGCCGGACTCCCGGACTCGAACGGTGGCTACGTCTACCTCGACCTGAAGAACGCGATCCCGCTGATCGAGGGCTTCGCCGGGATCTCCGGCCAGAACCTCCCGCCGTCGGTGACCGAGAACCTGCGGCCGCTGCGGTCGTTCCTCGCCTGGAGCGCCGGGTCGGGAAACACCCGAACCTTCGACCTCTTCCTCGAGATCAAGTAGCCTGGCGCGTCTTATGGCGCAGCGCGAGTTCCTCTTCACCTCCGAGTCGGTCACCGAAGGGCATCCCGACAAGGTCGCCGACCAGATCTCCGACACCGTCCTCGACGCGGTCCTCACGGACGACGCCGGCGGTCGCGTCGCCTGCGAGACGCTGATCACGACCGGCCTCGTCGTCGTGGCCGGCGAGATCACGACCGAGACCTACGTCGACATCCCGCGCCTCGTGCGCAACCGGATCGCGGAGATCGGCTACACGCACTCGGAGTGGGGCTTCGACGCGCACACCTGCGGCGTCGTGGTCGCGATCGACGAGCAGTCGCCCGACATCGCGCAGGGCGTCGACGCGTCGTACGAGACGCAGCACGATCCGGCCGACGACGATCCGCTCGACCTGGTGGGCGCGGGGGACCAGGGGATGATGTTCGGCTACGCGACGCGCGAGACCTCGGAGCTGATGCCGCTGCCGATCATGCTCGCACACAAGATCTGCAAGCGGCTCGCGGAGGTCCGGAAGGTCGGCGAGCTGCCGTACCTGCGGCCCGACGGCAAGGCGCAGGTGACCGTTCGCTACGAGGTCGCCGACGACGGGCGTCAGACTCCCGTCGAGATCGAGCGCATCCTGATCTCGACCCAGCATGCCGAAGGCTGCGACGCGGAGACGCTGATCAAGCCCGACCTGATCGAGCGCGTCCTGCACCCGATCCTGCCGCGCGACCTCTACGACGAGAAGCGCTTCCAGGAGCGCGACTTCGTCTACGTGAACCCGACCGGCAAATTCGTGATCGGCGGACCGATGGGCGACACCGGGCTCACCGGGCGCAAGATCATCGTCGACACCTACGGCGGCGCAGCACGGCACGGCGGCGGCGCGTTCTCGGGGAAAGACCCGACGAAGGTCGATCGGTCGGCGGCGTACGCGGCGCGCTACGTGGCCAAGAACGTGGTCGCGGCCGATCTTGCCGATCGCTGCGAGGTGAACGTGGCGTACGCGATCGGCGTCGCGCGGCCGGTCTCGGTCTCCGTGCGCACGTTCGGCACCGAGCGGATTCCCGTGTCGCGAATCGAGGAGCTGATCCGCGACCACTTCGATCTCCGACCGGCCGCGATCCTGCGCGACCTCGACCTGCTGCGGCCCATCTACGCGAAGACCGCCGCGTACGGCCATTTCGGCCGCGACGACCACGACTTCACGTGGGAGCGGACGGACAAGGCCGCGGCACTCCGCGCGGCAGCCGGCGCGCCCGCCGAGACGCACGCCTAGAGCCGCTTCGCCGGACCGCGCTAGCCGAGGACCTGGCGGAAGATCCGCTCCTCGTGCACGAGCCAGCCGAAATGGCCGGCTCCGGGAATGACTTCGAGGCTCTCGACCTCGAGCTCGGCGGCCATGCGCTCGACCGACTTCGTCGGGACGTTCCGGTCGAGCTCGCCACACCACATCTGAACGGGAACGGCGACCTCGCGGAGCTCGAACCCCCACGACGTGGAGAGCGCCCACGCGTCGTCGAACCAGCCTTGCGGGCCGTTCGCGAAGGCCTCGCGCAGCGATTCCACGAGCAGCGCGCGGAGATCGGGCCGCTCGAGCATCTCGCGGTCGGCCTCCGGCGCATCTGCCATCGCCGAGTCGAGCGCCGCCCCGGGATCGGAGGCGATCTGCGCGGCGGGCTCGGCCAGGTACTCCTCCAGGCCCGCCCGGCCCTCTTCCAGGACCCGCCGTCTCGCCTCGCGGTTGTGTGCGATCAGGTCGTCGGGATCCACCAGCTCCATCGGCGCCGAGCCCACCGCGAGTCCGAGCGCCCGCGTCCGTTCGGGAGTCCGACGCCCGACGGCCAGAGCGTGCGGTCCGCCGCCGCTCACGCCGAGCACGGCAAAGCGGTCCCACCCCTGGGCGTCGGCCACCGCGACGGCGTCGTCGGCCGCCGACAGGACCGTTCGGTCCGGGTGCACGCTCGACCGTCCGTAGCCGGGCCGGTCGAAGGTCACGACGTGCGCGCCGATCCGCTCGAACAAGCCCGGATCGGGACTGCGGTCGAGCCGGGACCCAGGAGTGCCGTGCAACAGGAGCAGCGGTCGGCCATCCGGGTCGCCCCAGGCCGCCCACGCGACGACCCGGCCGTCGGGCCGCTCGACCGCTCCCTCCGCTAGCACTGCCGAATCTCGGAGACCGTCATCGCCCCGTAGCCCTCGGCGCGGAGGCAGGGCAGCAGGTGGTCGAGCGCCTCAACCGTTGCCGTGCAGTCGTCGCGCGAGGCCGTCGGCGGGTGCGGACACCCGTCGTGCAGGTCGACGATCGCGCCCTCGCGGAGATCTCTGACCACGAGGCTGAAGATCATGTGCGCGTTCCGCTCGGGTCGCCAGTCCTGCGGGTCGACGTCCGCGAACACCGCTTCGAGCCCGAGCTCCTCGACGATCGCGAGCTCGCGCCGGTCCGCGTGGAAGCCGGGCGCACGGAAGAGCCGCGGCGCCTCGCCGAGCACTTCCTCGACCGCGTCCTGGCCGCCCTTGATCTCGGCTCGCACCTCGTCTTCGCCGATCTCGGTCAGGCGTGGATGCGTGAGCGTGTGGCTGCCGAGCTCGTGGCCCTCGGCAACGATGCGCTTCACGAGCTCCGGGCGCTCGCGGACGCGCTGGCCGATCACGAAGAAGGTCGCGCGCACCCCGTGCTCGCGCAGGAGGTCGAGCACCAGGGGCGTCCAGGCCGAAGGGCCGTCGTCGAAGGTGAGCGCTACCGACTTCACACCGCGCGGACGAAGAGGCCGGCCGCGGCCTTCTCGCTGATCGCGCGCTCGTCGCCGTTCACCCGCACCGTGAGCTGCTCCGCGGCGGGCTGAGCCTCGCGAACCTCGAGCTCGGTGCCCGGGACGAAGCCCTGGTCGTAGAACCAGTGCAGCAGCTCGCCGTCGTGTTCGGCCAGGCGGACGATCTGCGCCCGCGTTCCGGGAGCGAGGCCGGCGAGCGGTGAGAGCTCGCGGTTCTCGGCCTGCTCCGCGTCCGTGTCGAGCGGCCACCCGTGCGGGCAGCGCTCGGGGTGGCCGAGCTTCTCGTCGATGCGCTCGATCATGTCGTCGCTGAAGCTCTCGCCGATCTCGTCGGCGTGGACGTGGGCCTCGGCGGCGGTGTAGCCCATGAAGTCGGTCAGGAGCCGCTCGACCAGCCGGTGGCGGCGCACGACTCGCTCCGCCCGCTCGCGGCCTTTCGGCGTGAGAATCGCCTCCTTCCGCTCGCCGCGCTCGACGAGACCCTCGGCCTCGAGCCGCTTGAGCATCTCGCCGGCGGAGGCGCGCGAGATGCCGAGCATCTCGGCCACCCGCGCGGCCAGGGTCGGCGCGCCGGAGGCCTGCGGCCGGTATTCGCCGATCGGAAAGGCGAGGAAGTAGATCGTCTCCAGGTACTCGTCGACGGAGTGTCCCTGGGCCATAAAGCGAGTCTACGCGGGGCAAAGCAGACCGCGTGTAAGGTGAGCCTTACAAGTGTCTACCACGCAGATCCTCGGGCTCGGCGCCATCGCCGGGCTGACCATCTTCATCGGCCTCCCGATGGGCCGCCTCCACGACGTGGGCCAGTCGTTCAAGGCGTTCCTGAGCGCGACGGCCACGGGGATCTTGCTCTTTCTGCTCTGGGACGTGCTCTCGGAGTCGATCGCGCCGGTCGAGGACGCGCTGCACGCGAAGGACTGGAGCCGCTTCTCGTGGCTCTCGGCGCTCGCGTTCGGCGGCTTCGCGCTCGGCCTGCTGAGCCTCGTCTACTACGACTCGTGGATGAAGGCGCGGAGGCGCAAGAGCTTCCTCGGCCCCGGCGCGGCCTCGGCGGGCGAGCTCGAGCGCTCGCATTTCGTCGGTCTCACGCCGGCGCGCTGGCTCGCGCTCTTCATCGCGACCGGGATCGGGCTGCACAACTTCTCCGAGGGCCTCGCGATCGGCCAGGCTGCGGCGCTCGACAAGCTCAGCCTCGCCTACGTGCTCGTGATCGGCTTCGGGCTGCACAACGCGACCGAGGGGTTCGGAATCGTGGCGCCGCTGACCGGGGACGCCGAGCCCCCGAGCTGGCGCTTCCTCGCCATGCTGGGTGTGATCGGCGGGTTCCCGACCTTCTTCGGCACGCTCGTCGGGCAGGCGTGGACGTCGACGGCGGTCTCCGTGCTCTTCCTTGCGCTCGCGGCGGGGTCGATCCTCTACGTGGTGATGGAGCTGCTGAACGTGTGCCGGCTCTTCTCGTCGAAGACGGTGACCGCGTACGGCCTGCTGCTCGGACTGACGCTTGGCTTCGCCACCGACTTCATCCTCGTCGCGGCCGGCGTCTAAGTTCATCCTGTGAGATACGGGACGGTGGTGCCGCTCGTGACGGCGCGTGCACTGAGCTCGCGCGAGTTCACCTACGAGCTGCCTGACGGCGCCGGCAAGGGCGCCGTCGTCACGGTTCCGTTCGGGCGTTCGCGGGCCCGTGGGGTCGTCGTCGAGGTCGTCGAGGCGGCGCCGCTGGGCGTGAAGCCGCTCCCGGTCGAGAGGGTCGTCCACGAACTGCCTCCCGCGCTGATCGACCTCGCGCTGTGGGTGGCCGACTACTACGGCTCGACTCCGGCGCGGGCGCTCGAGCTCGTGGCGCCGGTGCGGCGGCAGCGTCGCAAGGAGCAGGACTCGCCCGTGGAGCGGCAGTCGCTCGAAGGCGAGGCCGCCCCGGCGCAGCTGAGCGCGGACCAGGAGGCCGCCCTGGCACGGATCGCCGAAGGCGGGCGCTTCCTGCTCTACGGCCCGACCGGGAGCGGGAAGACCGAGGTGTACCTCCAGGCCACGGCGGCGGCGCTCGAACGCGGCCTCGGGACGATCGTGCTCGTGCCGGAGATCGCGCTCGCGCCGCAGACGGTCGGCCGGTTCCGGGAGAGGTTCGGCGACTCGGTCGCGCTGCTGCACTCGGGCCTCACGGATGCCGAGCGGCGCGACGAGCGCGAACGCATCGCGAGCGGTGACGCGAGGATCGTCGTCGGCGCGCGATCGGCGGTGTTCGCGCCCATGCACGGTCTCGGCCTGATCTGCGTCGACGAGGAGCACGACCAGTCGTACAAGCAGGAGTCCGACCCACGGTACGACGCGCGGACCGTGGCCGCCAAGCGGGCGGCACTCGAAGGCGCGACGGTCGTCTACGGCAGCGCGACGCCGAGGCCGGAGAGCTGGGCCGCGCTCGAGCGGCTCGAGCTTCGGGAGCGGCTCGGCGGGAAGCTGCCGCCGGTGAAGATCGTCGACCTGCGCCGCGAGGCGGGCTATCCCCTCTCCGCGCCGCTGCTCGCCGAGCTCGGCTCGATTGCCGAGAACGGCGGCAAGGCGATCCTGCTGCTCAACCGGCGCGGGATCGCGCCCGCGCTGCACTGCCGCGCGTGCGGGTCGACGTTCCGCTGCCCGGACTGCGACGTCGCGCTCGTGCTCCACCGCGACGAGATGCTCCGCTGCCACCACTGCGGGTACGCCGAGCGCTCGCCTTCCGAGTGCCCCGCGTGCGGCTCGGTCGAGCTCGCGCGGATCGGAGCCGGGACGCAGCGGCTCGAGCGGGAGCTCGCAGCACGCGTGCCGGAGCTCGAGCTGATCCGCCTCGACGCGGACACCGCCGCGCACGCCGAGGAGCTCGCGGCCGCGCTGCGCCGCTTCCGCGACGCCGACCGCGCCGTCCTGCTCGGGACGCAGATGGTCGCGAAGGGCCACCACTTCGCGGGCGTCGCGCTGGCCGCGGTCGTGGACGCCGACACCGGGCTCGGGCTGCCCGACCTGCGCGCCGAGGAACGGACCTTCCAGCTCGTCACCCAGCTCGCCGGCCGGAGTGGGAGGGACGCGCCCGGGCGAGTGCTCGTCCAGACCTTCCAGCCGGACGCGCGCCCGCTGGCGCTCGCGGCGCGCCACGACGTTCCGCGCTTCCTGGCCGACGAGCTCGAGCGGCGGCGCGAGCTCGGGTATCCGCCGTTCAGCCACCTCGTGCGGGTGCTCGTGACCTCGCCCTCGGAGCGTGCAGGGCTGACGCTCCTCGACGAGCTGAAGGTCGGTCTCAACGGCGAGCTGCTGGGCCCGGCGCCGCTCTTCCGTCTGCGCGGCAAGCACCGGGCCCAGCTCGTCGCGAAGACCGACGAGCCTCGCCGCCTGGCCGCCCGCACCGCGCGGCTGCTGGCAGCGGCCGCGCCCGCGATGCGCCGCGCGGGGCTCACCGCGGTCGTCGACGTCGATCCGCAGAGCCTCTGACCGCCACTAAGATTCGCGCAATGGCGGACGACGTCGGCGAGGTCCGGGAAGAGAAGCTCGACGCCGAGGCGGAGGCGCGGCGGCGGGTTGCGCTCGCCCAGATTCGGCAGTACCCGGACCCGGCGCTGCGGATGAAGGCGCACGAGATCGAGGCGTTCGACGGCGATCTCGGCCGGCTCGTCGAGCAGCTCGAGCACCTGCTGGACGACGCGAACGGGCTCGGGCTCGCCGCCACGCAGATCGGCGTCCTGCGACGCGTGTTCGTCCTGCGGCCGGATCCCGAGGAGGATCCGCAGGTGGTCGTGAACCCGCAGCTCGTCGAAGGCTCGGACGAGCGCCTGACCGACGACGAGGGCTGCCTCTCGCTGCAGGGCGTGGTGATCCCGGTCGAGCGGCACCTGCGCATCACGCTCGAGGCGAGCGACCCGGAGGGCAAAGAGCTGCGGCTCGAGCTCGAAGGGCTGCCGGCGCGGGTCGCCCAGCACGAGCTCGACCACCTGGACGGGATCCTGATCCTCGACCGGACGACGCCCGAGGCGCGGCGCGAGGCGCTTGCGGCGCTCCGGCCGCAGCCCGTCATCGTTCGGTAGTTGAGGATCGCCGTCGCCGCGACGGCTCCGCTCGGCGCAGACGTGCTGGAGCGGCTGGCGGCGAAGCACGACGTCTCCTACCTGCTGACGAGGCCGGACCGTCCGCGCGGGCGCGGCAGGCGCGTCGGCCCGCCGCCTGCGAAAGAAGTTGCCGAGCGGCTCGGGATCGAGGTTCGGCAGCCGGAGCGGCTGGAGGGCTTCGATCCGGGCGAAGACGTGGTGGTGCTCGCCGCGTACGGCGCGCTGATCCCCGAGGACGTGCTCGACCTCGCGCTGTGGCTGAACGTCCATCCGTCGCTGCTGCCGCGCTGGCGAGGGGCGGCGCCGATCGAGCGGGCGCTGATGGCGGGCGATCGCGAGACCGGGGTCACGATCATCAAGCTCGTGCCGGAGCTCGACGCGGGGCCGATCGCCGCGCAGCGGGCCTTCGAGGTCGGAGAGGACGACGACTTCGGCAGCGTCTCTGCGCGCGCGGGCGAGCTTGGTGCGGAGCTCGTCGACGGGGCGCTCCCCGACCCGCAGTTCACGCCGCAGCCGGATGAGGGCGTGACCTACGCGGAGAAGATCGGCCCCGCCGACCGCGAGCTCGACTGGAGCCGGCCGGCCGCTGAGCTGCTGAACCGGGTCCGAGCGCTCTCGCCGCACATCGGCGCGCGCGCAGAGGTGCACGGACGCCCGGTGGCGATCTGGAA
Organism: Gaiellaceae bacterium; assembly: GCA_036518855.1. GTDB lineage: Bacteria > Actinomycetota > Thermoleophilia > Gaiellales > Gaiellaceae > AC-32. Next base: position 14,874 of record DATDMJ010000056.1, on the reverse strand, counting down.
GGCGCGGATCGAGGACGGCAAGCTCGTTCCGGTGGAGATTCAGCCGGAAGGCGGGCGGCGGATGGACTACGACGCCTTCCTGCGCGGGCTCAGGTGAGCGTCTCTCCAGCGCGGCGCGCGGCATTCGACACCGTTCTGCGGGTTTTCGAGGAGGACGCGTACGCCGATCGCGCCTTTCCCAGCGCGGCAGCCGGCCTCGATTCGCGCGACCGCGCGCTGGCGCAGCGGCTCGCGTTCGGGACGATCCAGCGCGTCCGCACGCTCGACCATGGCATCGAGGAGCTGGGGAAGCGGCCGGTGGCGAAGGTGGACGCGCCGGTGCGCGCGGCGCTGCGGCTCGGCGCCTACCAGCTCGCCTACTCGGAGGTCGCCGTGCACGCCGCGGTCAACGAGTCGGTCGAGCTCGTGCGCGCGGCCGGGCTTCCGCGGGCCGTGGGGTTCGCGAACGCGATCATGCGCCGGCTGGCGCTGGGGCTGCGGGAGCTCGTGGCCGGCCTCGGCGACGGCACTCCGGGCGAAGCGGCGCTGAAGCACTCCTATCCGGACTGGGTGGCCGAGGTGTGGTGGCGAGAGCTCGGCCGCGAGGAGGCGCTCGCGCTGATGGAGGCCCAGAACGAGCCCGCGGAGACGGTCGTCCGCGTGAACCGGCGGAAGGAAGGGCATGTCGAGGGCCGGCCGGATCCGGAGATCCCGGACGCGCTCCACGTCGAACGCGTGGACGAAGCGGCGCTTCGGGAAGGTCTGATCTGGCCGCAGAGCCGCGGCTCCCAGCTGGCGGGCCTCTGCGTGGGGAGCCGGGAAAGCGAGCGGACGCTGGATCTGTGCGCGGCGCCGGGCGGGAAGGCGACGCAGCTGGCGGGCGAGGTCACGGCGGTGGAGATCCATCCTGGCCGCGCGCGGCAGCTCGAGGAGAACTGCGCCCGACTCGGAGCGACGAACGTGCGGGTGGTCAACGCGGATGCGCTGAGGCTTCCCGAGGAGCTGCGCGGGTTCGACCGGGTGCTCGTCGACGCGCCGTGCTCCGGCCTCGGCGTGCTCGCGTCGCGCCCGGACCTGCGCTGGCGCGCCAAGCCGCTCCCCGAGCTGCAGCTCGCGCTCCTGCGCGTGGCGGCCGAGCGCGTCCGGCCGGGCGGCGCGATCCTCTACTCGGTCTGCACGATCAGCGCCGAGGAGAACGAGGCGGTGGTCGACGCAGCCGGCCTCGAGGTCGAGTCGCTCCGGGAGGAATGGCCGCAGTTCGCGCACCCGCGCCGGCCGGAGCTCCTTTTGACTCTGCCGCACCGCGACCGGACGTCGGGGTTCTTCGTCGCGAGACTACGATCGCCCTCGTGAGCTGGCGCGAATGGGCACGCGAGGTCGAGGTCGAGCCGTCGCTCTACGCGGCCGATTTCTCCCGCCTCGGCGAGCAGGTGGATGACCTGCTGCGCGCCGGGACGCGCGTGTTCCACTTCGACGTCGGCGACGGGCACTTCATCCCGCCGATCACCATGGGCCCGATCGTGCTCCAGTCGATCGCCGAGCGCGTCCACGAGGCGGGCGCGCGACTGGACTGCCACCTGATGGTGGAGTCGCCCGAGCGGCATTTCGGCCAGTTCCGGGAGGCCGGTGCAGACAGCGTCTCGGTGCACTTCGAGACGTGTCCGGCCCTACCCGAGGTGGTCGGGCTCGCCAGGCAGGAGGGTCTCGAGGTCGGACTCGTCTTCAACCCGGAGACCAGCGTCGAGCCCGTGGTCTCGGCTGCGATCTCGGCCGAGGTCGATCTCGTGCTCTGCATGAGCGTCCATCCCGGCTGGTCCGGGCAGGCGTTCATCCCCGACTCGGTGGCGCGTGTGCGGCGGCTGCGCGAGCTCCTCCCGGAGGGCGTGCTCGTGCAGGTCGACGGGGGCGTGGGGCGAGGGAACATCCGCGAGCTGTACGACGCGGGGGCGCGGCTCTTCGTCGCCGCGAGCGCGATCTTCGGGGGAGAGGATCCGGCCGCCGCCTACCGGGGGCTCGTGGACGAGCTGCCATGAGCCTCGAGCGCGCGCTCGAGCTCGCCGAGCGGGGGCGGGGCAGCGTCGACTACGCCCACCCGCTCGTCGGCGCGGTCGTCGTCGGCGACGGCGAGGTCGTCGGCGAGGGCTGGTACGCGGGGCGGGGCACGCCGCACGCGGAGGTCGCGGCGCTCCGGGCGGCGGGCGAGCGCGCCCGCGGCTCGACGCTGTACGTGACCTTGGAGCCGTGCTCGCATCACGGTGACACGCCGCCCTGCGCGGACGCGGTGGTGGAGGCGGGGGTCGCGCGGGTCGTCGCCGGAATGGGCGACCCGAACCCGAAGGTGGACGGCAAGGGGTTCGAGCGGCTGCGCGCGGCCGGGGTGGAAGTCGAGGTGGTCGACTCCTGGGAGGCGCGCGTGCAGAACGAGGCGTGGCGAGTTTGGATCGCGCGGCGGCGGCCCTTCGTGACCTACAAGGTCGCCATGACGCTCGACGGGCGCGTGACGGTGCCGGGGTCTCGGTGGGTCAGCGGCGAGGAGAGCCGTCGTCGAGTGCACGAGCTCCGGGCGGCCTCGGACGCCGTAGCGGTCGGGATGGGGACGGTGCGGGCGGACGATCCGCTGCTGACCGCCCGTGACGTGGAGGTCGAGCGCCAGCCGCGCCGGCTCGCGTTCGGCCGCGGCCCGTTGCCGGAATGCTCCGACCTCGAGCTGCGCGCTGGCGACCTGGAGCGGGAGCTGTCCGCGCTCGCGGAGGAGGGTGTGCGCTCGTTGCTGCTGGAAGGCGGGCCGACGCTTGCCGCGTCGTTCCTCGCGGCGGATCTCGTGGACAAGCTGCTCGTGTTCGTCGCGCCGCGGGTCTCGGGCGAGGGGCCTGGGCCGGTCGCCGCGCTTTCCGCGCCGGTAGAGCTGCGACGTGTGTCCAGCGAGCGGGTGGGTGAGGACCTGCTGTTGACGGCGTACGTCCACGAGCCGTGAGGCAGCCAGCCGGGTCGACGATTCGCGGTCGTGACGATCGTCTCCGCGTGACTAGAGCTCTTGGTCCCTTAATGCGGTTCGCGCGGCCTCCTCCCCGAGGCGAGCGTAACGGCGAAATGCGCGCGTGTCTGTCACGAGACCGTCACGGAAGCGTGACTTCCCCCGGGTAGCCTGTTCCGCGTGTTCACCGGGATCGTGCGCGAGCGGGGGCGGGTCGTCTCAGCCGAGTCGAACGGCGGAGGGGCGATGCGGCTCCGGATCGCCGCACCGCGTACTGCCGCGCAGACGGGCCTCGGCGATTCGGTCTCGATCGCGGGCTGCTGCCTGACCGCCGTCTTCGTCGAGGAGGACGAGCTCGCCTTCGACGCGGTTCCCGAGACGCTCGCACGCACGACGCTCGACGAGCTGTCCGAAGGCGCGGAGGTCAATCTCGAGCCCGCGCTCCGGGCTGGCGAGCCGCTCGGAGGCCACTACGTCCAGGGTCACGTCGACGGCGTGGGCCGCGTCCGCTCGCTCCAGAGCGAAGGCGACGGTGCTCGCCTCTGGCTCGACATCCCACCCGAAGTGCTCCGCTACTGCGTCGAAAAGGGCTCGCTGGCCGTCGACGGCGTCTCGTTGACCGTTGCCGAGGTCGACGACGGCGGCGTCGCGATCGCACTGGTCCCGCACACCCTTCGCGAGACGACGCTATCCGGCCTCGCGCCCGGGGGTCGCGTCAACCTCGAGGCCGACGTGCTTGCGAAGTACGTCGAGCGGCTCGCCCAGCCCTGAGCGGTACGATCCGCCGCACGATGGACACCGCCAGACGCTCCACTGCGTTCGCCCCGATCGAGGAGGCGATCGAGGACATCCGCCAGGGCAAGTTCGTCGTCGTGGTCGATGCCGCGGACCGTGAGAACGAAGGCGACCTCACGATCGCCGCGCAGTTCGCGACGCCCGAGGCGATCAACTTCATGGCGACGCACGGCCGCGGCCTCATCTGCCTCTGCCTCACCGAAGAGCGCTGCGACGAGCTGCGTCTGCGTCCGATGACCGAGCGCAACGAGACGCCGTTCGGCACTGCCTTCACGATCTCGATCGAGGCGCGCGAAGGCATCAGCACCGGCATCTCCGCGCCGGACCGCTCGCGCACGATCCAGGTCGCGATCGACCCGAGCCGTGGGCCCGGAGATCTCGTGCAACCTGGGCACGTCTTCCCCCTGCGCGCGCGTCCCGGTGGCGTTCTTCAGCGCGCCGGACAGACCGAGGCCGCGGTCGATCTCGCGCGCCTGGCCGGGCTGAATCCCGCGGGCGTGGTCTGCGAGATCATGAACGACGACGGCACGATGGCCCGCGTCCCGGACCTGACCCGATACTGCGAGCGCCACGGGTTGAAGATGGTCACCGTCGCCGACCTGATCGAGTACCGGCGCCGGACCGAGAAGCTCGTCGAGCGCACGACCTCCGTTCGGCTCCCGACGGCGTACGGCGAGTTCCAGGCGATCGCGTTCCGCGAAAGGCTCACGGGCAAGCACCACCTCGCACTCGTCAAGGGCGACGTCGACGGCTTCGCGGACGTCCTTGTGCGTGTCCATTCGGAGTGCCTGACCGGAGACGTCTTCCACTCGCTGCGCTGCGACTGCGGCGAGCAGCTCGACCAGGCGCTACAGCAGATCGCCGGCGAGGACCGCGGAGTGCTCCTCTACATGGCGCAGGAGGGCCGCGGAATCGGCCTGCTCAACAAGCTCCGGGCCTACGAGCTCCAGGAGACGGGGCTCGACACCGTCGAGGCGAACCTCGAGCTCGGGTTCCCGGCGGACGCTCGGGAGTGGGGGATCGGGAATCAGATCCTCGCCGACCTCGGGCTCTCCACGATCCGGATCCTCACGAACAACCCGAAGAAGATCAGCGGGCTGGAGGGTTACGGGCTGACGGTGGTCGAGCAGGTGCCGATCGAGACGCCGCCGCACGGCGAGAACCGCCGCTACCTGGCGGCGAAGCGGGACAAGCTCGGGCACCGGCTGCACCACCAGGACCTCCGGTTCGACGGGGAGAACGAGACGTGAGCGAGGGGCTCGAAGAGCCGCGGCTTCGCCTCGAGGACGAGCCGGACGAGGAACGGCGCGAGGACGTCACCGAGGTGGAAACCGAGCGCGAGGCTCCTGAGCCGCCGCCCGAAGAGGAGGAGCTCCCCGCCGAGGAGGACGAGCTCCCGCGCCAGCAGCACCTGCCCGGAGGCCTTCAGATTCCGGACGGCTACGGCGTGATCGAGGGCGAGCCGAGCGGCGGCCGCCGCTCGGTGGGAGTCGTCGTGGCCCGGTTCAACGGCGAGGTCACGGGCGAGCTGCTGTCGCGCGCGCTCGACGAGCTCGAGCGTGCCGGGGTCGGCCGGGAGGCGGTCACCGTCGTGCCGGTCCCGGGCGCCTTCGAGCTGCCGCTGGCCGCGATGGCGCTCGCAAAGACGAGGCGCTACTCGTGCATCGTGGCGCTGGGCGCGGTGATCCGCGGCGAGACGCCGCACTTCGAGTACGTCGCGAGCGAGGCGGCTAGCGGACTCCAGCTGGCTGGGATCGAGACCGGTGTCCCGGTCGCGTTCGGCGTCCTGACGGTCGAGAACGAGCAGCAGGCCCGGGCGCGGCTGGACAAGGGCGCTGAGGCTGTTCGGACGGCGCTCGAGATGGCCGACGTGTTCTCCCAGCTCCGCGCCGCAGCCGGCGGCGCGCCCGCCTGACAGGCGCACGTCTTAGCTACACTCCGCCGCCGTGTCCAAGGTCTGCGCAATCTGTGGAAAGAAGCCGTCGTTCGGCCACAACCGAAGCCACTCGATGGTGGCCACGAAGCGGCGCTTCAACCCGAACCTCCAGCGCGTCCGCGTGCTGCTCGGCGGGAAGCGCACGCGCGCGTACGTCTGCACCCGCTGCCTCAAGAGCGGCCGGGTCGAGAAGGCGATCTAACCCGGGCCCGCGGCCGCAGTTCACGGCCCCTGTTTAAGGCACACCCAGCCTCCTCCCCGCTGCGAGCGTAACGACGAAACTCGCACGCGAGTGTGACGCGGGTGCGACGGAAGCGTAACGTTGCGCCATGAGCGAGCTCGAAGCGCTGCGCAGGCTGGTTCGCGGCGGGGTTGCGGCGCTCGAGCGGAGCCGGCAGCGGATCGACGACCTCAACGTCTACCCGGTTCCCGACGGAGACACGGGCACGAATCTGCTGCTCACCGTGCGTGGGATTGCCGAGACGCTCGACGCCTCGGACGCGGAAGACCGCCAGACCCTCGCGCGAGAGACGACCAAAGCAGCCCTCCTGAGCGCCCGCGGGAACTCCGGCGTGATCCTCTCCCAGATCCTGCGCGGCGCGGCCGAGGAGCTCGCCGCCGCCAAAGCGATCGACGCTCCCACGACCGCCCGCGCGCTGGGCGCGGCGTCGGACGCGGCCTACGCGGCCGTCCGCGAGCCCGTCGAGGGGACGATGCTGACCGTCATCCGCGCGCTTGCCGAGGAGGCGGAACGGCGCGCTCCGACGGCAGACGATGCCGCCGGCCTGCTCGAGGCCCTCATCCCGGAAGGCGAAGCGGCGGTGGCCCGGACTCGGGAGCAGCTCGACGTGCTGCGCCAGGCCGGCGTCGTGGACGCAGGCGCGGTCGGCCTCGTCGAGGTCCTCCGGGGCATCGTGGCCGCGGCACGCGGAGAGGAGCTCCCCGAGACCACGGCTACGCCCGAGCTCCCGGCGCAGGCCGTCCACCAGGAGCTCTCGCGCTACCGCTTCTGCACGACCTTCGTGATCGAGGGCGAGGATCTCGACGGCGCCGAGATCGAGAAGCAGCTCGAGCGGCTCGGCGACTCGCTGCTCGTCGTCGGCGACCGCAGCGCCCTGAAGGCGCACGTCCACACCGACGATCCGGACGCAGCGCTCGCGGTCGGAACCGCCGTCGGCACGATCGAAGCCGTCGAGATCGCCGACATGCACCGCCAGACCGCGGAGCGCGAGGCGCGGCTCAGCGCGGAGGGGCCGCGTGCGGGCACGGCTGCGGTCGCCGTCGTGGCCGGCGAGGGCAACCGCCGCCTGTTCGAGAGCCTCGGCGCCGCGCGGATCGTCGAGGGCGGCCAGACGATGAACCCGCCGGCCGCGGACCTGCTCGCGGCCGTGGAAGAGGCGAACGCGGACGAGGCCGTGCTGCTCCCAAACAACGCGAACGTCATCCTCGCGGCAGAGCAGGCCGCCGGCCTCGCGACGCGTCCGGTCCAGGTCGTTCCCACGCGCTCGCTCCAGGCAGGGCTTGCGGCGCTCGTCGCCTTCCACCCGGAGCGAACGGCCGAGGAGAACGCGGCCGAGATGCAGGAAGCGGTCGAAGCGGCGGCGACGGGGGAGGTGACGACGGCCTCGCGAGACGCCGAGGTCGACGGCCTGCGCGTGCGCGAGGGCGAGTTCCTGGGCCTGCTCGAGGGCCGCGCGGTCGCGAGCGGGACGAGCTTCGCCGAGGTCGCGGCGGCGGTCGCCCAGGGTCTGCTCGTCCAGCCGCGGGAGGTGCTCACGCTGCTTGCAGGTGACGGCGCGCCCGAGCTGAACGGCTTGGTCGACGAGCTCCGAGAACAGCATCCCGAGATCGAGATCGACCTTCACGACGGTGGCCAGCCGCACTACCAGCTGCTGCTGCTCGCCGAATAGAGTCAGTTCCCGTGACCGACCAGATCCTCCTCGTCCTCGTGGAGGACAACGACGTGTTCCGGGAGGCGCTCGAGCTCCTGCTCGGCCTTCGCCCCGAGATGAAGGTCATCGCGTCGGTCGGCGACGGCACGGAGGCTGCCAGGGTCGTCGGCGACCTCTGCCCGGATGTCGTGCTCATGGACTACCGGCTGCCAGGGCTCGACGGCGTCCAGGCGACGCGCCTCGTGCTCGAAGCGTGCCCCGAGACCGCCGTGGTGTGTCTGACGGCCGAGGCCAGCGCGCGCGAGCGCAAGGCGTTGATCGAGGCGGGCGCGGTCGGCTGTCTCGAGAAGGACGAAGGCCTCGACGCGATCGTCGACGCGATCAGGACGGCGGCGCGTCCTGCGGTGGCATGAACCTCACCGTCGAGAACACCGCGATCGTCGTCGACTCGACTGCGGACTTCCCCGACGCGCCGCAGCGATTTCCCAGCTGGCGCGTCGTTCCCCTGTACGTGCGCTTCGGCGAGGAGAGCTACCGCGACTACGTCGAGCTCGCACCCGAGGCGTTCTACGAGCGTCTCCGCGGCGCCGAGCAGACCCCGACGACCTCCCAGCCCACTCCGGCCGACTTTCTCGCCGCCTACGAGGATCTCAGCGGCTACGAGCGGATCCTCTCGCTGCATATCGCGGGCAAGCTCTCCGGAACGCTCGAGAGCGCGCGCACCGCGGCGGGGATGCTCGGCGGCGACCGCGTGCGCACGATCGACTCCGAGAGCGCTTCGCTCGCGATCGCGATGCTCGGGCTCGCGATCCAGCGGCGGCTCGAGCACGGCACGACCGACGAGGAGATCGACGACCTGGCCGAGCGCCACCGCCGCGACGCGGGCCTGCTCTTCACCGTCGACACGTTCGAGTACCTCGTCCGGGGCGGGCGGGTCGGCCGCGCGCGGGGCTGGGCGGGCGAGCTGCTCCACATCAAGCCGATCCTCACCATCGAGGAAGGCGAGGTCGTGCCGGTGAAGCGCGTCCGCGGAAACCGGAAGGCCTTCCTCGAGTTCGCCACCGCGTTCGAGGGCGACACCCGGGACTCGCCGTCGCTGAGGGTCGGCATCGCGCACGCCGACGCCCCCGAGCGGGCGGAGGCGCTTCGGAAGCTGGTCCGCGACGCTCGGCCTGACGCCGAGATCGAGCTCGTCGCGACTCTCGGCCCGGTTCTTGGTGCGCACGCGGGGCCAGGCACGGTCGGTTTCTTCTGGTTCGACGACGGCAGCGCTTCTTAGACTGATCGCCGTGCCGACGGCCTTTGCCGGAGAGCAGGCGCCTGACGCCTGGCCGCGCCTGCCCGGGACCCCCCGTCCCGAGAGCCTCGATCGTCCTGCCTCGACGCTCAAGGGCGTCGGGCCGACGCTCGAGAAGCAGCTGGCGAAGCTGGGGCTACGCACCGTCCGCGACTTGCTCGAGCACGGACCGCATCGCTACGAGGCCGCCGTGCCCGAGCGGCGGATCGCCGACCTGCTGGCCGGCGAGGAGGCGGCGATCGCAGGCGAGGTGCGACGCGTCTCGGTGCGGCGGCCGCGCCGGAACCTCGCGATCGTGCAGGCCCGCGTCGCCGACGACAGCGGCGAGATCGGCGCGGTCTGGTTCAACCAGGCGTGGCTCGCCGAGAAGCTCCAGCCCGGGACGCGCGTGCGGCTGCGCGGACAGCTCGAGCGGAACGGTTTCAAGGTTCGCTCCTACGACCTGAACGGCGTCTCGGCGACCGCGGACTTCGCGCCCGTCTACCCGGCGAGCGAGGAGGTCACGCCGAAGCGGCTGCGCGGTCTGGTCGAGCGGACGCTCGTCTTCGCGCGGGACGTTCCGGATCCGCTGCCGGCCGCCTTGAAGGCGCGGGAGCGGCTGCCGCTGCGCGCCGACGCGCTCGTCGCGCTGCACCGGCCCGGCTCGCTCGACGAAGGGGAGGAGGCGCGGCGGCGGCTCGCCTTCGACGAACTGCTGACCCTGCAGGTCGGGCTCGCGCGAGCGAGGGCCGGGCGGGCCGCGGAGCGCGCGCGTCCTCTCGGCGACCCGGCCGAGCTGACGGCGCGCTACCGCGAGCTCCTGCCGTTCCGACTCACGCCGGACCAGGAGCACGCGATCGCCGAGATCGACCGCGATCTCTCCGGCGAGGCGCCGATGCAGCGGCTGCTGCAGGGCGACGTCGGCTCGGGCAAGACGGTCGTCGCCCTCTATGCGCTGCTGCGGGCGGTCGAAGCCGGGCTGCGGGGCGCGCTCATGGCGCCGACCGAAACCCTCGCTGAGCAGCACTTTCTGACGATCGAGCCGCTCTGTGCGCAGCTCGGCGTTCCGGTTGCGTTGCTGACCGGCTCGGTCAAGTCGGAGGTCGCCGAGGCGCGGATCGTCGTCGGAACACACGCACTCATCCAGGAAGGCGTCGAACTGGACGATCTCGCCGTTGCCGTCGTCGACGAGCAGCACCGCTTCGGGGTCGAGCAGCGCAAGGCGCTCACCGAGGGCCGCGCTCCGCATGTGCTCCACATGACGGCCACGCCGATTCCGCGCACGCTCGCGCTGACCCTCTACGGCGACCTCTCGGTCACCGAGATCGCGAAGCCGCCGGCCTCGCGGAAGCCGATCATCACGTCGTGGGTCACGGCCGAGCGTTCGTCCGAGGCGTACCGCCGGCTGCGGAAGCACCTCGATGCCGGCCGGCAGGCCTATGTCGTCTGTCCGCTGATCGAGGAGTCGGGCACCTCCGTGGCGCGGGCGGCCGAGGCGGAGGCGGAGCGGCTGCGCCGCGGAGAGCTCGAGGGCTATCGCGTCGGCTTGATGCACGGGCGGCTCCGGCCGGCCGACCGGCGGGCGCTGATGGCCGCGTTCGTCGCGCGGGAGCTGGACGTGCTCGTCTCGACCACCGTGATCGAGGTCGGCGTCGACGTCGCGAACGCGACGATCATGATCGTCCAGGAAGCGGACCGTTTCGGGCTCGCGCAGCTGCACCAGCTCCGTGGCCGCGTCGGTCGCGGCGCCGAGCAGTCGTATTGCCTGCTGATTTCACGCGCCCGCGAGGAGCTGACCGAAAACGCCCAGGCGCGGTTGCAGGCGCTGGTCGACTCCACCGACGGCTTCGAGCTCGCGGAGAAGGACCTCGAGCTCCGAGGCGAGGGCCAGCTGCTCGGCACCCGCCAGTCAGGCCTGTCCGACCTGCGGTTCGTCCACTGGCGCCGCGACCGACCGCTGCTTGAACGGGCGCGGGCCGCCGCGGACGGCCTCGTCGACTACGAAGGGCCGCTGACGGACGAGGTCGAACGGCTCTTCGCCGAGAACGAGGTGGCGGCATGAAGACGCTCGAGCGCCGACGCCTCGTCCGAGCCCTGTCGAACGGCGACGAGCGCGAGCGCTGGGAGGCAGCGACGATCCTCGCCCGCGAGGACGATCCGAAAGTCCCCGGCGCGGTCGAGCGAATCCTCGAGAAGGAAGGCGAGGAGGAACCGCGCGCCGCCGCCGCGTACGTGCTCGGCTTCAGCGGCGACCCCGACATGGCGCCCTCGCTCGCCCTCGTCCTCGGCGACCCGGAGGAGAGCGAGGTCGTGCGCGCGTACGCCGCCGAGGGGCTCGGGCATCTGCTGCAGCACGAGCCGGTGCTGGCCGAGGTGCGAACCGCGATTCGCGTGGGCCTCCGCGACTCCGCTCCCGGAGTCCGCTTCTGGAGCGTCTTCGCCGCAGGGGTACTCGGCCTCCAGGAACTGCGGGCCTCCATCGTCCAACTGGCGGACACCGACGGCGAGGAGGTCGAGGGCTGGTGGACCGTGGCCGAGGAGGCGGAATGGGCGCTGCGGGTCTTGAACGGCGAGGAAGACCCGCCGCTCCCGCAGCGGGCCTAGGCGGACGGCATGCGGATCATCGCGGGCTCGCGGAAGGGCGCTCGGATCTTCGCGCCGAAGGGCCATGAGACCCGTCCGACCGGCGACCGCGTCCGCGAGGCCGCGTTCAACCTGATCGGTCCCGGCTCCGTCGAGGAGGCGAGCGTGCTCGACCTCTTCGCCGGCTCCGGCGCGATGGGTCTCGAGGCGCTGAGCCGCGGCGCCGCGCACGCGACCTTCGTCGAGAGCGACCGCGACGCCTGCCGAGCGATCAACCGGAACCTCGACAAGCTCGGGCTCGAGGGCGCAACCGTCCTCTGCCAGGACGCCCTCACGGCCCTGCGCGCCGATGCCCGCGGGGGCACCCGCTACGATCTCGTGCTGGTCGATCCGCCCTATCGGAGGTTTTCTTCCCTGCAAAACGCGCTGATTCAGCACCTGCCGGAGATCCTCGCGCCGGACGGCCTCCTCCTCGTGGAGACCGCCGCGACGGAGGAGCCCGACCTCCCGCTGGCGAAGCGAACGAGCCGTCGCTACGGCGCCGCGCGCCTGACCCTCTTCGAGCACGAGTGATCACCGCGATCTACCCGGGCACGTACGACCCCGTCACGAACGGGCACGTCGACGTGATCAACCGCGCCGCCGACATCTTCGACCGCGTCGTGGTCGGCGTCGTCGGCACGCCGCAGCACAAGCAGCCGCTCTTCGCCCTCGACGAGCGGGTCGGCTTCCTGAAGGACGCCCTCGGCGACCTCGACAACGTGGAGGTGGACGTCTTCTCCGAGCTGGTCGTCGAGTTCGCGCGCAAGTGGGACGCCAAGGTGATCGTGAAGGGGCTCCGCGTGATCTCCGACTTCGAGTGGGAGTTCCAGATGAACCAGCTCAACCGCACGCTCGCGCCCGAGGTGGAGACGGTCTACGTGATGGCCAGTCCGCAGGTGAGCTTCGTCTCGTCGAGCGGCGTGAAGGAGATCGCGAGCTTCGGCGGAAACGTCGATGAACTCGTGCCCGAGAGCGTCGCACGCAGGTTCAAGGAGCTCTTCCCGGACGGAAGGCCCGGCACCCCGGAGAACCCGGCCGAATGAGCGAGCGGATCGAGCAGCTCCTCGCGACCGGGGACGACGTGCGCCTCGGCAAGCGCGACGCGCACGAGGTTCTGCAGAAGCTCCGCGCCCGCGGCGCGGGGAGCGAGGCCGCGGAACGGCTCGAGTCGAAGCTCGGCGACGCCGACGAGGTCGTCCTGCCGCAGGGCGAGGCGCAACAGCTGCTCGAGGAGCTGAAGGCCAGCGGCCGCCGCTGGATCTCGGGCACCGACGCACCGCGCCCGGAGCCGCCGCGGAAGCCCGACCCGGAGCCCGAGCCGGAGCCTCGCGGCTGGCGGTTCTGGCGAAGGAGCCCGCAGTCCTAAGGCCCCTGTAAACTCCGGAAATCCATGGATGTACTCGTTCTAATCGACAAGCTCGACGACCTCGTCCACAACGCGAAGGCCGTCCCCCTGACCGACCAGGTCCGGATCGACCGCGAGGAGATCTACGACATCCTCGACCAGATGCGGGCAACGATCCCCGAGGAGATCAAGCAGGCCCGCTGGATCGTCAAGGAGCGCCAGGAGATGCTGGCCGAGGCGAAGCGGGAGTGCGACCGGATCCTCGGCGAGGCGCGCGAGCAAGCGGTTCGCGAGGCCTCGCAGACCGAGATCGTCAAGCTCGCCGAGCGCCAGGCCGGGGAGATCGTCGACGACGCCCGTCGCCAGGCCCGCGAGACGCGGCTGGAGATGGAGGACTGGGCCGACTCGATCCTCTCGACGCTCGAGGTCAACCTCGACAAGTTCCTGAACGCGGTCAAGCGGGGTCGGGAGCGGTTGCACGAGCGCTCGCAGGAGACGGTCGTCGCCGGGGTCGCTGCAGGGATCGTCGAGAGCACCAACGACGACCAGCCTTACTGAGCTAGGGCCTTGGACACCTACCTCGCCGTCGCCAGCAAGCGCGACTGGCGCAGCTACGCCGACCGGCCGGTCCCTGACGACATCGGGCGGCGCATCCTCGACGCCGGCCGCCTGACCGGCAGCTCGCAGAACAAGCAGCCTTGGAGGTTCGTGCTTGTCGAGAGCGACGAGGCGAAGGCGCGTGTCGCCGAGATGGTCTACGCGAGCGGAAACGTCCGGAGCTGCGCGTTCGCGGTGGCGATCGCGACCGAGGGCGGCAAGTACCCGTTCGATGTCGGGCGCGCGATGCAGAACATGATGCTCGCGGCCTGGAACGAGGGCGTCGTCTCGTGCCCGAACGGCACGCGTGACCCGGGCGCTGCTGCAGAGGCACTCGGCCTCGACGCGGGCTGGCTGCCGGTCAACATTCCGAGCTTCGGCTACCCGAAGCGTCCGCTCGATCCGGAATCCAAGAGCCCCGAGCAGTGGAGCGCGGCGGCGAACCGCAGGCCGCTCGACGAGCTCGTTCGCCGGATCTGAGTCCTTCGCTACCGTGGCCGTCGTGACCACGTTCAACCTCCGCACCGTCAAGCTTCGGTCCGGCGAGCAGTTCCGGGACGTGAAGGAGATCCGGCTCGAGCCGCTCGAGCTCGGCGGCCAGCGCTACCAGCCGGTGCCCGAGACCGTGCCCGCCGAGCTGACGATCACGCACGCCTCGACCGGGACGGTGCTCGAGCTCGGCTTCCACGTCCGGCTCCACGGGCCGTGCTTCCGCTGCCTCGACGATGCGGTGCTCGACCTGCCGATCTCCGCGCGCGAGTACCAGGCGACGGCGCCCGAGGGCGACGACGAGCTGCGCACGCCGTACCTGGAGGACGACCGCCTCGACCTCTCCGCCTGGGCGCACGATGCCCTCGCGTTGGCGCTGCCGGACAAGATCCTCTGCCGTGCCGACTGCGCGGGCCTCTGCCCGGTCTGCGGCAAGAACCTCAACAGCGAGCCCCACGAGCACCCGGAGGACGAGTCGGATCCAAGGTGGTCCGCCCTGGCGGAGCTGAAGGACCGCCTCTAGGATTCAGCGTGGCGCTCCGGCGCCGTTCTATGCGGGCCTAGCTGACGACATCACGCAGTTCTCGTTCCTCGTCAGGAGGTCCTTTTGCATCCACATTCGATCGCGCTCGTCGACGTCACCGTCTCGCACGGCGCCGACGAGGTCTTCGGCCACGTGTCGCTCACCGTCGGCGCCGGCAGCCGGATCGGCGTCGTCGGCCCGAACGGCGTCGGCAAGTCGACGCTGCTGCGCTTGCTCGCCGGCCTCGAGGAGCCGGAGCGCGGCCGCGTCCGCCTGAGCCCGCCGGGGCTCTCGGTCGGCTACCTGCCGCAGGAGCGTGAGCTCGCGAACCGCTCCGGCGGCCAGGCGGCCCGCGCCCGCCTCACCGAGCTCTTCCGCGCCGAGCACGATGTCTACTGCCTCGACGAGCCGACGAACGATCTCGACTTCGAAGGCCTGGAGTG
>DATDMJ010000055.1:0-2212 GCA_036518855.1 Gaiellaceae bacterium | reverse complement strand
TGGCGTGGTCGCCGCGGGGACACCGGTAGGCGCCGAGATGCCCAACGTACGCGGCGGCGTACTCGTACGGTGTGCCGCAGCGCACGCAGTACTTGGAGTCGGCCGCGTGCTGAAGCGAGGGCCTGGCGATGCGCGGATCGTCGAGGCCGAAGGCAACGCTGCCGGGGCGTGTCTCGCTCACGGCCGCGAGCTGCGGATCGTCGGCGTTGTAGACGAGCTGTGTGGCCTCCGGAAGATCGGCCACTGCGTTACGCCAGCGCTCGGCCACGAGCTCGAGCTCGCCGTAGCGGTCGAGCTGGTCGCGGAAGAGGTTGCCCAGGCAGACCGCTCTCGGCCGTAGCCGTTGCAGGAGCTCCGGCAGCGCCGCCTCGTCCACCTCGAACAGGCCGAGATCGGCATCTCCGGCGCGGAGGAGCGTGGAGGCAACACCTGACACGAGGTTCGCTCCAGCTGCGTTGTGGGCGAGGGAATGCCGCGGCCGCAGGATCTCGGCAGTCATCGCGGTCGTGGTCGTCTTCCCGTTGGTGGCAGAGACGACCGCAGTCCCGTTCGCGAGCCGCGCGGCAAGGCGGTCGATCGCACCGCGGTCGAGCTCTGCGAGGAGCCTGCCCGGAATCGTCGTCCCGCCACCGGCCCCGACGCCGCGAGAGAGAGCGGCCACGCCGCGCGCGACCGCGATCTCGAGTGCGAGTGGGGGACGGAGACGCATCGCGCGAGCGTACCGAGACACGCCTGCACGGGACTACTTGCGAATTTCTCAACCTGCTCTACACTTATTGACTATGGCCGAGAAGCCCCGCTACCGGGCGCTCGCCTCGATCGATCCGCGGGAGCTTGCGCAGTTCCAGGCCGGTATCCGCAAGCGCTACACGGACGAACAGATCGTGGCCGAGATCGTCGCCTGCGCCGAACGGCTCGGCCGCTCGCCGACGATGCGCGAGTTCGCCGCCGACGAGGAGACGGCCGTGCATCCCCAGACGGTGATCGAGCACTTCGGCTCCTGGAACGCGGCCAAGCGCGCCGCCGGTCTCGTCCCGCGGCGCTTCGCCACACGCGAGGAGCTGCTCGGCCTTCTGCGCACCCTCGGTGACGAGCTGGGCCGGCCGCCGACCGCTCGCGACATCGACGAGAACAAGGGGCGGATGCCCTCCAAGTCGCTCTACTGGCACACGTTCGGCTCGCTCACGAACGCCCTGCGCGAAGCCGGGTTCGACGTGCCGGTGGGGGAGGAGAGGCTCGAGCGGGCGGTAGACCAGGGTGCCGTGCTGGCGGAGCGGCTCGGGCGTCTGCCGAAATTCGCGGACTGGGCCGAGGCGCGGCGCCAGGACGAGGCGCTCATGACCGAGTGGCAGGTGTACCGGATGTTCGACGCGCGGCGCGGCGCGTGGTCGACGTTCCAGTTCCTCGTTCGGCAGCGGCTCGCAGAGCAGGGGCGAGACGTCGCGAGCGACGGAACGCTGCGGACGTGATCTACGCGGTCGCCGCGATCACGGCGAGGCGTGCGAGGCAGTGCGCGCTCTCGCCGGGGGCGCGGACGGCGGGTAGCGAAGTCTCCTCGATGTAGCTCCGGTCGGGTCTGAAGCGAGCCGTGCGGGCGACACGGCCTGCCCGCAGAGCGAGGAACGTCCCGTCGCGCACCTCGCTGATGCGAAGCCTCACGCCGGTGTACTCGGAAGCGACCTCGAGGGCGGCGCGGTTCGAGGCGAAGAAGACCGCGTCGCGCCCGCGGCCGAGCCACAGAGGCCGGCCGACGCCGTGCGCGGCAAAGACGGTTCCCGGCTCGCGCTGGTCCAGCCAGGCGGCGGCCATCGAGCCGGCCAGGGCCTCGAGCGCTCCAGGCTCGTTCCCGGAGTGGGCGGCGAGGGCGAAGATCGCCTCCGAGTCGACGGTCATCCGAGGCTCTGAGCGCGCGCAGGAGTGGGGGGCGAGCAACTCGTCGTCGTTGAGGATGATCCCGTTGTGGATCCCGACGACGGGCCCGTGCCGCACCGGGTGGTTGTTGGCCGGGATCGAGGGATGGCCCTTCGTGTAGTCGCGGACGTGCACGAGGACCTCGGTCGCGTGGTCCGCGATGGCGATCCGCTCGAGGAGATGCCTCGCCGGCGTCCGCTGCTTCGTCACCACGGGATACGTGTCCGCAGGGCTGCGGTACGCATAGCCGACTGCGTCCGCGCCGCGGTCGGCGATCCCGGCGAGGAGCGCCTGCGCTGCG
>DATDMJ010000054.1:0-19013 GCA_036518855.1 Gaiellaceae bacterium | reverse complement strand
CCGAAGACGTAGTCCCGAAGTCGATCCCGTGCATCGAATCTGTCGTTGCCGGGCCCGCCGTAGAGCCGGTCCTGTCCGAGGCCGCCGACGATGACGTCGTCTCCGCCGCCACCGGAGACGCGGTCGTTCCCGGGCCCGGCGAGGATCACGTCGCCCCTGGCCGTGCCGTGGATGACGTCCGCTCTCGCAGTCCCGCGGACGATGCAAGGGCGGCGGTCCGATGGCAGCGGCGCCGCGGTGCGCCAGACCGGATCGGACCCAGCGGCGACCTGCTGGTACTGCGTGCCGTCCGGCTTGATCACTGCGACCACGGGAGTCCGCTCCGGCCCTTGGGTGAATGCGATCAAGCTCCCGTCCGGCGACCATTGCGGAGTGCCGCTGGCGCCCGTGGCCAGAATGCGGGCGTCGGTGCCGTCCGCTCGGACGACCCTCAGGTTCCCGTTCACCCCGTTGGCCGCCTCGAGATACGCAAGCCGGCTGCCGTCGGGTGACCACACCGGCTGCCAGATCTGGATCGAGCCCTGAAACAGGAGATGGGCGTCACTTCCGTCGGCTCGTGCGACCCCAAGCCCTGTTCCCCGTCCGTCGATGTACGCGACGTAGGCGATCCGCTGTCCGTCGGGAGACCAGCTGGCCAGATCGGCGGCACTGAGCAGCTTCCGCTCGCCGGTGCCGTCTGCGTTGATCACGGAGATCGTCGGAGGGATGTTGCCGAAGCTCGAGCGCGAGAGAAGAATCTGCCTTCCGTCTGGAGACCACGAATCGCCGAAGACGTACGCCCCGTAACTCGTGGAGGCGAGAAGGCGCGAGCCGGAACCGTCCGCCTTCGCGATGAACACCGCGTTGCCCAACCCAGACCAGTTCGCGCCGAGCTCGCTGCCGTCGGGAGACCACCCGAATGCGCCGGAAGGGCTCCCCCGGGCGCCGTTGCTCGTCAGATCGCGGGCGTTCTGTCCTTGAGCGTCCGCGACGAAGAGGTCGATGCCGTGGTCCTGCCCCGGCGGGTCCGCCGGACCGACGAACGCGACCGACCGGCCGTGGGGCGACCAGCTCTGGCGGTCGTTGTAGTGCGGGTCGGTGAGGCGAAAGGTCGTCCCGTTCAGGTCTGTCGCGCACAGGCCCAGTGACAGCGCGCCCCCTCTCATGTTGATCGGCGCGACCGCGTACGTGAGGAGTGGGCGGTTCGCGGGGCTCGCAGCAGCCCCGGGCGTCAAAGCCAGCACGGCGGCTGCGAGAAGCAGCCTGCTCATGCCCCCAAAGGTAATTGTCGTCTGTTAGGGCGGCTTGAGGAATGCGTTAGCTCGTACCATCCCGGCCGATGGAGGCTCCGCTCAAGGGCGTGATCCTGGCCGGCGGCACAGGCTCGCGGCTGCATCCGCTCACACTGATCACGAACAAGCACCTGCTGCCGATCTACGACCGGCCGATGGTCACCTACTCGATCGAGGCGCTCGTCAAGGCGGGCGTCACCGAGCTCATGCTCGTGACCGGCGGCACCCACGCGGGTGAGTTCTTCCGCCTGCTAGGGAACGGGCACGAGTACGGGATCGACCGGCTCTTCTACGCGTACCAGGACAAGCCGGGCGGGATCGCGGAAGCGCTGGGGCTCGCCGAGCGGTTCGGCCGCGGCGATCGGATCGTGGTCATGCTCGCCGACAACGTGGTCGAGCGTTCCCTCGCCCCGGCTGTCGAGAACTTCCGACGCCAGGAGCGCGGCGGCCGGATCCTGCTCGCAGAGCTCGGGGAACCGGAGCACCTGCAACATCTGGGCGTCGCCGAGCTCAACGGCGAGCGGGTCGTCCGGATCGTCGAGAAGCCGGCCGATCCGCCCAGCGAGTACGCGGTCACCGGGATCTACTTCTACGACGAGCAGGTCTGGGATGTGATCCCGACCCTCGAGCCTTCCGGCCGCGGCGAGCTCGAGATCACGGATGTGAACAACTGGTACGTCGAGCAAGGCGCAATGGAGTACGACGTGCTCGAGGGCTTCTGGGGCGACGCCGGCGAGTCGATCGACGCCTACTACGAGGTCAACGACTTCGTGCGCGCAAACGGGGCAAACAAGTGACGGTCGAGGGCGTCCGCCTCATCCCACTTCGTCGGTTCGAGGACGGCCGCGGCTGGTTCACCGAGCTGATGCGCGCCTCGGAGCTGCCGCAGCCGGTGCGGCAATCGAACCTGGTCTGGTCGCGGCAGGGTGTGATCCGTGGGCTCCACTACCACGAGCGTGGACAGTGCGACCTGTTCGCGTGCCTGCAGGGGATGGTGCGCGTGGTCATCCTCGACCGCGAGAGCGGCGAGACGTTCTCCGAGGACATCGGCGACGAGAACCGCGCCGCGGTTTGGGTGCCCGGCCACCACGCGCACGGCTACGAGGCACTAACCGACTGCCTGTTCCTCTACCACGTCACCGAGGAGTACGACCGCGAGGACCCGGACGAGCACGAGGTCCCGTGGAACGACCCGCGCGTCGCGCATCTCTGGAGCACGGAATCGCCGATTCTCTCGGAGCGGGACGCGGTTACCTGATCACCGGCGCGGGCGGCCAGCTCGGCGTCGCGCTGCAGGAGGCCTTCCCGGAGGCGAACGCGCGCACCCACGCAGACCTCGACATCACGCGCGCGATCGACCTTGTAACAGCTTGTTACTTGGTGCTGCACGCGGCGGCGTGGACCGACGTGGACGGAGCGGAGACGGATCCCACTGGGGCGCGGCAGGTCAACGTCGAGGGCACGCGAAACGTCGCCGCGCTCGGCGCACCGGTCGTCTACTACTCGAGCGACTACGTCTTCGACGGAGCGAAGCGCGAGCCGTACGTCGAGTCCGACGAGCCGAGCCCGCTCTCGGTCTACGGGCAGACGAAGCTCGAGGGCGAGCGCGAGGTCCGCGACGGCTGGATCCTCCGCAGCTCGTGGCTCTTCGGCTGGACGGGGAAGAACTTCGTGCGGACGATGCTCGAGCTCGGTCGCGAGCGGGACGAGGTGAGCGTGGTCGCCGACCAGGTCGGCTGTCCCACGTACGTCGGCCATCTCGCCGAGTCAACGCGGGCGCTGCTGGATCGGCCGCGAGGCGTCTGGCACCTCACCGCGCAGGGCGAGTGCACCTGGGCCGAGTTCGCACGTGCGATCTTCGAGGAGGCCGGCCTCGACTGCCGCGTCCGCGAGATCACCACCGAGGAGCTCGGCCGACCGGCCCCGCGCCCCGCCTATTCGGTGCTTCGCAGCGATAAGGGCGCCCCCGAGCTTCCGCACTGGCGCGAGGGCCTGCGCGCATGCCTGGCTCGCCTCTAGCGCCAGGCCGCTTCGTCCACCGGCGCACGATCGCGCAGCGGTTCCCACCACTCGCGGTTCTCCGCGTACCACGCGACGGTCTGGGCGATGCCGTCGTCCCAGCCGGTTTCCTCGCGCCAGCCCAGCTCGTCGCGGATCTTCGAGGCGTCCAGCAGGTAGCGGCGGTCGTGGCCTGGACGGTCGGGGACGATCGTCTTCAGCGAAGCCGGCTTGCCGGTGTGCTCGAGCACCGCGTCCGCGATCTCCTCGATCGTCTTCTCGACCCCTGAGCCCACGTTGTAGGTCTCGCCCGGCTCTCCGCGCTCCAGGACGAGCTCGATCGCGCGGCAATGGTCGAGTACGTGCAGCCACTCCCGCTTGTTCTGGGTCGAGGCGTACAGCGGCAGCGGCTTGTCGTCGAGCGCGTTGGCCGTGAAGAGCGGGATCACCTTCTCCGGGAACTGGTACGGCCCGTA
Source organism: Gaiellaceae bacterium (assembly GCA_036518855.1). GTDB lineage: Bacteria > Actinomycetota > Thermoleophilia > Gaiellales > Gaiellaceae > AC-32. The sequence continues at coordinate 15,268 of DATDMJ010000054.1, read as the reverse complement.
GTTGTTCGAGCAGTTCGTGATCGTGACCGGCAGGCCGTAGGTCTCGAAGTACGCGCGCACCGCGTGGTCGGCTCCGGCCTTCGAGGCGTTGTACGGCGTCCTCGGCCGGTAGGGCGACTCCTCCGAGAACGACTCGTCCGAGTCGAGCGGCAGGTCGCCGTAGACCTCGCAGGTCGAGACGTGGTGAAAGCGCGCGATCTCGCAGCGCCTCGCCGCCTCCAGGAGCGTCTGGGCTCCGATCACGTTCGTCCGGAAGAAGCGACCCGGGTCGACGACGGCCAGCGAGTTGTGCGACTCCGCCGCGAAGTTGACGACGACGTCGATCTCCTCGTCCCGCAGGGTCTGCTCGACGAGCTCCGCGTCACCGATGTCCCCGTGCACGAACGGGACGTCCTCCGGGAGGCTCTCGCGATTCCCCGCGTAGGTGAGCAGGTCGAACGCGACGACATGGTCGTCCGGCCGCCGCGCGAGCCGGTCGCGGACGAAGTTCGAGCCGATGAACCCGGCGGCGCCGGTCACGAGGAGCCTCATCGGGGCGCAGTCTACGAGCAGCGCTGAGCGCGGCTCAGGAACACGCGCGGCTCGGAGCGGTCGGGCTCGAGCTGCGAGGCGCGGCGCAGGTACGGCACTGCCTCCGGGCAGCGGCCGCTTCGATAAAGGGCATAGCCGAGGTTGTAGTTCGCGTAGGCCTCGTACGGATCCGCGGGCCCCGTGCCGCTCAGCTTCCGCACCGCTTGCTGCAGAACCGGGATCGCGGCGGCGTAGTTCCCTTGCTGGATGAGCTGATAACCCTGGTCGTTGAGCGTGTGGCCCCCGGCGCCGCCCGACACCGTGGCCGGCGGAGGCGGCGGGGGTGGAGCGGGCGCAGTGACCGTCTGCTGTTGCGTGACGGTCTCGTGGACCGTCGTCACCTGTCCCGCCGGGCCCGTTACGCGTCGAGTGATCACACGGCTCGCGGTGCCATGCCCGCCGGTGACCAGCGCCGCGGCCACCGCGCCAGCGCCGGCCGCGATCAGGAGAACGGCCGCGAGAACGGCGACGCGGGGGCCTCGCCCGCCGCGGGCCGTCTGCACGAGGGTGCCGCCGGTGGACATCGCGTCACGCAGGCTCGAGACGAACGCGGTCGCCGTCGGGTAGCGAGCCGCAGGGTCTTTCGCGAGCGCCCGTTGGAAAACCGCGTCGACCTCCCACGGCAGGTTCTTGCAGCGCTCGGCGATCGACGGGACCGGCGCATTCACGTGGGCGGCCGCTTCGGCGGTCAGCGACTCGTTCGTGAACGGCCGCTCGCCGCTCAGCAGCTCGTAGGCGACCACCGCCAGCGCGTAGCGGTCGCTCGCCGGACCCGCACGATCCCCGCGCGCCTGCTCCGGCGAGAGATAGCCGGCGGTTCCGAGAACCGTCCCGGTCAGAGTCAGCGAGTCGAGCCCCGCCGCGCTGGCGATCCCGAAGTCGGCGACGTGGACGTTCTCGGCCCCGTCGAGCAGGAGGTTCGCCGGCTTGATGTCGCGGTGGACGATCCCCTTGAGATGCGCTCCGTCGATTGCCGCGGCAGCCTGCTCCAGCCAGCGCAACGCCTGGGCCGGAGGTTGTGCGCCCGACCGCCGCAGCCGGTCCTCGAGCGAGCCGCCGGGCAGGAGCTCCATCACGATGTACGGCCGACCTGACCATTCGCCGACGTCGAAGATCGTGACCGCGCCAGGGTCGCCCGAGAGGCGGGCGGCGGCGAGGGCCTCACGCGTGAAGCGCTGCCGGATACCTTCGTCCCACGCATAGCGGTCCGCGAGCACCTTCACGGCGACGCGCCGGCCGAGCAGCTCATCGGTGGCGCGGAAGACGTCGCCCATGCCGCCGCTCGCGATGCGCTCGGGGTCGAGATAGCGCGGCGGCAGGATTCCCGTGTCGGCGACCATGGGAAGCGCCTTCCCCTGTGCGAGGCTGTCAAAAACGCCTGGACGCACGCGAGAAAATTCTGTAAAGGGGATGTGGATCCGCGCCCTGGTGCGGTACCCTCAGGAGTCTCCGGCTGCGGCGTCGGGTCGAAGCCGGGATCGCGCCCCGTGCGATGGACATGGCCAGACTCGCAGCGACCTTTCTAGCCGCGCTCGGACTCGCGGGCGGTGCCCCTGCTGATCACGTCTTCAGCGTCGTGAAGCATCCCGCGGCCGAGCAGGCACAGCGGGCGCAGCCAGCTATCGCTTCAGTGGTCGTCGCGGGCCACGGCTGGGGCCACGGGATCGGCCTCGCGCAGTACGGCGCCTACGGCTACGCCCTGCACGGCTGGACGTACGACAAGATCGTCGCGCACTACTACCCGGGCACGGACCTCGGGAAGGCCACGGTCAGCCGCGTCCGGGTGTTGCTCGCGCCGCGCGCGAGGCGGGTCGTGATCTCGTCTCCGGCCGCCTTCGTCGTGCAGGACGGCAAGGGCAAGAAGCACAAGCTGCGCGCGGGGGTGCAGGCGCTCGGCACGGGCTTGAAGGTCAGGCTGGTCAAGGCGAAGCGGCTGACCGCGCTGCCTGGACCGCTGCTCTTCTCGCCGCCCGCGGCGAACTCGCTCTCGTTCGGCAGCCGCGCCTATCGCGGCTCGCTGCGCGTCAAGGTCGTCGCAGGCGGCCTCGAGGTCGTCAACGTCGTCGGGCTCGATCCTTATCTGTGGGGCGTCGTACCGTCCGAGATGCCGCAGCGCTGGCCGGCGGAGGCGCTGGCCGCGCAGGCGGTGGTCGCCCGGAGCTACGCGCTGTCGCACCTGCGGAAGGGCGGCGACTTCGATCTCTATCCGGACACGCGTGACCAGATGTATCTCGGAGTCTCGGCCGAGGCGCAGAGCGCCACCGATGCCGTGAACGAGACCTCGGGCGACGTCGTGCTCTACGACGGCGCGGTCGCCGACACCTACTTTTCGTCGAGCTCAGGTGGTAAGACCGCGAACGTGCAGGACGTGTGGCCCAGCTCTCCGGCGCTGCCCTACCTCGTCTCCGTGCCGGATCCCTACGACACGCTCTCGCCCTACCACGACTGGGGCCCGCTGCGGTTCAGCGCGAAGACGATTGCCAAGCGCTTGCACGTTCCCGGCGGCAAGGTCACGGACTTCCGGGCCAACGTCGCCTCCTCCGGGCGGGTGCGCACGATCACCTTCGTCGGCACGAGCGGCGAGCGGACGGCTACCGGCGGTGCGGTGCGCGCGGCGCTCGGCCTGCGCTCGACCTGGTTCCACCTCGGGCTGCTCAGCCTGTCGAACCCGGTCGGGGCGGTCGTCTACGGGTCGCCGGCGACGCTCTCCGGAGTCGCGCGCGGCGTCACCCGGATCACCCTCGAGTCGCGCGTCTACGGCGGTACCTGGAAGCGCGGGGCTCGCCTGACCGCGAGGAACGGGGCGGTGAGCGTCACGGTGAGGCCGAAGGCGACGACGGACTACCGGCTCGAGAGCGGGGGCTTCCGCAGCGCCTCGGTGCGGGTCTCGGTCGCACCGCTCGTCCAGCTCGCCGCCGGAAGCGACGGTGTTTCGGTCACGGGAACCGTCCGGCCGATCTTCGCGGGTGCGGATGTGCAGATCCAGCGGCTCGACTCGGGGAGCTGGGCGACCGTGGGGCACGCGTCGATTGCGGCTGACGGCTCCTACTCGGTTCCGCTCGCCTTGAGCGCAGGCAGCTACCGCGCGCGGGTCGCGCCGGGGCGCGGCTTCGCGGTCGGGCTCTCCCAGACGCTGGTGGTGCAGTGAGGAAGACGCTCCTTCTCGCCGCGGGATTGGTCGCGCTGCTCGTGCCGGCCGCCGCCCAGGCGTTCACGCCCAACGACCCGCTCCTGCCGAGACAGTGGTACGCGCCACAGGACAAGGCCTTCGACGCGTTCAACGTCCTGCCGCTCCTTCCGTCCGTGCGGGTGGCGGTGATCGACTCCGGCGTCGACGTCACCCATCCCGACCTGAAGGGCCATCTCCTCGCGGCGCGCAGCTTCGTGGGCGGCTCGCCGTCCGACGATCAGGGCCACGGGACCTTCGTCGCCGGGGAGATCGCGGCATCCGTGGACGACGGCCGGGGGATCGCAGGCCTTGCGCCTGCCGCCAACCTGCTCGTCGCGAAGGTCGTGCGGCCGGACGGCTCGGTTTCGACGCGAGCGGAGGCGCGGGCGATCCGCTGGGCCGTGAGGATGAGGGCGAAGGTGATCAACATCAGCCTCGGCGGCCTGCGTGACCCCCAGGACCCGTTCTTCACCGGCTACTCCAAGGTCGAGCAGCAGGCGGTCGACGACGCCGTCGCGGCCGGAGTCCTCGTCGTCGCGGCCGTCGGCAACAACAAGTACGCGCCCGCCAGGCCTTGGAGGTACGCGAGCTACCCGTCGGCGCTGCCGCACGTCCTCGGCGTTGGCTCGTACGGCCACTCCGGCGACGTCTCGACGTTCTCGAACCAGGACCCGATCTTCGTCGACCTTGTCGCGCCCGGGGAGGACATGTTCTCGCTCTTCCCGCGGACGCTCACCTCGAAGAACACGAATTGCGACGAGCAGGGCTACTCGAGCTGCGGCCCGAAGGATTACCACCACGCCGCGGGGACCTCCTTCTCCGCGCCGCAGGCCGCCGCCGCGGCGGCGACGCTGTTCTCGCTCGATCCCACGTTGACCTCGGACCAGGTCTCGTGGCTGCTCGAGCGGAGCGCCACGCCGGCGACGCCCGCCAACGGCTGCATCGACTGCCCGCCCGGACGGAACGCTCTCAGTGGCTGGGGCAAGCTGAACATCGCGGCCGCGATCCGAGCCCTGCGCGCAGGACAGGCTCCCGTCCCCGACCGGTTCGAGCCGAATGACGACATCCAGATCGGGAAGGCGATTCACGCCAGCAAGGTCCGCTTCCGCGCGACCGTGGACTACTGGGACGACGCGAACGACGTCTACCGGATCAAGCTGCGGCGCGGCCAGCGCATCAGCGTGATCGCGCGGCCGAGCTCCAACCTCGCGCTCTCGGTGGTGCTCTGGAAGCCGGCCCTCGAGTCGCTTGCGCAGGCAAACGCGAAGTTCCGCGCGCAGCGTGCCGCGAACGGGCCCGGAGCGGTCGACCGGTTCAAGTACCGGGCCCCCAAGGCGGGCTGGTACTCGCTCCAGGTCGCGGCGGCGCGGACGGGCTTCGGCGCGTACAAGCTCCGGATCCTGCGCTCCCGCTAGAGCAGCTCGTCCTCGGGCACTTCCCGGATCTGCCGCGCCGGGTTGCCGACCACGACCGCGCGCGGAGCCACGTCCTCGAGCACGACCGCCGCCGCGCCCACGAACGCCTCTTCGCCGATCTCGATCCCGGGGAGCAGCACCGCGGCTGCGCCGATGCGTGCACCGCGGCGGACGGTCGGTCCGCGCCGCAGCGCGTGCCGGCGCTCCGTGCGGCCCATGAAGTTGTCGTTCGCCGTCACGACGCAGGGCGCGATGAAGACGTCCTCCTCGAGCAGCGAATAGGCCGTGACGTACGCGTCGGCCTGGATCTTCGTGCGCGCGCCCACCTGCGTGTCGTTCTCGACCAGCGACCCGCGGCCGACCACGACGTCGTCGCCGATCCTGCACCGCTCGCGGATGCAGGCCTGGTCCCCGACGATGACCCGCTCGCCGATCGTCGTCCCCGCGAAGACGATCGCTCCGGTGGAGACGACGGTCCCGGCGCCGAGCTCGAGCGGAGGCAGCGCTTCCGCGGCGGCGGTCGAGCGCGGCGAGAGTACCGGCTGCTTGCCGACGACGGCGTAGTCGAGGATCCGGCAGCTCTCGCTCACCACCGTCCCCGGGAGGACGATCGCGGTGTCGGCGATCTCGCTCAAGCCGGCGCGCCGACGAGCGACGCCTGGAGCTGCTCGCAGACGCGCACGACCGCCACGCCGTCGCGCGCTGCCTGCAGCGGGTCGCCCTCGCCGCGCACGAGGTCGAGGAAGTGGCGGCACTCCATCCGCAGCGGCTCGTCGCTCGCCACCTTCGGGCTGAAGATGTCGCCCGTCCGCGTCTGCCATTCGCCGTAGGTCTCGGTTGGCTGCCACGGGCCCTTCTCGTACACGGTCACCTTGCGCTCGAGCTCCATGTCGTCGAAGACGACCATCTTCTCCCGGCCCACGACGGTGATGCGGCGCATCTTGTGCGGGTCGAGCCAGGAGAGGTGCATGTGCGCGATCTTCCCCGACGGGAAGCGGAGGTAGCAGAAGACGACGTCCTCGATCCCCGGCGTCAGGAACGAGTTGCCGTGCGCCCAGGCTTCGGACGGCTCCTCCTCGAGGAGGTGGAGGACGACGGAGAGATCGTGGATGCCGAGCGACCAGAGGGCGTTCTCGTCGGTTCGGATCTTTCCGAGGTTCTGGCGGTTGGAGTAGACGCAGAAGACCTCGCCGAGCTCCCCGGAGCCGACGAGCTGCTTCACCTTCTGCACGGCCGGGTGGTAGAGGAGCAGGTAGCCGGGCATGAGGACGCGCCCGTTCGTCTCGGCGGCTGCGACGAGGTCCTCCGCCTCGGCGCCGCTCATCGCCGGCGGCTTCTCGACCAGGACGTGCTTCCCGGCCTCGAGGGCGCGCTTCGACAGCTCGTAGTGCGTGACGGCCGGGGTCGCCACGACGACCGCATCGAGCTCGGGGTCGTCGAGCACGTCGTCGAGGTGGGTCGTCGTCCGCGCTCGCGGGTACCGCGCGGCGAAGCGCTCCAGCGCATCCGGCGAGGCATCGCAGAGCCAGCGGAGCTCGGCCAGGTCTTCGAAATTGCGCGCGAGGTTCGGGCCCCAGTACCCCAAACCCACAAGGGCGACGCGAGTCACAGCTTCCAGACTTTCCCGCTCACGTGGCCGTTCCTGCCGGTGGCGTTGCGGAAGTCGACCACCAGCGGCGCCTGCTCGACCACCTGTGCGTAGTCGATCGAGGAATGCGCGGTCACGATCGCGACGCAGTCGTACTCGGCGGGCTCGAGGGCGACCGACGACAGCCCGCGCTCCGGCAGCTCGGGCACGTGCGGGTCGTGGTAGGCGACGTCGGCGCCCGCGTTGCGGAGCAGCTCGATCAGCTTCAGGGCCGGCGACTCGCGCGTGTCGCGAACGTCGGCCTTGTAGCTCACGCCGAGCAGGAGCACCTTCGAGCCCTTGAGCGAGCGCTCGCGGCCGTGGTTCAGCGCCTGCGAGATCAGCGAGCGGCAGAAGTACGGCATGTTCGCGTTGACCTTGCCGGCCAGCTCGATGAACTCGGTGTAGAAGTCGTACTGGCGCGCCTTCCACGAGAGGTAGAAAGGATCGACCGGCAGGCAGTGCCCGCCGAGCCCCGGCCCCGGCTCGAAGCGCATGAACCCGAACGGCTTGGTCGCGGCCGCGTCGACCACCTCCCAGATGTCGAGACCCATCCGGTCGCAGAGCTGCGCGAGCTCGTTCACCAGCGCGATGTTGACCGAGCGGAAGATGTTCTCGAGCAGCTTCGTCAGCTCAGCCGCCTCCGGCGAGGACAGCGGGAGGACGGTGTCGAGCGCCGTCTCGTAGAGCTCGACCGCGAGCTGGGTGCAGGCCTCGGTGAGACCGCCGACGATCTTCGGCGTGCTCTTCGTCGTCCAGTCCTCGCGGCCCGGGTCGACGCGCTCCGGGGAGAACGCGAGATGGAAGTCCTCCCCTGCCTTGAGGCCGCTCTCCTCGAGGATCGGCCTGAGGCTCTCGCGCGTGGTTCCGGGATAGGTCGTCGACTCCAGCACGACGAGCTGGCCTTTCTGCAGCCGTTGCGCGATGCCCCTGGTCGCGTCGAGGACGATCGAGAGGTCGGGCTCGCGCTGGTCCGAGAGGGGCGTAGGCAGCGCGATCAGAATCGAGTCGGCCTCCTTGAGCTCGTCGTAATCGAGCGTTGCGCGGAGGCGGCCCGCGTCGACGAGCTCCTTCACGGAAGGAACGTCCTCGACGTAGCTCTCGCCGCGATTGAGCATGTCGACTCGGTGGGGCTGGACGTCGACGAGGACGATGGAGTGGCCGGCGCGGCCGAACGTGTCCGCCAAGGGCACGCCGACGTACCCGGCGCCGATGATCGCGATCGTCTGGCTCATGCGCGGCGAAGCCTAACCAGGGACTCAGCGATCCTTTCGGCTGCGTGCCCGTCGCCGTAGAGCTGCGGGCGGTCCCGCGGCATTTGCGCTCGCACGACGGCGGCGACGAGCCGGTCGGGGTCGTCGTCGACGAGCGTGTTCGCGCCGACTTCGACCGTGTCGACCCACTCCGTCGAAGGCCGAAGCGTCACGCAGGGCACGCCGTGCCAGTACGCCTCCTTCTGGAGGCCGCCCGAGTCGGTGAGGATCACGCGGGCCTGCGCGGCGAGCGCGGTCAGCTCGAGGTAGCCGACGGGCGGGAGCGGGAGGACGTTCGGTCCGAGCTCGAGGCCCTCGAGGTCGAGCGCCGCCCGCGTGCGTGGGTGGAGCGGGAAGATGACCGGCTCCTCCAGGCGGTTGACGCCCTCGACGATTCGAGCGAGGCGTGGCTGCCTCGTATTCGCCTCGCGGTGGGTCGTGAGCAGGAGGTAGCGCTCGGGCTTGAGGCCGAGGGTGTCGAGCGTCCGCGCCCGCTGGAGCGCGATCGGCGTCAGGCGGAAGCACGCGTCCGCCATCACGTCGCCGACCACCTCGGCCTGGCCCGTGACGCCCTCGCTGGCGAGGGTCGCCCGCGACCGCTCGTCCGGGCAGAAGAGGAGCGCGGCGAGCTTGTCGGTCTCGATGCGGTTGCGCTCCTCGGGCATCTCGAGGTCGCCGCTCCGCAGGCCGGCCTCGACGTGGGCGAGCGGCAGCTCGAGCTTCGTCGCGGCGAGCGCGCCGGCGAGCGTCGAGTTCGTGTCGCCGTAGACGAGCACCCAGTCGGGCCGCTCCTCGCTGAGGCAAGCCTCGATCTGCGGCTGCATCGTCTGCGGGTCGGCAGTGCGCAGATCGAGCCGGTAGCGCGGCTCGGCGAGCCCGAGCTCCTCGAAGAAGACCTGCGAGAGCTCGCGGTCGTAGTGCTGGCCGGTGTGGATCACGACCTCGTCGAGCCCTGCCTCGAGGAGCGCGAGCGAGGTCGGCGCGGCCTTGATGAACTGCGGCCGGTTCCCGACGATCGAAGCGATTTTCACCCGGGCTACACTACGCAGCGCTTCGGGCCGTTAGCTCAGCTGGTAGAGCAGGGGACTCTTAATCCCAAGGTCGAAGGTTCGAATCCTTCACGGCCCATTTCTCTCCGTAGCGCCATGCGGGAACCGCACGGTTACGCGGGCCAGTGGTTTCGGAATGACCCCTTAGCGGTCGTGACCTTGCCCACGACGCTCGCCGCCGCGCCTAGCTCCGCGGCAGCCCTCAGCAGCTCGGAGTTGGTCGCGGCATTGTCGGGCGGGCGCTGAGTGGCTTTACGGTGAGCGTTGCTCGGACGGTTCGCTCGGGCGCGCTGACCTGGATCGACGAGATGCGATGGCTCCGAGGGTTGGGCGTGATCGTGAGAAACGACTTGGGGGCGACATGCGACGGGACTGCGGTTCCGGCGAGGAACCAGAAGCCGCCGGGTGTTTCGATCTCCAGTCGGGCAGCACCGGCCTTGTTGCGGCGTATCAGGGTCTTTCCCCCATCCGGGAACCCAGCGCCGACGTTGAGGAGTGTTCGTGGATCCATCTCTTCCCGGCGCGGGAACGTATTACGAGGGAACCTGAGCACCCAGCGCCTGGTCGAGTGGGGCAAGCGTCGCCAACAGGCCGTCCCCGCGGCTCGCATGAAGGTTGGGCCGGGACGGCGGGCGACGAGTAGGAGTGGATGCCGACCGGAACCAATGAATTCTTCCGCGCTGACGGTGCCGTCTTGCAACGCGAGCAGGAACCGCCGGGTTCGGGTTCGGGCTGACGCTGACCGCGCGGTGGCGGTGAGCACGATGCCGGGCACGTGGCGGTAAGCACGGTGGACCTTCGCTAACGCCTTCCCTCGCGAGCTTCCGGAGGCCGCGGCTACAGCACATGCTCCCAACAGAACGAGTCCGAGAAGTCCTGCCGCAAAGAAGCTACGGACCCGGCGCCTGATCGTCATCACCGCGTCCCCATCCTACGCGCCGACCGGCCCATCCCTGCCCGGCGGATGCCGACTTGCGGCGCGTTCGAATCCCTCACGGCTCATTCCCTCCTCGGTGCCACCTCGGCAGCGCGCGGCCGGATGCTCTACGGTCCGCGCGCGGACCAGGTCGCCGAGAGGCAGCTTCAAGATGTTCTCGGAAAGGAGAGACTCAATGCACGCACTCGTTACGCGCGTGACTATCCACAACGCTGACCGCACCCGGGAGGTGCTCAACGACCAGGTTGTGCCGCAGGTCTCGGGCGCGCCCGGTTTCGAGGCGGGCTACTGGACGTGGTCGACCGGGGGCGGGGAGCTGAACGGGCTCGCGATGATGATGTTCGACTCTGAGGAGCACGCGCATGCGGTGGGCGAACGGATCAAGGCGGTCGCCGCCGACGCGCCCGACGACGTCACACTCGATGACGTCGAGGTCCGGGAGGTCGTCGCGTCGGCCTGATGATGTCGACGGGCTAGCGGTGACCTGGTCCGCGAACGACCCTCCGCGTAAACAAGCGTCGAAGCTCGTCGGTCAGGCTTTCTCCTGCTGACTTGAGGAATCGTCGTGCGCCTGGTGCAGGCTGAGCCCGGGCGGCTTTCCTTCGCGCTTCCATTGCGCCGCCAGGCTTCCCTCGTACGACTCACGCGCCCAGGTGTACCCGGCTTCCCACTCCTTCTCGGCGATCGCCTCCGCCTGTTGCGTGGTCGCGCCGAGTTCTTCGACCAGGACACGCGCGAAGCCCTCGCGCGTCGTGAGAGCCCATTGGTCGAGATGCGTGTGGTCGGCCGCATCGGGGTTCTGCGTGGCCTCGACGCCAACGCGGCCGTCGGTGCCCCACCAGAACACCACCTCGAACGATCCTCGTTCCGTTTCCAACCTGAATGACACGGGGCCGAGTGTGGGCGGCGCCGCTCGAACTTTCAAGCGCTAAGGCCGCTCGAGTCCACCCAATGGGCCCGTTGCTAGCCGTGTCGGAAGAGCCGGGTCTGGGCCGCGTCGTAGTCGGCGGGGTTGCGGTCGATGCGGGCGGTTGGATGCTGCGCCGTGAGGCTCAGCAGGTTGCCGTTGTCCTTGAGAGGGAGCTGCTCGTACACGGGGAACCGGAGCCTCGTGCCGCCGTCGGTGCCGCGCGTGTCGAGCTCGACCGGCCGATAGCTGCCGGGATCGACGTAGTAGGTCGTGTGGCGGTCCGCCGAGCGGATCTCGATCGTGTCCCGACCGTCGATCGTCTTGTGCCCGACGACTCGGGCGTCCCCGGACTTGAGCAGCTCGAGGATCTGGTTCCGGAACGCGGGCGACCCCGGGTCTGGACTGGGGCTCGGCTTCGGCCTCGGCGTCTTGGGGAGCTTCGAGGCCGGAATCAGGCCGAGGGTGGGGCGGCCGCCCCCTTTGCGGAACCTCCAGGCGATGTCGAGCTTGCCGGCGCGGAACGCCTTTGCCTGCGCGGAGCTGACGACGAGCGAAGGCGCGCCGTTCTTCGCCGGGCCGATGCGGAGGACGTAGGTTCCCGGTCTCGGTCCAGGCAGGAGGTGCGGGCGTTGGAGCTCGGCGGGCGTCTCCTTGGAGCGTGGGGCGACGTAGATCGTGTTCCGAGCCGGGTCGTAGACCTGGTCGCCGTCCGCGGCGCTTGCGCTCTCGACCACGCTCCCGTCCGAGCCGGTCTGGATCGTCCGGCCGGTGAACGGCGGGCTCTGCTCCTGCCAATTCTCGTCGCTCCACCTGACCGTGGTGCCGTCCCCGTTGTCCTGGAAGCCGAGCATCCGGACGTGGAGGATCGTCTTCGGCTTCTGCGCGAGCGCCGCGATCGAACGGCTGACGACCGACTCGGCCGACGCGGGCCGGACCACCGAGGCCGCGTGGAAGACGCTCAGGGCGCCGAGCGCGACCGCCGCCGCCGCGGCGCAGGCGAGCGACACGCGAATGGCAAGTCGGCGCCTGCGGTGCGCGGCGAGGTCGGCCCGAACTGCCGCATCCAGCTGGTGCTCGTACCGGATCAGGCTCTCAGGAAGCGTGGTCATAGGTCCTCCTTCGGAACAGAGAAGGCAAGTCGGCGCAGCGCACGGGAGACGCGCAACCGCGCCGCCGCGGGACGGATCGCGAGTCGCGCCGCGACCTGCTCGTACGGCAACTCGTCGACCACGCGCAGCTCGAGGGCCTCGCGTTCGTGCCGTGGCAGCAGCTCGAGCGCTTCCCGCAACGCTCGGCGCGGCGAGAGGCGGTGCTCCACCGCTGTGTAGCCGTCCTCGCCGGCGAGGTCCAACGGGAGCCCGAGACGTTCGCGGGCGCGCGTCTCGATCTTGTCCCGCCGGACGGTGTCCGCGAGCACGTTCGCGGCGATCCCGAGCAGCCAGGGCAGAGCTGTTCCATCCCGTCGGTCTGTGAATCGCGCGCGGCTCAGCCAGGCCCGGGCAAACGTCTCCGCGGTGAGATCGGCCGCCGCCCACCCGATCCTGCGTGCGAACCAGGCATGGATGCGCTCCGCGTGGCGCGCGTACAGCGCGGTGAAGGCGGACGGATCATCCCGCGCGGCCTGCAGCAGCGCCGCGTCTGGCTCGCCTCTGGCCTTGTCGCCGCTCACACTCGGATATCGCACGGGCGGTTCGATGTGTATCTGCGCTCAGCGTTCCTGCTGGCCGTGCGGCGAGCCGTACTCGGCCAGGAGCTCGAGGAACGGATCGGCGGAGAACGCCTCCGGGCCCAGCACGCCGGTTCCAGTCCACGCGCCGTTCGCGAGCAGCTCGAGCGCGACCACGGGGTTGAGTGCGGTCTGAAGCACGACCGCCTGGGAGCGGTACTCGCGCATAGCCCAGTCGTTGTCGACCACGTGGTACAGGTAGGTCGCCCGCTCCGACCCGTCCACGCCGGTGCCCGTGACCAGCGTGCCGGCGCACGTCTTGCCGTGCATCCGGTCGCCGAGCGTCGCGGGATCCGGCAGAGCCGCGGCCACGACATCGCGCGGCGCGACCTCCACGCCTCGCACTGAGACGGGCTCCGTCGAGTCGAGCCCGACCAGGTGCAGGGTCTTCAGCACGCCGATGAACTCCTCGCCGAGCCCGTACTTGAAGGTCACGCGGCGGCAGTCGATCTCGCGCGGGACGAGGACGACCTCCTCGTGCTCGACGTTCACGCACTCGATCGAGCCGATCCCCTCGGGGAACTCGAACACCTCGGGCTCCGAGAACGGCTCTGTCGTGTAGAAGCCTCGCTCGCGCTCCCAGATCAGGGGCGGATTGAGGCACTCCTCGATGGTCGTCCAGATCGAGAAGGTCGGCGCGAAGGCGTAGCCCTCGACCGCGAGATCCGCCCCGTCCCGGACGGCGACCTCGTCGATCTCCGAGAAGAGGTGGTCGGACGCGTAGCGGGCGAACACGTCGGAGAGCCCTGGCTCGACGCCGATCCCGACGAGCGCGAGCAGACCCGCGTCGCGCCAGCGCTCTTCCTCGGTGAACTGCAGGTCGCCGAGCTTCACGCCCGGCTTCGAGTAGGGCTCGGTCGGGTGCGGCTCGGAGAGCGTCATCGCCATGTCCAGGTAGGTGCAGCGCGCCTCGAACGCCGCGGCGAAGATCTGTGGGTTGAAGCGCGGGTCGGTCGCGTTGAGCACCACGTCCGCGTCTCGGGCGAGTGCCGCGACGGAGCCGGTGTCGGACGCGTCGACCTGCGCCGCCGCGAACCGCGGATCGTCCAGGCCCGCGACGACCGCCTCGGGCCTCGCGGCGTCGAGATCCGCCAGGACGATCTGCTCGAAGAAGGAGCGCCGCTGCGCGACGGCGGCCACGGCCGCGCCCACACCGCCCGTCCCGACGACGAGAACCTTCATCGGCCGAGTCTACGGAGGTGCAGCGGGTGGCTGGAACCTCCCGGGGCGCCGGTCTACGCTTTCCCTGTGAACGTCTGTGCGGCTTGCGGGGCCGAGAACCCCACCGGTTCGCGGTTCTGCGGAGGCTGTGGAGCGCCGCTCAGCCGCGTCTGCACGGCCTGCGGAGCGGCGAACGAGCCGGGAATGCGCTTTTGCACGCAGTGCGGCGTGTCCCTGGAAGCACAGGACGAGCCCGCAGGCCCAGCGCCCGCCGCGGCCGAGCGCCGCCTCGTGTCGGTGCTGTTCGCGGATCTGGTCGGGTTCACGGCCGCCTCGGAAGGGCGCGATCCGGAGGACACTCGGGAGCTCCTTTCGCGCTACTTCGACGTGTGCCGCCGGCTGATCGGCGTCTACGGCGGGACGGTCGAGAAGTTCATCGGCGATGCGGTGATGGCCGTCTGGGGCACGCCGGTGGCGACGGAGGACGACGCCGAGCGCGCCGTCCGCACCGCGCTCGACCTCGTTGCCGCGGTAACCGCGCTCGGAGACGAGGCGGGGGCTCCGGGGCTTCGCGCACGAGCCGGCGTCCTGACCGGCGAGGCCGCGGTGACGGTCGGCGCCGAAGGCGAGGGCATGGTTGCAGGTGACCTCGTCAACACCGCGTCGCGGATCCAGTCGGCCGCCGAGCCTGGTTCGGTGTTCGTCGGCGACGCCACGCGACGCGCAACGGAGCAGGCGGTCGCCTACGAGCCGGCAGGCGAGCACCAGCTCAAAGGGAAGGAAGAACGCGTCACGCTCTGGCGGGCGCAGCGGATCGTCTCCGCCAGGCGGGGGGAGTTGCGATCTGACGGGCTCGAGGCCCCGTTCGTGGGCCGCCAGCGCGAGCTGCGGCAGGTCAAGGAGCTCTTCCACTCCTCGGCCGAGGAACAGAAGGCCCATCTCGTCTCGATCACGGGCGTCGCGGGAATCGGCAAGTCGCGGCTCGCGTGGGAGTTCTACAAGTACTTCGACGGGATCGTCGAAACCGTCTGGTGGCACCGTGGCCGATGCCTCGCTTATGGAGAGGGCGTCGCCTACTGGGCTCTTGCGGACATGGTGCGCATGCGGTGCCAGATCGCCGAGGACGATGAGCCGGCGGCTGCGCTTCAGAAGCTGCGCGCGACGCTGAGCGAGCATCTCCTCGAAGACGAGGAGCGGCGCTTCGTCGAGCCCGCGCTCGCCCAGCTGCTGGGAGTGGGCGAAGCCGAAGCCGGTAGCCGACAGGAGCTCTTCGCGGCCTGGCGGCTCTTCTTCGAGCGTCTCGCGGACTCGAGCCCGACCGTGCTCGTCTTCGAGGATCTCCAGTGGGCCGACGAGAGCCTGCTCGACTTCGTCGAGTACCTGCGCGAATGGTCGCGAGGCCACCGCCTCTACGTGATCACGCTCGCACGGCCGGAGCTGCTCGAGAAGCG
>DATDMJ010000053.1:0-11842 GCA_036518855.1 Gaiellaceae bacterium | reverse complement strand
CATGTCCGGCACGTCCTCCTCGCCGACGAGCACGAGGGTCGGCGCCTTGATCTCGGCGAGGCGATCGGCAACGTCATCGACCAGCAGCTCCTCTTCGTCCTCGCCCGCAGCGAGCTGCAGCTCGTAGATCCGCCGCTGCATCTCGGCGACGCGCGAGCGCACATCCGGATCCACGTCGTCGAGCGAGCGGCCCGGGCCGGCGACCCACGTACGGAGTGTGATGTCGACCGCCTTGTCGAGGTCACCTGCGAGGGCGGCAGCCTCCTCCTCTTCCCACGCCGACTTCATCTCGTCCGACCAGTCGTGGCCGGGCAGGCCGGATCCCACGAGCACGAGCCCCGCGACGCGCTCGGGAGCCGCCAGTGCGACCTCCAGCGCGACGCGGCCACCCATCGAGACCCCGACGACCGCGGCGTGCTCGAAGCCGTGCTGCTCCATCAGATCGAGCACGTCACGCGCCGAAGCGAACGGGCCGGGCTCGAGCGGGCTGCGACCGAACCCGCGGAAGTCGAGGCGGAGCAAGCGATGCGAGCGCGCGTAGTCGTCCCACTGCTGATCCCACATGCGGCTGTCGCAAATCCCCTCGTGGAGGAGCACGATCTCGGGCCCCGCTCCGGCGACCTCCGAGTACAGCGCCACTAAGCCGAGACGAGCTCGCCGCGCTTGGCGCGGACGCCGTCCAGGAGCTCGGTGAACGAGTCCGAGAACTTCTGCACGCCCTCCTGCTCGAGCGTGGCGACCACGTCGTCGTAGTCGACGCCCGCCTCGGCGATCCGCTCGAAGACGCCCTTCGCCTCGTCGAGGTCCTGCTCGAGCGTCAGCGCCACCTTGCCGTGGTCCTGGAAGGCCTCGATCGTCTCCTCGGGCATCGTGTTCACCGTCTCGGGCCCGATCAGCTCCTCGACGTAGAGCACGTCGCGGTAGGCCGGGTTCTTCGTCGAGGTCGAGGCCCAGAGGCACCGCTGCGTCCGCGCGCCCTTACCGGCGAGCGCCTCCCAGCGCGGCCCGGAGAAGAGCTCCCCGTAGCGCTGGTAAGCGAGCTTCGCGTTCGCGACGGCCAGCTTGCCCTTCAGGTCATCCGGCGCACCGGCCTCGTCCAGCCGCTTGTCGGCCTCGGTGTCCACGCGGGAGACGAAGAAGCTCGCCACCGAAGCAACCTTGGACGGGTCGCCTCCGGACTCCACGAGCCGCTCCAGCCCGCGGATGTATGCCTCGACGACCTCCGCGTAGCGCTCGAGCGAGAAGATTAGCGTCACGTTGATGTTCTTGCCGCGCGCGATCATCTCCTCGATCGCAGGCAGCCCCGGCTCGGTCGCCGGGATCTTGACGAAGCAGTTTCGCCGGTCGACGAGCTCGTGCAGGCGCTTCGCCTCGGCGATCGTCGCGTCCGTGTCGTAGGCGAAGTTCGGGTCGACCTCGATCGACACGTAGCCGTCCTGGCCTCGGTCCCACACCGAGCGCAGGAGGTCGCACGCGTCCTGGACGTCCTTGACCGCGAGCTTCAGGAAGACCTCCTTGGCGTCGTCCTCCTCGGCGAGCACCTCGCGCATCTGCTCGTCGTAGGCGTCCCCCTCCGCGATGGCCTTCTGGAAGATGGTCGGGTTCGAGGTCACGCCGACGACCGCGTCCTCGTGCATCAGCTTCTCGAGCTCGCCCTCCTTGATCAGCCGGCGCGAGAGGTAGTCGATCCAGACGCTCTGCCCGAGCGCCGAGAGTTCCTGGAGTCGTGAGTCAGCCATAGGTCTTCTCCCCTTCCATCTCCTCGATCTTCTCAAGCCTGCGCACGTAGCGCTCACCGCCGTCGAACCGCGCACCGAGGAAGGCGCGCACGAGCTCGGCTGCGAGCTCGGCCCCGATGACCTCCGAGCCGAGGCAGAGCACGTTCATGTCGTCGTGCTCGACGCCCTGGTGGGCCGAGTACGTGTCGTGGCACACGGCTGCGCGAATACCCGGGATCTTGCTTGCTGCAACCGAGGCGCCGACTCCCGAGCCGCAGACGAGCACCGCGCGCTCGGCCTCACCGCCGCGAATGGCCTCGCCCACCTCCCGGGCCTTGTCGGGGTAGTCGATCCGGGGCTCGGGCTGATCCGTGCCGAGATCGTGCGTTTCGTGACCAAGCGCTTTGAGTTCCGCGAGGATGCGCTCGCGAAGCTTCACGCCGCGGTGGTCGAAGGCAACCGCGACCTTCATCAGGACCGTTACGTTACCCGCATGAACGACGCCGAGCGCTGGCGCGAGCTGGGACAGCAGCTCCGCGTCGACTCGATCCGCGCAGCCGCAGTGACGAAGTCAGGCCACCCGACCTCGTCGATGTCGGCGGCCGATTTGATGGCCGTGCTGCTGGCCAAGTACCTGCACTACGACTTCGACGCACCCGACGATCCGCACAACGACCACCTGGTCTTCTCGAAGGGCCACGCGTCACCGCTGCTGTACTCCATGTACCGAGCAGCCGGCGCGATCTCGGTGGACGAGCTCCTGACGTTCCGCAAGTTCGGCTCGCGGATGCAAGGCCACCCGACGCCTGAGATCCCGTGGGTCGACGTCGCGACGGGCTCGCTCGGCCAGGGCTTGCCGTACGGCTTCGGGATCGCGCTCGCAGGCAAGAAGCTCGACCAGCTGCCGTACCGCGTCTGGGTGCTCTGCGGCGACAGCGAGATCGCGGAGGGCTCGATGTGGGAGGCATTCGAGCACGCGGCGTTCTTCGAACTCGACAACCTGACAGCGATCATCGACGTCAACCGACTCGGCCAGCGCGGCGTGACCATGCACGGCTGGGACCTCGACTCCTATGCCGACCGCGCGCGCGCCTTCGGCTGGCACACGATCGAGGTCGACGGGCACGACGTCGAGGCGATCGACGCTGCGTATGCGGAGGCCGTCTCGACCACGGGCCAGCCCACGGTCGTGGTCGCGAAGACGATCAAGGGCAAGGGCGTCAAGGAGGTCGAGGACAAGGAAGGCTGGCACGGCAAGGCACTCGACAACCCCGACGAGGCGATCGAGGAGCTCGGCGGCGTGCGCGACATCGTCGTCGAGGTGGCCGCGCCCGACCGGAGCGCCGAGCCCCACCGGTTCCAGACGTCCGGCGCGCTCGAGCTGCCGAGCTGGGACGAGGGCGAGGAGGTCGCGACCCGCCGCGCGTACGGCGACGCGCTCGCGGCTTTGGGCTCTGCGCGCGGCGACGTCGTCGCGCTCGACGGGGAGGTCTCGAACTCCACCTACGCCGAGATCTTCCGGGACGCGCATCCCGACCGGTACTTCGAGATGTACATCGCCGAGCAGCAGCTGGTCGCCGCCGCAGTCGGCCTGCAGGTACGCGGCTGGGTGCCGTTCGGCTCGTCCTTCGCCGCATTCTTCTCGCGTGCCTACGACTTCATCCGCATGGCCGCGATCAGCCGCGCGAACATCCGGCTCTGCGGCTCGCACGCGGGGGTCTCGATCGGCGAGGACGGGCCGTCGCAGATGGCGCTCGAAGACCTCGCGATGATGCGCGCCGTCCACGGCTCGACGGTGCTCTACCCCTGCGACGCGAACCAGACCGCGAAGCTCGTCGCGGAGATGGGTGATCGCGAAGGAATCGTCTTCATGCGGACGACGCGCGCCAACACGCCCGTGATCTACGGCGCCGACGAGGAGTTCCCGGTCGGCGGCTCGCGCGTCCTTCGCGAGGGCGACGACGTGACCATCGTCGCGGCCGGGATCACCCTCCACGAGTCCTTGAAGGCCGCCGAAGAGCTCTCCGGAGAGGGCATCGAGGCCCGCGTGATCGACCTCTACTCGGTCAAACCGGCGGACGGCGAGACGCTGCGCGCCGCGGTCGAGGCGACGGGCGGCCGCGTGTTGACCGTCGAGGACCACTGGCCCGAGGGCGGGATCGGCGACGCCGTGCTGGAAGCGCTCTCGGACGGCGAGACGCCGGCGCGTGTCGTCCGCCTGGCGGTACGCGAGCTGCCCGGCTCGGGCAAGCCCGCCGAGCTGCTCGCAGCGGCCGGGATCGACGCCGACCACATCGCCGAAGCCGCACGCGCGCTCGTCGGCTCGCGCGCACTGACCTAGCTCTCGGCGACACCTAGGCTTAGGCGCATGGCAGTCGTCATCGGTTCCAACCTGCGCAAGGAGATCGCGGGATCGCTGCTCTTCGAGGGCGTCTCGTTCTCGGTCGAACGCGGCGATCGGCTCTCGCTCTCCGGGCCCAACGGGGCCGGCAAGACGACGGTGCTCCGGATGCTCGCCGGCGAGACCGAGGTGCACGGCGGCGAGCTCGTGTTCGCGAAAGGGACGCGCCTCGCGCTGCACGACCAGCGGCCGCCGCTCGACCGCGGGCTGAGCCTCCGCGAGTACGCGCTCAGCGGCGCGCGCGACCTCGTCGAGACCGAGGAGGAGCTGCGCTCGCTCGAGCAGGCGATGGCCGGCGGCGACCACGGCCAGGCAACGCTGCGCCGCTACGCCGAGGCCCAGGCGCGGCTCGAGCACGCAGGCGGTTACGACTGGCGGGACCGGGCCGCGCGGGTGCTCCGCGGGCTCGGCTTTCACGACGCCGATCTCGACCGGCCGCTCGAGACGTTCTCGGGCGGCGAGCTGACGCGCGCCTCGCTCGCCCGCGCGCTCTCGGGCGATCCCGACCTGCTGCTCCTCGACGAGCCGACGAACCACCTCGACGTCGAGAACCTCGAGTGGCTCGAGCAGGAGCTGCAGTCGCTGGACGCAGCCGTCATCCTCGTCGCCCACGACCGCTGGTTCCTGGAAGCGGTGACGACGGCCGTGCTCGAGCTCGAGGCGGGGCGCTCGCTCTTCTTCGCCGGGCCCTGGCACGTGTGGCGCCTCGAGAAAGCGAACCGCGCGGCCGCCGCGGCGAGGACCGCGGAGCGCGCCGGCGTGGACATCGCGCGGCTCGAGCGGTTCGTGGAGCGCTTCCGGTACAAGAAGAGCAAGGCCAAGCAGGCGCAGGCGAAGCTGACGCAGATCGCGCGGCTCGAGCAGGAGCGCTCCTCCGCGGCCGGCGAGTACGAGCTGCTCACGCGACGGAGCCGCTCGCTCGGCTTCGACTTCCTCAAGCCCGCGCGCAGCGGCCGCACCGTGCTCGAGGCGAAGGGCCTCGAGATCGCCGCCGGCGAGAAGCAGCTGCTCTTCGACTCGTCGTTCGCGGTGGAGCGAGGCGAGCACGTCGGCCTCGTCGGGCCCAACGGCTCGGGCAAGACGACCCTGCTCGAGACGATCCTCGACCGGCGCGAAGCGATCGCGGGGTCGATTCGGCTCGGCTACGGGGTCGAGGCCGCGTACTTCTCCCAGCACGAGGTGGAGCTCGACGAGCGCGGCAGCGTCCTCGACTGCGCGCAGCGCGCGACCGGGCTGTCTCGCCCGCAGGCGCAGTCGCTGCTCGGCCGCTTCCTGTTCTCCGGCTGGGAGGCGCACGAGAAGCCGGTGACCGCGCTCTCGGGCGGCGAGCGGCGGCGGCTTGCTCTTGCACTCGTCGTCGCGTCGGGCGCGAACTTCCTCGTGCTCGACGAGCCCACGAACCACCTCGACCTCGAGAGCCGGGAGGCGCTCGAAGCCGCACTGGACGCGTTTCCCGGGACGGTGCTGCTCGTGTCCCACGACCGCGCGCTGCTCGACGCGGTCGCCCACCGGCTGCTCGCGATCGAGGACCGCGCGCTTCGCTCCTACGACGGCGGCTGGGCGGAATACCAGCAGCGCCGGGTCGATCCCGAGCCTGAGGCGCCCGCGCCCCCGCCGCGACGCGAGAAGCCGAGGGCCGTGCCGAAAAAGCCGAGCGGCCCGAGCGAGCTGGAGCTGCTGGAGGGCCAGATCGCCGAGCGCGAGGCCGCCGTCGCGGAGCTCGAGCGCCGGCTCTCGGAGGACTGGTCCGACGTGGACATGCTCGACGCGCACCGCCAGGCGCGAGACGAGCTACAGGGGTTGCTCTCGCGCTGGGAGCGCCTCTTCGAAGAGGCCCAGCGCGCCTAGGCTACGCCGCGTCCTTCGTCCTGCGGCTCTGCCACGCCTCGTGCTCCCGGACGGCCTTGCGGTCCCGCCGCAACTTCACGATCCCGAGTGCGAGCGGAGCCAGGACGATCAGCGAGATGATCCCGATCGGAATGGCCCAGTACGCACGGCTCGGGCGGGCCGCCGTGCCCTGCGTCGGCTGCGGAGGCGGTGCTGCCTTCGCCGTCTGGGGTGCGTGCGTTCGCTTCCCTGCCGCTTTCCTGACGGTCTTGCTCGCCTTCGCGACGGCCGGCGGGCCGTGGAACTTCTTCGGCATCCAGTAGTCGACGAGCCAGCGGCCACCGTGGCCCTTGACGAGCTCCACGTCGGCGGTCATGGCCGAGTAGCCGGAGCCGGGCTTGGGGAAGAGGAAGACCTCGAGACCGACCGAGTCCCGGTACGAGTACTCCACGTAGTCCCACTGCCCGAGGCCCCGGTGCAGCGCCGGATACGGCACGACGGGCAGGTTCCCGCGGCTCCACTGCCTTTTCGTGACGCCTTCTCGTAGGCTCGGCGCGGAGAGGTTCCACGAGCGGGCCGGGTGCTCCCGCGCGACCGCAGAGGTGATGAAGGCGGCGAGCACACGATGAACCTCGCGTTGCTCGGGCTTCGTGAAGCGTGCCTTGACGGGCACTTTGTAGTCCGGCACCGTCGGCCCGTTGGCGTTGCCCGGGTTGCCCGGTGACGAGAAATGGACGCCCAGGTAGATCAGGGGCCCGATGAGCACGAGCGGGACCGCCCACATGAGCCGGCGACGCCAGCGGTACGAACGAAGAATTTTCACCCCGCCCCATTGTGCCCAAAGCCGCGCGCGCGAATGCCTACTCAGGCCTCGGCTTCGAAGGTCGCGACGACCGCTTCGGCCACAACCTTGATCGGCCTGCCCGAGACCTGGCTCGCCTTGCGAAGACGCGCGAAGGCCTCCTGCTCGGTCAGGCTCTCGCGCTCCATCAGCAGGCCCTTCGCCCGCTCGATCGCCTTCCGCGCGGCGAGTGCCTCGGCGAGCGAGTCGGCCTGTTCCCGCAGCGCGGCGAGCTCCTCGTGGCGGGCGCGTGCCGTGCGGATCGCGGGCAGCAGGTCCTGCTCGCGGAACGGCTTCACGAGGTATCCGAAGACGCCGGCCTCGACCGCGCGCGAGACGAGCTCATCCTGGCCGTAGGCGGTCAGCATCACGATCGGGATCGGCCGGTCGTCGAGGATGCGCCGCGCCGCCTCGATCCCGTCGAGCCGAGGCATCTTGACATCCAGCACGGCCAGGTCGGGGTGCTCGCTTCGCGCCAGCTCGACCGCCTCGAGGCCGTCCTTCGCCTCCGCGCAGACCTCGAAGCCGGAGCGCTCGAGCAGGTCCTTGAGGTCGAGCCGGATGATCGTCTCGTCTTCCGCGATCAGGATCCGCACGCGCGGATCGTAGACCTCGTGCCCGCGAACGCCTGCAGGGCGCCCCGATCTCAGGCTAGTTCACGCACGCGCGTGGTACTGCGGGTCCCGACCCGCCCCCCTGCCATGGCGATCAGCCTAGATTCGAATGCCGCACGTGTCTGTCGCCGGAGCGTGCCGAAACTGCAACAACCAAGCGCCTCAGGGAGCCGGGAAGATGACCTCGGCCCGGAGGCCGCCGTTCGACTCGAGGGCGAGGCGCCCGCCGAGCTCGTCCTGCACCAGCGCCCGGACGATCGAGAGCCCGGTCCCCGAGGCCGGCTCCCCTTGGAGCCCGCGCCCGTCGTCCGCGATCGCCAGCACCACCTCGCCGTCACGCCGCGCCAGCTCCACCCGCACCGCCTCGCCCCCGTGCTCCAGCGCGTTCTGCAGGAGCTCCGAGAACACGAGCGCGAGCGCCGTGGCCTGGTTCCCGCCCAGCGACACGGGCTCCAGCGACGCCTCGACGCTCTTGGCAGACCCCAGCCCCTGCACGAGCATGGCGCGCAGCCGGTCGAGCAGCTCGTCGAGCTCCACGTCCTCGTCGCGCCGCTCCGTCAGCACCTCGTGCACCGCGGCGATCGCGAGGATCCGGTTCACGGAGTCGTTGAGCGCCTTCTGCGCGTCCACGCCGTCGGTTCGGGCCTGCAGCCGCAGCAGCGAGGCGACCGTCTGCAGGTTGTTCTTGACCCGGTGATGGATCTCCTGAGCCAAGACGCCCCGCAGCACCGCGCGCCCATGCTCCAACGCGACCGCGGCGTGGCTGGCGATGGAGCCCAGCAGCGCCCGATCGTCCGACGTGAACGGCGTGTCCCGGTCGCAGACGAGCTCGCCCACCTGCCGGCCCTTCCAGCGCAGCGGAACGCGCACCGCGTGCTTCCCCGCGCGCCCCTCCGGCCACACGACCTCGCCGTCCTCGAGCACGAGCGCCGCCCCGGTCGCGCCCAGCGCATCTACCGTCGCCTCGACGATCGCCTC
The DNA here is from genome assembly GCA_036518855.1 of Gaiellaceae bacterium. Classification (GTDB taxonomy): domain Bacteria; phylum Actinomycetota; class Thermoleophilia; order Gaiellales; family Gaiellaceae; genus AC-32. Next base: position 3,463 of record DATDMJ010000053.1, on the reverse strand, counting down.
GAGCGACTCCTCCAGGTAGAGCGACTCGGAGACCGCCTCGGAGATCCGCGCCAGCGCCTCGAGCTCGTCGACCCGCCGCTGCGCCTGCGCGTAGAGCTTCGCGTGCTCGATCGTCTGCGCGACCTGCGCCGCGATCGCGAGCAGCAGCTCGATCTCGGCCTCGCTGAACTCCCGCGGCTCCCGCGTGCGCACGTTCAACGCGCCCGCCAGCTTCGTCCTGGCGAGGATCGGCACGGCCAGAATCGATTCGTATTCGTCCTCCGGGAGGTTGGGAAACGCCTTGAACCGCTCGTCGAGATGCGCCTGCGACGGGATCATCACGGGCGCCCGAGCCGCGGCCGCCGAGCCGGTGATGCCCTCGCCGGGGCGCATCCTGGGCCGGCCGGTCATCTCTTCGACCCGCGTCCCGTGCGTCGCCCGCAGCACGAGCTCGTCGGCCTGCTCGTCATAGAGGTAGACGAAGCACGCGTCGGCCTCGAGCGCATCCGCGACCTTGCTCGCGACGAGCGAGAGGACCTCCTCGAGGTCGAGCGTCGAGTTGACCGCGGCGATCGTCTCGGTCAGCAGCCGGAGGTGGCGCCCGGTCTCGTCCACACTTGCCAGGATAGACCCGTGTCCCGGCACGACTGGCTGCTCCTGATCCACGTCGCCGGCGCCTTCTCGGTGCTCGCCGGCGCGCTGCTCGCGGTCGTCTTGAACCAGGCGGCTCTGCGCCGCTCGCGCCCTTCCGAGGTGGCGCTCCTGCTGGGGCTGACGCGCGTCGCGGTCGTGCTGATCGCGGTCGGGATGCTCGTCGCGCTCGCCTTCGGCCTCTGGCTCGTCGACGACACGGCGTACGACCTCGACGACACCTGGATCGTCGCGGCACTCGTCCTCTGGGCGGCGGCCCTCGTCCTCGGATCGGTCGGCGGGCGCCGCGACCGCCGCACACGGGAGCTCGCCGAGGAGCTGGCCGCGGCAGGCGACCATCCCAGCGACGAGCTGGCCGCCAGGCTCCGGGACCCGGTGTCGCTCGCGCTGAGCTACGGCAGCGGGGCGGCGGTCATCGCCATCCTCGTCCTGATGATCTGGAAGCCCGGCTCGTGACCTAACAAAAGCTTTACCGCGCGCGCAGATTGCGATTGCACTCCGCGGATAGCGTCAGGGTCGATGTCGGTGCCGGCGTCAGCGCTCCTCCAGACCCCGGGCTATCTCGTCGCAGATGCCAACGGCCGAGTGGTCGGGCGCGTCGAATGCCCGATGTACGGCACCCAGCCCGACGTCCCGGACGCGCTCTCGGTGCGCCGCGGCCTGTTCGGCCGGCGGCGTCGCCTCGTGCCGGCCGAGACGATCGAGCAGATCGACGGTTCCAGCGGCGTGATCGGCCTGAGCGTCGACCGCGACTCGCTCCGCAGCTTCCTCTGATCGTCCGTGTGCGACAATGGAGGCACTGACGGTCTCTGCGCCCTGCGGCGCGCGAGACCGACTGACGGCCGACCGCGAGCTGCTGGAGACTCCGCAGCTCGTGGTCGTTGTGGGGGAAATTACGTGCAGCCGCCCGTGATGACGGACGTCGGCACACCCGTCGACCGGTGCCCGTGCCGGTCGTAGTTGACGATGGTGTACCGGTACGACGTACACGGGTGCGAGGGCTCGTCGCGGAAGCTGGTTGCCCGGCCCTGGAAGACCACCGTGCCTCCTTGACGGTGACCAAGTGCCCGAAGCACGACCACGCGCGCTGATCCGGCCGGCCGCTGCCAGACGAGGGTGACGCGAGGCCCGGACACCTGCGCCGCGACTCCGAGGACGTTTACCGCCCACGCCGGGTGAGGCGCACCCTGTGCCGTGCGCGCCGGGGCTCGGCGGCTCTTCTTGGGCGGCGCAGCCGAATGCAGTCTCGGCTGGCTCGGGGCTTGGAGCGTCGCTGGGGGTGCAACCGTCCGCAGCTCGAGGGCCCCCGGCTGCGCCGGCTGCCGGCCTCGGAGAACGTCGCCCGCAGCCGCGCCCGCCGCAAAGATGAGCACGGCGACCGCGACCGTCCGCGGCCAGCGCCTGCGACGGCGTGGCTCGAGCGGGACCAGGACGCTCGGGCGCTGAACGACCGCCGGCGGACGCGGCCGGTGAAGCTCCACCGGGTCCGGCAGTAACCTGCGCGCCTGCTCGGCGAGCACCGGGTCGACGAGCACCAGCTCGGGACTGATCGGTCCGAGGAGCTCGGCGTCCGGCTCCACCAGATGAGGAGACGGCTGGACGACTGGGCCGGCGTCCATAGCGACAGTCTTACAGGCGCGCCGGGCCGAGTTGGACGTGGAGCGAACAGGCTGCAGAGCCAAAATCTTCGCTCTTAGCGGGGGAATTTGACCTCGCAATGCGCAAGTTGTGCAGGAACCGTCCGGCAAATGCGGTAAAAAACGGCCTTCACGTCCAGAAGCCAGAGGCCAGCTGGCGGAGGACAGGGTCCGAGGGCCAGTCGGACCCGTCCGAGTTCCGAGACGGAGCGATGGTGATCCCGCTCGCTTGCCCGGAAACGGAGGGGAAATGACCCTGCTCCCGCTCGGAAGCAAAGAGAGGATCGCCCGGCTCCGAGGTCCTGTCGCGTATTTCGTGCTCTCCCTGTGCCTCGGCCTGACGATCGCCGGAGCGGGACGCGCCCTGAGCGCTTTGCCGCCTCCGGGGGCTGTCGCGAGCGCGAGCACCTGGGGATCGACACTCACGGTTCAGCGACCCGCCACGACCGCGGCCGGCGATGTGCTGCTCGCCTCGGTGGATGCACGGCTGTCGAGCGCCGGGACGATCACCCCTCCGACCGGCTGGAACCTGATCAGGCGCGACAGCAGCTCACCGAACTACTCCGCGCTCACCCAGGCCCTGTACTACAAGGTTGCTGGCGCCTCCGAACCGGCGAACTACAGCTGGTCCCTGGGATCGCAGATGTCTGCCGCGGGAGCCGTGATCGATGTGAAGAACGTCAACAGGACTTCCCCCGTGGATTCCCACAGCGGCGCGTTCACCCCCGGGAGCGGCTCGATCACGGCGCCGTCGGTGACCACAACCTCCGCGGGCGACATGGTCCTCGGCTTCTTCGGCGACACATCGAGCAAGACGATCCGACCGCCCGGGGTGATGACCGAGCAGTTCGATGTCGACTGGTCGAGCAGGACTTGGCCTCTTGACGGCGAGGGCGCGGCCTACATCCAGTCCGCAGCAGGGGCAACCGGCGCCATGACCGGGCGCACGATGGGCCGCCCGAACAGCGCGATCGGCCAGCTCGTGGCGCTCCGAACTACACCTCCGCCACCTCCCCCGCCACCGCCGCCGCCGCCACCTCCGCCGCCGCCTCCACCTCCTCCTCCACCGCCGCCGCCTCCGCCGCCGCCTCCACCTCCTCCTCCACCGCCACCGCCGCCGCCTCCGCCACCACCGCCTCCGCCACCGTCCTCGAATCACGTCGTGATGGACTTCGACATCGGCTACGACGCGACCA
>DATDMJ010000052.1:0-2786 GCA_036518855.1 Gaiellaceae bacterium | reverse complement strand
CGCAGAGAAGAAGCGCCTGGCCGAGGCGGTCTACGCGCCTGAGAACCTGCTCGGCGCAGCGCTCGTCGTCGCGATCGCCGGGGAGGCGAGCAGCTTCGATGCCGGGCGCTGTGCCCAGAACATGATGCTCGCCGCGTGGGGGGACGGTGTCGCCTCCTGCCCGAACGGCGTGCGCGATCCGGACGCCGCTGCGGCGATCTGCGGCGCCGAGGTGCGCGCGATCCTCTCCTTCGGCTATCCGGCACGGCCAAGGGACGTGGCAGGCAGGAGCGCGGAGGAGTGGTCGGCGCGGGCTAACCGCAAGCCGCTCGACGAGCTCGTCCGCGAGATCGGCTAGCTACAGCGCGTCGAGCTTCCGGCGAAGGCGTCGAACAGGCTGCGGGCGTCGATGTCGAATCCGATTCGCACCGTCTCGGCTCTCGTTGTTCGCAGCTGGAGCATCCGGCCGGGCCCCTTGGCGAGGCAGCCGGTGGACGCGTGCCAGTACGGCGACCAGCGGATGGCGATGCGATACGTCCCGCCGCGCGAGACGCGAACCGCGAGGCGCGACTGCCGGAGTGCGAGGACGACGGGCTTGCCGGGTCCGGTGACGATCGTCTGCGGATGCGGTACCGCGTAGATCGAGACCTCCGCTGTCGCGAAGACCTGCCTCAACCCGGAGTCGCCGCCTCGGATGAGCGCTGCCTCGTAGCGCGACGTGTAGTCGGACGGCGACTTGGTCAGCACGACGTACTTCACACCGAGCCGATGAAGCCACGCGATGTACTGCGCCGCGGTGTAGTGCCCGTAGAGAAGTGTGGCGACGGGTCGGTCGTCCTGCCGGAACCAGCCGCGCACGAGTGGGATGTCCGCCCGCGCGAGGTAGAGCGACGGCCAGTGCTGGCTCGTGTCCACCGCCTCCACGCGGTAACCGGTGCCCAGGTGTGAGTTGAGGTATTCGACCGGAGCGGTCCACACCGCCGGTCGCGACGAGCGGTCGGCAGCGGCCTGTGCCCAGCCGCCGGCCATGGGGATGATGTTCCACGCTCCCGCGAGCAGAACGGCGGCGAGGGCGAGCGGCAGGGGCCGCCAACGCCGCAAGCCCACGACGAGCAGCGCGACGGGCAGGGCGAATTGCCGCAGCCGCGTGATGTCGTGGCCGAGCCCGGTCGGGATCGAATACACCGCAATGACGACGAGGAGATAGACGACCAGTACGCCTCGCAAGCCGCGGGCTCGCTCGGGCCGCCAGGCGAGCACGAGCAAGCCGACACAGAACCCGGTTGCTTCGAGCGCCTCGATTCCGGGGAACTCGAGCGTCCCGGTCGGGAACAAGTGCATGACGACCAGCTCGATCGCCGCGGTGGCCACGACCGCGAGCACCGGTACGACCTTCCCGCGAATCGCATGCGGACGCGCGAGCGCGATCCCCGCAAGGACGACTGCGAGCAGGACGAACGCGACAGGGCTTGCCGCGAGGACGAGGACCACGAGTGCGGCCGCCGTCCAGCGTCGGCCGCGCTGCAAGAAGGCAAGGGTGAGGAGGGCGAGCGCGGCACCGAGAGCGAACGGAAACTCTCCTGCCAGGAGCACGCCCGGCCAGACCACCGCGAACGAGCGGGCCGACCAGCGCGCGGCCTCGCCCCACTCACGCTTGACGACGAGGGCGAAGGCTCCGGCCGCCACTGCGACCGTGATCACGCCGAGCAGCTGAATGCCGAGAAGAGCTGCAAGCGGGTAGTACAGGACGCTGTAGCCGACGAATGCGTACCGGCCCGCGTACCAGAAGTTGTCCCAGAGGGTGAAGCCGTGGAGAAGGAAGAGCGATCGCTGGTATTCGTGCGCCGCAAGGTCGCCGCCGGGCGGCCCGAGCCACACGAGCAGCGAGCCGACGGTTGCCGCCAGCCCGCTGCAGAGCACCGCCTCGCGCGCGACCGGCAGCCGGAGCCACCACGGCACACGTCTGGGAGCCGCGAAGGACGCGTCGGTCATTGCGGCAGCGTACGCTCGGTCGCATGAGGGGCGCGTTAGCAGCCGGTCATCCGCTGACTGCCCAGGCGGGCGCCGATGTTCTGCGCGCGGGCGGCAACGCGGTGGACGCGTGCATCGCGGCGGCGGCCGTCTCCTGGATCTGCGAGAGCCCTCTTACCGGCCTCGGCGGGGGAGGCTTCCTCCTCGTCCACCTTGCCCGCGAGGACATGTCGCACCTCCTCGACTTCTTCGTCGCGGTGCCACGGCGGCCGGCCCCGTCCGGCGAGCTGCTCGAGCTCGTCGTGGACTTCGGCGACTCCCAGCAGGTCTTCTACACCGGCCCGGCATCGGTCGCCGTGCCGGGGACGGGGCTCGGGCTGTGGGAGGCTCACCGCCGCTGGGGAACGTTGCCCTGGCCGGAGCTCCTCGCTCCTGCTGCTCGGCTTGCCCGCGACGGTGCGGTTCTGGACGAGCCGCGCGCGTATCTCCACGAGATCCTCGACTCGCTCTTGCGCCATTCGCCGGAGGGAGATGCCCTCTACGGGCCGGGCCGCGCTCTCGGAGTCGGCGAGCGCTTCGCGATGCCCGAGCTCGCGGAGACGCTCGAACGGGTCGGCGCCGAGGGGCCTCAGTGCCTCTACCACGGCGAGATCGCCGAGCGAATCGCCGCTCACGTCCCGGTCACACCCGAGGACCTCGCCGACTACCGCGTGATCGAGCGCGATCCGCTGGCTGTGGCTTACCGAGGCGGCGAGCTCCGCACGAACCCTCCGCCGTCGCGCGGCGGCCGCCTGCTCGCGGTCGGGCTCGAAGCGCTCGGCGACATCGAGCCCACC
>DATDMJ010000051.1:0-5137 GCA_036518855.1 Gaiellaceae bacterium | reverse complement strand
CCGACCCGATGGTGGGCGCGGGCCTGGTCGGAGTCGTCGCGGTGATGGAGGACCAGGAGGCGGTTCGCCAGGAAGAACAGGACGAAGCCCAGGGCCACGAGCAGCGAGACTCGCTCCGGCCGGCCCAGCTGGCGCTCGGCTTCGGGCAGGACGTCGAGGAGAGCGATCGCCACGACGACCCCACCGGAGAGGGCTATGAGATCGCCCAACCGGTCGGCCAGCCTCACCGCAGCGAGCCCGCCCAGCGTGGTCGAGAGGGCGGTGCCCAGGGCAAGCGGCACGGCCAGCCAGGGCAGGTTCATCGGAGAATGATAACGGTTCTCATTACCATCTCCGGCTAGAGTAGTGGACGTGACCGGGCCGCGGCAAGATCTCCCGGAGCTCCTCGAGCGAAACGGCGTCCGCGCGACGGCACGCCGGCTCGAGGTGCTCGAGGAGCTGGCGCGCGAGAGCGACGACGTGACCGCCCAGCAGCTCTGGAGCCGCCTGCGCGAGCGCGACGCCCGCGTCGGTCTCGCGACCGTCTACCGCGCGCTCGCCCTCCTGAGCGAGAGGGGCGTGATCGACGTCCTCTCACACCACGGCGGCGAGCAGTGCTACCGCCTGTGCGGAGACGCGCACCACCATCACCTGCTCTGCGAGAAGTGCCATCGCGTCGTCGAGATCCAGGAATGCGGCCTCGACGGCTGGGTCGCCGCCGCCGCGACAGAGCACGGCTTCGTCGCCACCGAGCACCGGGTCGAGATCGTCGGCGTCTGCGCCGACTGCCGCTAGGCGGACGCGGGCTCGAGCGCGGCGAGCCGAGCGCGGACCCGCTCTGCCGGCACGAGAGCACCCTTCCGCTCGTAGCGCTCGAGTGCCTCGCGCAGTGCGGCGGTCGCATCCTCGCGGCGCCCGGCGAGCTCGAGCACCTCGGCGAGGTCCTGCCGGGCATCACCCTGAACCAATAGAGCGTCTGTCCCGTCGGCGAGTGCGATCGCTTGGCGCGCGAGGCTCTCTCCTTCGGCGTGCTGCCGGCGGCGCGCCAGCACCTTGGCCAGCGCCTGACGGGCAAGCGTCTGTGTGATGACGTCCTCGCTGTCCCCGAGCTCCAATCCCTTCCGCGCCCAATCCTCCGCCTCGTCGAACCGGCCGAGCTCGTAGAGCGCCAGCCCGTACCAGCAGGAGCCGGTCGAGAGCCAGGCGCGCTCGCCGGCGTCCTCGAGGATGCGGCAACCTCGCTCTGCGAACGCCGCCGCCGCAGCGGGGTCGCCCGCGAGCAGCTCGAGCGCGACGGAGTTTTGGGACAGATTGCTGCCGAGCTCGAGGAGATTGCCGCGCTCCTCGTGCGCCAGGTGGAACTCGGCTTGGAGCAGGCGCGCTTCCTCGAAGCGGCCCTGCAGTGCGGACACCATCGCCTTCCAGGCCGTCATCCGCCAATCACGCCCGAACTGCGCCTCGCGGCCTTCGATCCAAGCGACCATCTCCGGCAGCGGCGTGGAGCCATAGAAGCGAGCGGCGACGCCTCCGGTGACGAACCAGGCCACAAGGTGCGGCATATCCGTGCGCTGCGCGTGGAACATCACCTGCTCGAGCGCGACGATCTCCTCGTCCATCTGGCTGCGGAGGTGCGCTGCCAGGCTCCGCACGAAGTAGAGGATGTGGAGGGCGTAGTCGTCACCGCCCGCCTCGATCTCCGGCAACGCCTCGGCGATGACTGCGTCGAGCTCGGCCGCTGCGTCCTGCTGTTCGATGTAGAGCTTGAAGCCGCTCGCCTCGAGCCGGGCGCAGAGCTCGCCGGTGCGGTCGCCCACGGCCTCTGCGCGTTCGGCGGCCCTACCCAAAGCCTTGTGGGCCTCCTCTGGCCGTCCTAAGGAAAAGAGCGCCCACGCAAGATCGATCTCGAGCGGCACGTCCACCTCCCCGTCCGGGACGAGCGCCAGCGCCCGTGTGAGGAGGTGGGACGCGGCGCTGAGGTCCTGACGCGACATCGAACGGCGCCCGGCGTCGGTCAGGTGGCATCTTGCGTCGTCCCGCAGCTTCTCGTCCAGGTCAAGCCCCAGTTCCCCGCGGGAGAGACAAGCCCGCTCGAGGTGGTAGCCGAGGATCTCGTCGAGCTCCACGAGTTCGGTCCCGTGCTTCTCGATCCAGCGAGCGAACCGCTCGTGGAGGTCTGCGCGCGTCGCCTTCGGCAGAGCGTCATACGCAGCGTCGCGGATGAGGAGGTGGCGGAAGCGGTACGCGTCGTCGCCGGAAAGCTGGGGCTGGTCTGGGCGGACGAGCTCCTTGCGCACGAGCGCGATCAGCCGCTGGTCGACCGAGCCGTCCTCTTCGGCGAGTGCTGCGACCGCGCCCCGGTGGAAGATGCGGCCCTCGACGGAGCCGCGTTCGAGAACCGAGCGTTCGGCAGGGTCGAGCTGATCGAGCCTTGCCGCGAGCAGCGCCTGGATCGTCGGTGGCACCTGGACTTCGGCACCGCCAGAAGTCCGGATGAGGCTGATCATCTCCTCGAGGAAGAGCGGGTTGCCCTCGGCAACCTGGAGGATCCGCTCGCGCAGCTCGTCGCCGACGCCGCCGAGCTCGGCAATGAGCTGCTCGGTCTCGGAGGCGTCGAGCGGCTCGAGGAGCACGGTCGTCGCATTCCACTTGCCGCCGCCCCACGAAGGCCGGCGCTCGAGCAGCTCGGGGCGAGCCATGCAGAGGAGCAGGAGCGGCGCGTCGCGCGAGAGATCCGCGACGTGCTCGACGAGGTCGAGCAGCGTCTCCTCGGCCCAGTGCAGGTCGTCGAGCACGCAGACGAGCGGCTGCTCTTGCGCCTCCTGCTCGAGCAGCTTGCGAAAGCCCCACGCGATCTCGCCGGCGTCCGCCGGTGTCTCCGACTCACCGAGGAGGGATCGCAACGGCCGGGCGGCGTCGCCGTCGGGGAGCGTTGCCAGCTGCTTCAGGATCTCGACTACCGGCCAGTACGTGATCCCCTCGCCGTACGAGACACAGCGGCCACGCACGATTCGCGCGTCGAGCTCGCCGAGGAACTCGGCCGCGAGACGCGACTTGCCGACGCCGGCGGAGCCGAGCACCGTGAAGAGCTGGCACGAGCGGTCGTGCACGGCTTGGCTGAACGCGTCTCGCAAGCGCCGCAGCTCGGTCTCGCGCCCGACCATCGGGGTGGCGAACCGCCGCTCGACCTCGCCGGTCACGGCGAGCAGCGGCCAGGCCGGTACCGAGCCGGACTTTCCCTTCAGCTCGAGCAGGCGCTGGTCGCCGATCTCGGCGGCGGCGCGGACGAGGCCGAGCGTCTCCTCGCCGACCAGGACCTCGCCCGGCTGCGCCGCCTGCTCGAGCCGGGCGGCGACATTGACGGCGTCCCCGGTCGCCAGGCGCTCCTCGGTCCCGGTCACGACCTCGCCCGTGTTGACGCCGATTCGGCCGGCGATGCCCAGGTCGGGGAAGGCGTCTCGCATCTCGATCGCGGCCCGGCACGCGCGGAGCGCGTCGTCCTCGTGTGACTGCGGCACGCCGAAGACCGCCATCACCGCGTCGCCGATGAACTTCTCGACCGAGCCGCCGTGCGCCTCGACGATCCCCTTCATCCGCTCGAAGTAGCGGGCGAGCAACGCCCGCAGCGCCTCCGGGTCGGTCGACTCGCCGAGCTCGGTCGACCCGGTGACGTCGCAGAAGACGACGGTGACCGTCTTCCGCTGCATCGGCATGCGCCGAGGCTAGAGCATCGGGCGGCGCGGGTGTAGGGTCGGCGTGTCCCGGGGGGACGAGAGGAGTTGGTATGGCAGCAACAGAGACCGCGTCCATGACGGAGACCGCGCGGGCGTTCTTCGACGCAGTCGACACGGGTCAGGGCTGGGAGGCGTGCAGCGCCTATTGCCACCCCGACGCGACATTCACCGCGCAGGCCGACCCGCTGGCAGAGATCCGGACACTGGCGGACTACGCGGAGTGGATGAAGGGGATGATGTCCGTGCTCCCCGACGGCCGCTACGAGATGAAGTCGTTCGCGACCGATCCCGACAGCCAGACCGTCGCCGCGTACGCGGTGTTCCACGGCACGCACACCGGCGAGGGCGCCCCTGTCGCCCCGACGGGAAAGGCTGCGAGCAGCGACTACGTCTACGTGATGGAGTTCGACGGCGACAAGATCGGGCACATGACGAAGATCTGGAACGCCGGCTGGGCGTTGCGACAGCTCGGCTGGGCCGAATAGCTGGGCCGACTAGCCGCGCCAGCCCGCCGGACGCTTCTCGAGGAAGGCCCGGAGACCCTCCTGGCCTTCCTCGCTCGTGCGCCGCTCGGCGATCCAGCGGGCGGTCTCCGGGCCGTCCGGACGCTCGCGCACGAGGCGCTTCGCCCAGCGCGCGGCCTGCGGGCCGGCCGAGAGGAGCTCGCGGACGACGTTGTCGACCTCGGCGTCGAGGTCGTCCGCGACTCCGTGCACGAGCCCGATCCGGAGAGCCGTTTCCGCGTCGAAGCGTTCGCCCGTCACGAAGTAGCGGCGCGCCGCGCCTCCGCCGATCTTGGCCAGCGCGAAGGGAGAGATGACTGCCGGGATGATCCCGAGCTTCACCTCGGAGAACGCGAAGACCGCGGCGGGCGCGGCGATCGCGATGTCGGCAGCCGCAACGAGGCCGGCTCCGCCCCCGAGCGCATGACCCTGCACGCGCGCGACGACCGGCGCCGGGCAGCCGTCGATCGCCTCGAGCATCGCGCGCAGCGCGTTCGCATCGGCGACGTTCTCCTCGTAGGAGAGATCGACGGAGGAACGCATCCAGTCGACGTCGGCGCCGGCCGAGAAGCTCGGGCCCTCGCCGGCGAGGACGACCGCGCGGGCGCGACCGACGCCGACGAACGCCTCCGCGAGCTCGGAGATGAGCGCCGCGTCGAACGCGTTCCGCCGGTCGGGGCGCGCCATCGTGATGCGGAGGACGTCGCCGTCCCGCTCCGTGTGCAGGTTCGAGGGCACGACGCGAGAGCTTAGAGTCCCACCCATGTTGCGCGGGGCGCTGGCGGCGGCCGTGACGCCGCTCCGGGACGGCGTCTTCGACGGCGCCGCGGTCGCGCCGTACGTCGACTTCCTCGCGGGACACGGTCTCGACGGCGTTCTCGTCCTCGGCACGACGGGGGAGGGAGTTCTCTTCTCGCCCGACGA
>DATDMJ010000050.1:0-48872 GCA_036518855.1 Gaiellaceae bacterium | reverse complement strand
CGCCATGGGCGTCCTGATCACGGTCTCTGCGCTGCAGCTCCTGGACATCGGGGCGGGCGGAGTGGGGTACCTGAACGCGGCGGTCGGCGTCGGCGGCCTGATCGGCGCGGTGTTCTCGCTGATGCTCGTCGGCCGGCGCCGTCTCGCCGGGATGTTCGGTCGCGCGGTCGCCGGCACCGGCGGCCCGATGATCTTCATCGCGCCGAACCCCTCGACGGCGATCGCGCTCGTCGCGTTCGCGCTGATCGGGATCTCGAACATCGTCGAGGACGTCGCGGGGTTCACCATCCTCCAGCGAACGGCGCCGGCCGAGGTGCTCTCCCGCGTCTTCGGGGTCGTGCACAGCCTCTTCTGCGCGACCGTCGCGCTCGGGGCGATCCTGGCTCCGCGGCTGATCGACCTGATCGGCGTGCGCTGGTCGCTGGTCACGGTCGGGGCGATCCTGCCGGTGCTCGCCCTCGTGACGCGCATCCCGCTCGTACGGCTGGACGATGCGGCCGTCGACCGTGGACGGCAGGTCGACCTCCTGCGCGCCATCCCGATCTTCTCGCCGCTTTCGCCGGCGGTTCTCGAGGGCCTGGCCGCGCGGCTGGAGCCGGTCAAGGTCGCCGCGGGTGAGGTCGTGGTACGGCAGGGAGATCCGGGCGACCGCTTCTACGTCGTCGCCTCGGGCGAGGTCGAGGTCGGGATCGACGGGCAGGCTCAGGCGACGCAGCGGGAAGGCGATCACTTCGGCGAGATCGCGCTCCTGCGTGACGTTCCCCGGACGGCGACCGTGACCGCCCGGACGGACGCGGAGCTCTATGCGCTGGAGCGGGAAGACTTCCTGGCGGCTGTGACGGGCCATTCCGCGAGCGCCGAGGCGGCGGAGGCCGTGGTCGGCGCGCGGCTCGGCATGTCTACGATTTGAAACACGTAAAAACCCTGTAAACGCCCCTCCCAGCCGGGTTTTCATCCTGCGCTCACGGCAAGAAGGGCAAAGGAACGGATTACGAATAAGAAGGAGGGGTTCTCGATATGCGCAGGCTTCTGTTATTGCCGCTGCTCGTCCTTGCACTGGCGGCAGCGTCACCAGCAACGGCAGCCTCAACCCACACCGTGTCGATCACGAAGGCCGGTTTCGTCCCCGCCTCGGTGACGATTCCGAACGGCGACTCGGTGACGTGGAAGAACAACGACACGACGAGCCATCAGATCGTGTCCGACAACGGCACGTTCACGACGACTCGCACCCTGGCTCCGGGCGAGTCCGCCACCAGGATCTTCCCGCAGGCGGGCACCTTCGCCTACCACGATGCGTCCAATACGGCCCTCAAGGGGACGGTGAACGTGCAGGAAGTTCGCTCGGTCTCCGTGCAGCCGGTTGGCGCGCAGAAGGTGATGTTCACGCACGCGATCACCCTGCGGGGCCAGGTCTCCAAGCGAAACTCGAACGGTGAAGAGGTGCTGGTCCAGGCCCGCCCGTATGGTCAGACCGACTTCCAGACGGTGGCGCGCACGACGACGGCGTCCAGCGTCTGGCAGGTGCTCGTGCGGCCGCGCCGCGACACCGAGTACCGCGCGGTCTGGGAGAACGTCCCCAGTGACGCCACGAACGTCTTCGTGACGCCGATGGTGACGCTCAGGATCGCGAGCGGCCACCGCGTCGTGGTTCGGGTCGCCGCGGACGTCAGCCTCCGCGGCCACTCGGTGCTCATGCAGCGCCTGAACCGAAGGCACCACGTCTGGCGGACGATCCGGTCGGTGCGCCTGACCGGGCTTCGCGCCAACAACACGTCCTACATCGCGAGCCGCGTGATGCGGCTGCGCGTCGCCCACGGCACGATCGTTCGTGCCTACCTGACCCGCCGTCAGGCCGGGCCGGCCATGTTCGGTCCCGCCTGGAGCAGGTCGCTTCGGGCGTAGCACAACGCCACTCCTGCAAAGGCCCGGCCGCGCCGGTTTAGAATCACCGGCGTGGCCGGGCCTTCCATTGAGCTCCTCCAGAAGATCCCGCTCTTCGCAGGCCTCGAGCCGAAGGAGCTCGAACGCCTCGGCGGTTCCTTCAAGGAGCGCACCTTCGAGGCCGGGGAGAAGATCGCGAGCGAGGGCGAGGCCGGAGCCGGCTTCTTCGTGATCGAGAGCGGCGAGGCCGTCGTCGACATCGGCGGCGACGAGCGCGGGCGGCTGGGCCCGGGCGATTACTTCGGCGACGTCGCGCTGATCGACATGGGCTCCCGCACCGCGACGGTGACCGCCGAGAGCGACCTCCACACGTTCGGGCTCACGTTCTGGGACTTCCGGCCGCTCGTGGAGACCGACGCCCGCATCGCCTGGCCGCTGCTGCAGGCGATGGCCAAGCGGCTCCGCGCGGCCGAAGCCGCCCCTACTGCCTAGCGAGCCTCAGGCCCAGCTCCTCGAGATCCTCCCGCGCCCGCGCCGGGTCGCCGCTGAGCGCGACCGCCTCGATCCCCTCCTCCACGACCCCCCCGAAGAGCACGCAGCGCACGTCGACCTCCTCGCAGACCGCGACCGCCTCTCCGGGCGCCTTCCCTTCGAAGGTCGTTCGGTCGACGGTTCCTTCGCCCGTCACCACGAGGTCCGCGCCGGCGGCCAGGGCGTAAAAGGCGGTCAGCTCGAAGAGGTACTGCGCTCCACGAACGAGCTCGGCGCCGAGCGACGCGAGGGCAGCGCCGAGCCCGCCTGCCGCTCCGGAGCCCCGGGCCTCCGCGAACCGCCGGCCGCGGAAGCGCTCCTCCAGCTCGACGACGATCTCTGGGGTCGCGCCCTTTTGCGGGCCGAATCGCCCAGGGGCCTCGAGCAGCGTCGCGCGGGTGTCGCAGAGCACGGTCGTCGGCGCCGGAAGCTTGGAGAGCACCTCGAGCAGGCCGTCCCCGCCGTCCATCGTCGCCGTCCCGCCGAGCCCGACGAGCAAGCGCGGGGATTCCGGCACCGCTGCGATCAGCTCCCCGAACCCGCGGCTCGAGGCCGCGAGCACGTCGAGCCGCCCGGGGTCGAGCGGGATCGCGTCGGCGCTCTGGACGACGATCGTCCCGTCGGCGAGGGCCCAGACCGGCGCCTCGCGCGGACGGCCGAAGGCGTCGTGCACCGGGACGCTGCGAACGACGCGGGCGCCGAGCATCTCCGCGGTCCCCTCCCCGCCGTCGGCGATCGGCGCCTGCTCGGCCTCGACCCCGCCGCGGGCGAATCCCTCGGCGAGCGCCGAGGCCGCCTCGCGCGCCGAGAGGACGCCCTTGAGGCTAGCCGGGCACGCGAGCGCGCGCACGCGCCTTGCCGCCCTCGCGGGAGGCCTCCTGCTGCTCCTGCGGCACCTCCGCCTCCGAGGCATCGGGCATCCGCCGCAGCATCGCGAACGAGAGGCCCTCGCGCGCGAGGAAGATCATCCCGACGCCGACCCCGACCGACGCCTCGATCAGCTGCAGACCGAAGCCGTATGCGATCGCCTTCCCGGCGGGCACGCCGTACGACGCGAGCGGCAGCGCGATCGCCGCCTGGAGCAGCCCGATGTTGCCCGGCCAGAGCGGGAAGAGCGTCGCCACGTTCATCAGCAGCAGCACGAGCCCCGCGGCCGGCAGCGGCGCATGGATGTGGAAGGCCCGCATCGCGGTGTAGACGGCGAAGAACTGGCAGAGCCACCCGCAGCACTGGAAGAACGCCGCGGCGGCCGCGGGCCCCGGGGCGTGCAGGACGCCGAGCCCGTGGCGCGCCATCTCGAGCAGGCGCCGCACGGGGCCGAGGCCCTCGATCACCGACTGGTGGTGACGGCGTGCGCTCGCGAACGCGAAGGCGAACAGCCCGAACCCGATCGCGCCTACGACGATCAGGCTGGTGATCGCCCAGTGCGGGATCTTCGCCGTGGAGAGCACGTAGACGATCAGCCCGACCGTGGGCACGAGGTCGAAGAGGCGATGGGCGAACACCGTCCCGACGAGTGCGGCCCAGGCCCCGTCAGCGCGACCCTGCAGGCGCAGCTTCCGGGTCAGCACGGCGACGCGGGCGAGCTCGCCGATGCGGCCCGGCAGGACTGCGTTCGCGAACAGGCCGACCGAGAACGCCGAGAAGACGATCGGGTAGCGGGGGTGGGGCGGCGGCAGCGCCTGGACGATCACCGTCCGCCAGGCGAGAGCGCGGACCATCACGGAGATCAGGTTCAGCCCGATCGCGACGACGACCCACTCCCAGCTCACCTTGTCGAAGGAATGCCCGACGGTGCCCCAGTCCGGGCCGCGCCAGAAGACGAGCGCCCCCAGCGCGCAGCCGCCGAGGACCACGATCATTCCGCGCACGACGGGCGAGGGCGGCAGGCGCAGCTTCACGCGAGCCCTTCGTAGATCGCCGCGAGCCGCCGGGCGATGTCGTCCCAGGAGTAGCGCTCCTGCGCGAGCGTCCTCGCGGCGCCGCCGAGGGCCTCGCGCCGCGGCTCGTCGGCAAGGAGCCTCGTCACGGCATCCGCAAGCGCGCCCGGATCTCCCGGCGGGACGAGCAGGCCCGTCTCGTCGGTCATGACGTCACGGTACCCGCTGATGTCGGACGCGACGACGGGTGCCGCGCACGCGAACGCACGCGTGAGCACCATTCCGAAGCTCTCGCCGCCGAGCGACGGGGCGACGAGCGCCTTCGCGGTCAGCAGCTCGTCCGTCAGCGCCTCCTGGCTGAGGAAGCCGAGGGCGTCGATCCCATCGGCGTCGATGCCGTTCCGGGTCAGGAGGAGCCGCACCATCAGCGGGTCGGCTCCGACGATGCGCAGGCCGACGCCGGTGCGCTTGCGGATCTCCGGCCAGGCCCGCAGGAGCACCGCCATGCCCTTCCGCGGGTCGTGGCGGCCGACGAAGACGATCCGGTGCTCGCGGCCGGCGGGATCGGCCTCGGGCGGGATCAGCGTGCCGTTCGGGATCAGCTCGTACTCGCCCGGGAACCAGCGCGCGGCAGACTCGCGCGCAGCCTCGGTCACGGCGACCCGGTGGTCGATGCGGTTCATCAGGAAACCCCAAGCGGGCTTGCCGAACGAGTTCCAGGCGAGATTTCCCGAGGCGTGAAAGGTCGCAACGACCGGACAATCGGCCCAGGCCAGTGTGGCGGTGCAGATCACCGGCGTCATCGGCTCGTGCAGGTGCAGCACGTCGAACCGCTCCTGTCGCAGGACCCGCTTGATCTTCGGGATCGTGGAAGGACTGAGCACGATGTTCGGCAGCGCGCCGTTGGCCGGCACGATCACCGAGCGGCCCACCGGAATGACGTCGGCCGGAGGCTGCCCGTGGCGCCCGTGGCGTGGATGGAGCACACGCGTGAAGCTTCCCGGTGGGTCGTGTCCGATAACCGTCCGCGTGTCGATTCCGAGCCGGCGCAGGGCCTCGACCTTGAGCTCCACGTGCTCGTTGACACCGCCCCAGTAGGACCAGGAGTAGGGGACGACAATGCCGACCTTCACCGCGCGGGAGAGCCTAGTGCCTAGGCGGGCTTGACGAATAGCGGCTGAGCCGCCGGGCCGCGCTGCTCGCCCCGATGCTGCGTCCTCAGTCGTCCCTGTAGTTATCCACTACAGGCACTCCCTACGTCCTTGCCTCGGAACGAGCATCGTACCCCGGCGACGAGCGCCATCCGCCAAGCCCGCCTAGTGGAAGCGCGGAGAGCGCTCGAGCAGCAGCAGCGCGAGCGGCGTCATCGTGACGAGCACGACGAGGAGCGCGAGCAAGAGCGCCTGGAACGGGTGCGTTCGGGCCGCCTGCTCGAGCCGGACCACCGGCGCCAGCCAGCCGGGCTCCGGCAGGAGCTCGCGCGCCCTCTCGGCGAGCTCCGGGCAGACGAGCGCCAGCTCCGGTGAGAGCGGCTCGTCCATCGATAGCTGCAGCGACGACACCTGTGGTTCCCCGCCCGCCAGAATCGCGCGTCTGGCTGCCCCGCGCATCACCCATTCGGGGGACGCCGGAGCCGTAGACTCACGACATGTTCGAGGGCGGTCTCGCCGAGCTGCACACCCACCTCGGCGCCTCGGTGGCTTCCGACATCCTCTGGAGCCTCGCCCACGAGCAGGGAATCGCGCTCCCGGTCAAGGACTACTGGGAGTTCGACCGGCTCGTCACGATCGCGGATCCGCGCCGCGTCGACTCGCTCGACGCGCTCGACCAGATCTACCACTGGACGGAGCTGATCCAGTCGAGCCCGCTCGCCGTGGAGCGGTCGGTGCACGGCGCGATCGGCGGCGCCTACCGCTCGCAGGGAATCACGACGCTCGAGCTCCGCTTCAACCCGATGAAGCGCAACCGCGGCGGGGAACGCGACCTCGACCACATCATCATGGCCGCCACCCGCGGGCTCGACCTCGCCAGCCTGGAGTACCCGCAGGTGCGTGCGGGCCTGATCCTGATGATGGACCGCACCTTCGACGAGCGGCAGAACTCGATCATTGTCGAGAAGGCGATCCGCTACTCGCCGCGCGGGATCGTCGGGATCGACATCGCCGGCCCGCGGCCCGGCGGCGAGCGGTACCCGTACCGCGACCTGCAGCCGCTGATCGACGAGGCTCGCTCCGCCGGGCTCGGGATCACGATCCACGTGGGCGAGGAAGGCGAGGAGCACGCGGCCGCCGAGATCGGCGAGGTCGTCGAGACGCTCCGGCCGGACCGCATCGGCCACGGGATCCTCGCGGCGCGTGAGCCTGCGCTGATGGCGGCGCTCAGCGAGGCCGAGATCGTGCTCGAGATTTGCCCCACCTCGAACCTGCACACGCGCGCGCTGGCAGACGAGGACGCGGTGCGCGAGACCATCCGCGCGTTCGTCGACCACCGCGTGCCGTTCACGATCGCGACGGACGGGCCCGAGATGATGCGGACGCACCTCCGCGACGAGTTCGAGCTCCTGCAGCGCATCGGCGCGCTCGACGAGGACGAGCTGGCGGAGGCCAACCGGCGTGGCCACGAGGCGAGCTTCATCGGCTCCCGGGCGCCGGTACACCCAACGGCTTAGCGGAGAAGATACGCCGGCCGATCAATAGCGACGCCGCAGGGCCGTTGTTAGCGTCGCCGCCATGGTCGAACTACTGCACGAGGGCCCGCCGGTCATCACGGATCGGCAGCGTCAGGTGATCGAGCTGATCGCTGACGGGTGCTCGAACGACGAGGTCGCACGCCGTCTCGGCATCTCGCCGCGCACGGCGAAGGCCCACTCGGACGTGCTCCGCCAGAAGCTCGGCTGTGCCCGGCGCCGGCAGATCCCGCGTGCGTACCGCTCGCTGACCGGACGCGACCCGCTGGCGAAAAGCCTCGGAGCGGTCCCGACCGCCTCCGGGGACTGACGGTCCGCGCCTGCGGCCCTCGGGTCGCAGGCGCGGTTCCCCTCGCGGGGACTATCCTCTACGCCGTGCCGACGTACCAGGTCAGAGGGGAAGTCCCGCGCAAGCGGCACGTGCAGTTTCGTGACAACGGGCGGCTCCTGACCGAGGAGGTCATGGGGCTCGAGGGCTTCGACGGCAACGAGTCGATCCTCTACCACCTCACCTCTCCGTGCCGGGTCACGCAGGTCGCGGAGTTCGAGCCGATCGAGCGCGACGAGTGGGTCCCCGAAGGGCATGCGCACCGGCACTTCCGCACGATGGGAATCGAGCCCGGCGGCGACGCGGTCGACGGCCGCAAGCTCCTGATGTGGAACGACGACGTCGAGATCTCGCTCTGCAGGCCCGACGTGGAGATGGACTACTACTTCCGCAACGGCGAAGGCGACGAGGTGATCTTCGTCCACGAGGGCAGCGGGACCCTCGAGACGATCTTCGGCGACCTGCCCTACAAGGAAGGCGACTACGTCGTCGTCCCGCGCGGCACGACCTACCGCTTCCGGCCCGAGGGCGAGCAGCGCTACCTCGTCTTCGAGTCACCGGGCCTGATCGAGATTCCGAGGCGCTACCGCAACGAGTACGGGCAGCTGCTCGAGCATGCGCCGTTCTACCACCGCGACATCCACCCGCCGACCGAGCTGCAGACGCACCGGGACACCGGCGAGTTCAAGGTCAAGGTACGGGTGCGCGACGGGTACCAGACGTACGCCCTCGACTACCACCCGTTCGACGTCGTCGGCTGGGACGGCTTCGTCTACCCATGGACGTTCTCGATCCACGACTTCGAGCCGATCACCGGGCGGATCCACATGCCGCCGCCCTCGCACCAGACCTTCCAGGGCCGCAACTTCGTGATCTGCTCGTTCTGCCCGCGGAAGCTCGACTTCGACCCGATGGCGATCCCGATCCCGTACCACCACTCGAACCTGAACTCCGAGGAGATGATCTATTACGTCTCGGGCAACTTCTCCTCACGCCGCGGGATCGACGTGGGCTCGGTGACGCTCCATCCGTCGGGGATCCCGCACGGGCCGCACCCGGGCCTCGCGGAGAAGTCGATCGGCCAGACGGAGACGCACGAGCTGGCCGTCATGTGCGACACCTTCCACCCGCTGCGGCTGACGAGGCTCGCGAAAGAGCTCGACGACGGCGAGTACGCCTACTCGTGGCTCGACGAGCGGATCTCGGCGGGAGGCAGCCCCGACGAGGATCCCGCCGGGGTCACCTCCCACTTCTAGCCGCCTACGGGTGGCAGTGGACCTTCTTCTCGGCCTGGCAGACGTCACGGCCGGGGCCGCCGTCGGCGAAGTCCTTGCCCTTGCCGCCGATCAGCGTGTCGTTGCCCTTGCCGCCGTATAGCCGGTCGTTGCCCTTGTTGCCGTTGATGTAGTTCGGCCCGGCGTCGCCCACGATGGTATCGGCGTGTGTCGAGCCGTAGACGTTCTCGATGGAGCGGAACGTGTCCGTACCCGAAGCGCTCGCCGTGTGCTTCGCGAGGCTGAGGTGCACGCCGGTCGGCGCGTCGAAGTAGTCGAGCATGTCGCGTCCGGGGCCGCCGTCGATCGTGTTGGCCCCTGGGCCGCCGCTCAGGTAGTCGTTGCCCCCGAGGCCGGAGATCGTGTCGTCCCCCGGACCTCCGTAGAGCCCATCACTGGCGGCCGAGCCCGTCAGCGTGTCGTTGAACTGCGAGCCGTCGACGACGTCGACGCGGACGAGCGTGTCGTTGCCCCATCCGCTCTCCGTCCCGGCGCCGAGATCGACCGTCACCGGCTCGGGCGAGTTTTCGTAGTCGACCTCGGTGATCGCGTCCTTGCTGCCCTGGATGTGGTCGTCGCCGGCATCGCCGGACATGACCGCCCAGTCGAAGAACGAGTCGCCTGTGGTCGTTGCGATCAGCGCGTCGTTGCCGTCGCCGCCGCAGATCAGGTCGTAGCCGCCTCCGCTCGTGATGACGTCGTCACCGCCGAGCCCGACGATGACGTCGTCGCCGCTCGTTCCGTTGAGCGTGTCGTTGCCGTCGGTGCCCACGATCGTCGCGGGCTCGCCGAGGCACGTCGGCCACGGGTTCGAAGCGGCCGAGGAAGTGACGCCGAAGACCAGCAGCACCGCGGTCGCGAGCGCCGCCGGCAGCGCCATCTGTCTTACCGAGAACATGTTGCCTCCCTTCGGACGCCGGCCGGTGCGTCCGCGCGCCACGTGGGCTCACAGCCGAGCGCGCGAAACGCGTCGATTGCGGCCAGGTAGCGGCGGATCTCCTCGACCAGCGCCGCGATGTCGATCCGGTCAGCCATGCCTCCGACGCTAGGCCCCGAAGACCGCACACGAAACGGGGCGGGCCTGGAACCTGTGTCAGGGCGTGCCCGGAACTTCCGAGTGCGCCGGCAGGGTGTGGATCTGGTTGCACTCACAACGGCCGCATGCTCCAGGCCGCGCCTAACACGGCGGTAACGCGGCCACCCGTGAGGGTCTGTTCAGGGCCGCCTGGGGGTGTGACAATCGTCCTGTCATGCACTTCCGCCTCCTCGGGCCGCTCGAGGTCTGGGATCGAGGACGGGGGGTCGAGCTCCGGCGGCCGAAGCAGCGGGCACTGCTGGCGATCCTGCTGCTGCGCGCGCGCGAGCCGGTCTCGAGCGATGCGCTCATCGACGCGCTCTGGGGCGAGAGCGCCCCGCGCACCGCCAGGGCGGCGCTGCAGAACTACGTGGCGCAGCTCCGCCGTGCCCTCGGGCCGGGCGTGCTCGAGTCGAGCGGCGGCGGCTACCTGCTCGACGTCCGGCCCGAGCAGATCGACCTGGGCCGCTTCGAGCGGCTCGTGACGGAAAGCCGCGAGGCCGAGGACACCGAGCGCGTCGCGAAGCTCCAGGAGGCGCTCGCGCTCTGGCAGGGGCCGCCGCTCGCGGATCTGGCGTTCGAGCCGTTCGCGGCACAGGAGATCGCCCGGCTGGAAGAGGTGCGCACCTCGGCGCTCGAGGACTTGATCGACGCGCAGCTTGCGCTCGGCGCGGGCGCCGAGCTCCTCGACCGGCTCGAGGCGCTCGTCGCGGCCCACCCGTTCCGCGAGCGGCTCCGCGGCCAGCAGATGCTCGCGCTCTACCGCGACGGGCGACAGGCGGACGCGCTCGAGGTCTACCAGGCGACGCGCGGGACGCTCGTCGACGAGCTCGGAATCGAGCCCGGCGCCGCGTTGCGGGAGCTCGAGCAGGCCATCCTCCGCCAGGACGCGTCGCTGGACGGGCCGGAGCGCCCCGCGAAGGAGGAGGCGCCTCCGCTGGAGGAGCGGCGGAAGGTCGTGACGATCCTCTTCGCGGACGTCGCGAGCTCCGACATCGTCGACCCCGAGCTGCTGCACCGGACCAGCCTCGACGCATTGGCCCGCATGCGGGTGGTGCTGGAGGCGCACGGCGCGACGATCGAGCAACGGGCCGGGGAGGAGGTGATGGCGATCTTCGGCGCTCCCGAGGTGCATGAGGACGACGCGTTGCGGGCTGCCCGGGCAGGGCTCGAGCTCCGGACGGAGATCGCCGGGCTCTCGGATCTCCTCGAGCGCTCGGGGCACGGGCGAATCGAGCTTCGAGTGGGAATCGCGACGGGTGAGGTGTTGACCGGCGCGGACGACACCGCTCACGGGTTCGTGAGTGGGCCGGCGATCACGCTCGCGAAGCGGATGCTGCAGTCGGCCGAGGCGGAGGAGGTGCTTGCCGGCGCCGAGACGCTGCAGCTTCTCGGCGATGCCGTCGTCTCGGACCCGGCGGGGGACGCCGGCCGGCTCCTCGAGCTGCTCGAGGGGGCGGAGGCGGCCCGGCGCTCGGCGGCGCCGCTCGTCGGGCGCGAGGCCGAGCTTGCCGCGCTTCGGGACGCCTACCGTCGCGTCGTCGAGGAGCGTGCCTGCCGGGTCTGTCTGGTCCTCGGCGAGCCCGGAATCGGCAAGACGCGGCTCGGGCGCGAGCTGACCGCCTCGCTGGAGCCGGAGGCAATGATCCTGGTCGGGCACTGCGTCTCCTACGGCAGGGGTGCGACCTACCTGCCCCTCGCCGAGATCGTCGCCGAGGTGGAGCGCCGGCAACCCCTCGCCGAGCTCCTCGCCGGCGACGAGCACGCCGAGCTGATCGCGGCACGGGTCGCCGACCTGGCCGGCGAGGCGGAGGCCGCGGCGTCGGGCGGCGAGACGTTCTGGGCGGTTCGGCGCGTGCTCGAGACGCTCGCATCGGAACACCCGGTCGTCTGCGTCGTCGAGGACCTGCACTGGGCCGAGCCGACGCTGCTCGACCTGATCGACTACCTCGCCTCGCACGTCGCCGATGCGCCGGTCCTCCTCCTCGGGCTGGCGAGGCCCGAGCTGCTCGAGACGCGGCCGGACTGGGCGGAGATCGATGCGGTGACGCTTGCTCCGCTCTCGAGCGAGGATGCCGAGACGCTGGTCGGGAACCTCGGGGCGCTTCCGGTCCCGCTGCGCGAAAAGGTGGTGCGAACGGCGGGCGGGAACCCGCTCTTCATCGAGCAGCTCCTCGCGCACGCGAGCGAGACCGGCGAGACCGAGACCATGCCGCTCTCGCTCGAAGCGCTGCTGGCGAGCCGCCTCGACCGCCTTGAGGCGGGAGAGCTAGCCGTCCTCCAGCGGGCCGCCGTCGTGGGGCGCGAGTTTCGTCGAGGCGCGGTGGTCCAGCTCGTGCCGAGGGACGAGGCCGCGGGCGTCGGGAAGCACCTCGTCGAGCTCAGGCGCAAAGGATTGCTCGAAGGCGACGAGGCATTCCGCTTCCGCCACGTGCTGATCCGTGACGCCGCTTACGCGACGCTGCCGAAGGCGCAGCGTGCCGAGCTGCACGAGCAGTTCGGCCGCTGGCTCGAGTCCCACAACACGGGCTCGGACGAGCTGATCGGCTTCCACCTCGAGCAGGCCTATCGCTACGGGGTCGAGCTGGGTCTCGACGGCGACGGCTCGCGGCTCGCGGCCGAGGCAGGTGACCACCTGTGCACGGCGGGCCTGCGAGCCGCCAGGCGTGGCGATATGCCCGCGGCGTCGAGCCTGCTCACGCGCGCATCGTCACTCCTGGAGCCCGCCGAGGCTGCACACCGCGACGTGCTGACGGAGCTGGGCCTCGTCCGCTGGAGACGCAGCGAGCTGTCGGACGCGGAACGGGCGTTCGCGCAGGGGATCGAGATCGCCGTCTCGGAACGGGACCGGCGAGCGGAACTGCGGGCGCGCACCGAGCTCGGGTACCTGAGGCTGCACCTGTCAGAGGAGGGCTCTTCGGAGGAGCTGCTGGCTCTGGCGTCCGAGGCGATCCCGGTGCTCGAGCGGGTCGGGGACGACCGCGCCCTGGGGAGGGTTTGGTTCGCGCTGGCCACGATCTCCGGAGGCTTCTTCTGCCAATACGAGCGCTCCTCGGAGACGGCGGAGCGCGCGCTCGACTACTTCCGGCGCTCCGGCTGGCCGCTCCTGCCCTGTCTGCAGGCCATTGCCGCAAGCCTCTACTACGGGCCCACTCCAGTACCGGAAGCGATCCCCCGCTGCCGCGTCCTGCTTCCGGAGGCCGATCGGGGTGGCACCGCCCAGATCCTCCTGTTCCTGGCCGGCCTCGAGGCCATGGCGGGCCGGTTCGACTCTGCAAGGGCGTGCGCAGCGCAGACGCGGCAGATCTACGAGGACCTGGACTGGACGGTGAATGTGTTGACCATGCACATGCCGCTGTCGGCGGAGATCGAGCTTCTGGCGGGGAACTACGCCGAGGCCGAGCGGTTGCTCACCGACAGCTGCAGGAAGCTCGAGGACCTGGACGTTCGGGGGCAGCTCTCGACCCAGGGATCGCGACTCGCCGAGGCGATCTATGCGCAGGGTCGCCACGAGGAGGCGCTTCGCTGGTCGAGGACGGCCGAAGCCTGCGCGGCGACGTACGACACCGGCGCCCAGTTCCTTTGGCGCGCGATTCGCGGAAAGGCGCTGGCGCGCGAGGGCGCCCTCGACGAAGGGGAGCGGCTCGCGCGAGAAGCTGCGGAGCTGGCCGCGACGACGGACAGCGTCAGCCAGCACGCGCAGACCCTGCTCGCTCACGCGGAGGTCCTCCTGCTGCAGGGCTCCAGAAAGGAGGCCGCCGAGAGGATCGAGCAGGCGGTCGAGCTCCTGGATGCCAAGGGCAACGAGGCGGCATGCCGGCAGGCGCGCGCGATCCTCGTCTGATGCTTTTCGTGCAGCACGGAAAACCCGTCTCCGGGTCTTCCGTGCGGCTTCATGAAGCGTTCGTCTCACAGGGTTACGGGCCGGTGCCGACGTTGTCGGCCAGTGCGGCCAGAGGCGAGGCGGCTGCGAGCGCCGCGAGCATGGTGGCTACGATCAGCAGCCGGATAAATGTGGCCTTTTGCAGCATCTTTGGCACCTCCTTCCGTTGCGTCGATCACGTGACCGACGCTAGGAAGGGGCGCCTTCGCCGATAACCGGGCAGGCCTTGGACGTGCCTCGCGGCCGGCCCGGAACTTCGGGCCGGGGTTTCCCTGGAGGACTAGGCCCGGAGGAAGGCGAGCACCGCCAGGACGCGGCGGTGGTCGTCGGGCGCAGGCGCGAGGCGGAGCTTCGTGAAGATCGCGTTAACGTGCGTCTCGACGGTCTTCGGGCTGAGGACGAGGCGGTCGCAGATGCCGCGGTTCGAGAGGCCTTCGGCCATCAGGCCCAGCACCTCGCGCTCGCGTGGCGAGAGGTCCTCGAGCGGATCCTGCTCGCGGCGGCGGCCCATCAGCTGGCCGACCACCTCCGGGTCGATCGCCGTCCCGCCGGCGGCCACGCGCCGGACGGAGTCGAGGAAGTCGTCGACGGCGGTGACGCGGTCCTTGAGCAGGTAGCCGAAGCCCTCCGGCCACTCGCTGAAGAGGTCGAGCGCGTGCTTCGTCTCGACGACCTGCGAGAGCACGAGCACGCCGAGGTCGGGCTGGCCGGCCTTCAGCTCCTTCGCGGTGCGCGTGCCCTCGTCGGTCTGGGTCGGCGGCATGCGCACGTCGACGATCGCGACGTCGGGCTTCTCGCGTTCGACCATGGTGCGAAGCTCGTGGGCATTCCGCGCCTCACCGACGACCTCGATCCCCTCCTCCGCGAGCAGGCGGACGAGCCCTTCGCGGAAGAGCGTCGAGTCCTCGGCGACTACGACTCGCACGGGATCTCCGCCACGACCAGCGTCCCCTCGCCGGATGGGCTCTGCAGGCGAAGCCGGCCGCCGAGCGCCTCGACGCGGTCGGCCAGTCCCGTCAGCCCGGAGCCGTCCAGGAGCCGCGCTCCACCAACGCCGTCGTCCTCGATCTCGACCTCCAGGATGCCGTCCCGTCGCGCGATGCACACCGAGGCCCTGGAGGCCCTCGCGTGCTTGGCGACGTTTGCGAGCCCTTCGGAGGCCACGAAGTACGCGGTTGCCTCGACCCGCGCCGGGAAGCGCCCCCGAGGCACGTCGAGCTCGATCGGAAACGGGTTCCTCAGCGCGAGCGACTCGAGCGCCGCGGCCAGGCCCTCCTCGGTCAGGATCGCCGGGTAGACGCCGCGAACCAGCTCCCTGAGCTCTTCGTTCGCCGCCTGGAGCTCGGCGACGGCCGAGTCGAGCAGCGCGGTCACTTCGGGATCGACGTCCCTGGAGCCCAGGCGCATCTGCGCGGAGCGAAGTTGCAGGGCGAGCGCTGCGAGCCGTTGCTGTGCGCCGTCGTGGAGGTCGCGCTCGATCCGTCGCCGCTCCTCGTCGGTCGCGGTGACGATCCGGACGCGCGACTGCTTCACCTCCGCGAGCTGTGCGCGCGTCTCGGCCTGCAGGCGCGCGTTCTCGAGCGCCAGCCGCGCGGCCGCGCACGCAGCCTGGACGAGTTTGGGCTCTTCGAGCAAGGAAGGGTCGTGGACGATCGCTGCAAGCGGCTCTCCCGAGTCGTAGAGCAGCAGCGTCACGGCGCGTTCCGGGCCTTTGGGCAGCTCGACCGGGCGGCCGGCCGCATCGGTGTACCCCCGCAGCTCCGGCACCCAGAAGGCGATCTCGAGCGTCGGGTCGCGGAGCGAGCGCGCCAGGGCACCGCGGATCTCCTCGGGCGGTGCGTGCTCGAGCTCGAGCACGAGCTCGCCGACGCCGGCCCGGGCGAGGTGAGCGCGCAGCATCCCGACCACGAGTGCGATGGGAAGGGCGACCAAGGCGGCGACCTGCCACCAGAAGAGGTACTCCGACGCGACGGGCTGGCTGACGAACGTCTTCACGCACTCGTACAGGGCGCGAAGCGAAAAGGCGACTGCCGCCACTACGAGCGGTGCCAGAATGCGCCTCGATCGAGGCGTCGCGCGCCACAGCCGGCGGACGATCAGCGCGATGAAGATCGTCCCGAGGATCCCGAAGTAGAAAACGACCAGGCTCTTCTGGAGCGCCTCCACCGTGTCGGCGCTGCCGTGAACGAGGAGGAAGTTACGGTGGGGCGGGCCGCTGTAGAAGAGCAGCTGGCGGGTCCCGTCGTAGAAGAGCAGGATCACGAACGGAACGACGAGGAGGCTCGCGTACCCGACCTTCACGAGCGCCCGCTCGGCGCGGCCGACCACCTTGCCGGTTGGATACGCGAGGACCGAGTGTGGGATCAGCGCGTACGGAAGCTCGCCGAGCGCGAAGAAGATCGTGAAGAGCCAGGCGTCGTAGCTGTACCGAAGCTGGCGTGCAAGGTAGGCAAGGCCCGCCGCGACGATGAGCGGACCGAGCCGGTTTCTCGGGCGCTGCAACCAAGCGACAAGGCCGGCGAAGACGAACGCCCACCCGACCGCCACCTGGGCGACCGCGTGCGCGTGCGCAGTGCGCAGGTCGTGCACCTGCACGTGGTAGGCGTAGATGCCAAGCGCGACGGCGCCGCCGGCCAGCGCGAGCGCCGCGAGATTCCTCTTCATTGACCGCCCTTCATGAGCGCCGTGAGCGCGGCCCCGGAGAGCCGGTCCTTGGGCACGAACCCCAGCGCGCCGCTCGAGCGGACCCGGCTGCCGAGATCGCGTTGCGCGCGGCTCGAGGTCAGCACGACTTTCGACTTGCCGCCCGCGAGGCGAGCGGCGACCTCGAAGCCGTTCGTGTCGGGCAGCGCAACGTCGAGCAGGACGAGCTCCGGTTCGAGCTCGCGGGCGATCTTCAGGCCCGAGCGGCCGTCCGCCGCCTCTCCCACGACCTCGAAGCCCTCGAGCTCGAGCAGCGTGCGGGCGGAAGCTCTGAAAGATGGGTGATCGTCGACGATCACGACCCGTACCGGCATGCACGGATCGTCCCACCGGCCGCGGCCGTTGGCTAGAGGGCAAACCCCGGAAGGGTCGCCGCGCCGACTCGGGGAAAACCCCGAGGGGCCGCGTTAGCAGCGTATTAGCCGCCCCCGCAAGCCTCTGCACAGGTGGTCGGCTTCTACTACACGCCGGGAGACCCTTCGATCTTCGACACGGTGCAGTTCTACGACCAGTCCTTCGATCCCGCAGGCGTCGGGATCGCCTCGGAGACGTGGAGCTTCGGCGACGGCGCGACGGCGGCCGGCTCTTGCCCGACCCACCGCTACGCGGCCGACGGGACCTACACGCTCACGCTGACGGTCACCATGACCGACGGCCGGACGGCGTCGACCTCGCGCGACGTGTTCGTGCGGACGCACGACGTAGCGGTCGCGAGGATGGCCGTGCCGGAGACGGCGAGGGTCGGGGAGACGGCGACGATCGCGATCGGCCTCGCGAACGGCCGCTATCCCGAGACGGTGCAGGTGCGGCTCCTGAAGAGCCTGCCCGGGGGTGATTGGCGGCAGGTCGGCGCGCTCACGCGACCGGTGCCGGTGCGCCGCGGCGGCGGTACGACCGACTTCGACTTCGAGTACGCGTTCGCGCCGGAGGACGCCGAGGCCGGCGAGGTGCGCTTCCGCGCGCTCGCCACGATCCTCGGCGCCCGCGACGCCATGCGGAGCGGCAACTCGTTTATCTCGCCCGCGACGCGGGTCAGGCCGTAGCGAGGGCGGCCAGGCCCATCAGCGGGGCCGAGTCGCCCAGCCGGGCGGCTTCCACCGTCACGACCGTCCCCGGCAGCACCCGCTCGCGCACGGCTTGGCGAACTGCCTCGATCAGCGTCTCGCCCCAGGCCGCGGCGACGCCGCCGCCGAGCCTGAGCGTCCCCGGATCCCAGGCGGCGACGATCGCGGCGGCCGCGAAGCCGATCGCCGCGAGCGCGTCCTCCTGCGGCTCCCGCAAGTAGGCCTCGACGCAGCCGCGGTTTCCGCAGCGGCAGGGCGGCCCGTCTTCGCGGAAGCGCAGGTGGCCGACTTCGCCGCCCGGGAGCACGCGTCCGTCGACGGCGCAGCGGGCGGCGACCCCGGTTCCGATCTGCAGGAGCGCGAGGGTTCCGCCGGCAGCCTCGCCGATCGTCGCGGCGACGAGGTCGTTGACGAAGACTCGCGGCCGAGGGTCGAGCAGCTCGAGGAGCGGGGTGTCGAGCAGCGGCAGGTTCGCCGCGTAGCGCACGGACCCGTTTTCCACCAAGCCGGGGATGCAGAGGCCCCAGTCGCGGCCTCCGACGAGGCGGTTGAGCTGCGCGACGAGCCCGTCCAGGTCGGGGGCGACTGGTTCGCGCGCCAGTCCCTCCACCTGCCCGTCGACGACGACTCCGGACTTGACCGAGGTGCCGCCGACGTCGACGGCGAGGAAGCCGTCAGCGGGCAAGCGTGACTTTGCTCAGCCCGACCGGGTGATCCGCGTCGAGGCCTCGCGCCCGGGCGAGGGACGAGGCGAAGAGCTGGCCCGGCACCACCGAGAGCAGGGGCGAGAGCAACGGCGCCGGCGGCTTCGGGACCGGAAGGACGTAGGCCGCGCCTGAGAGCGCCTCCGCAGCGTCGCCGCTCGCGACGAGGGTTGCGCCTGCGGCTCGCACTCGCTCGGCCGCCTCGACGACCGCCGGCAGCGTCTCGTCGTCCGAGGCGATCGTCCAGACCGGGAAGAGCGGGTCGAGCGCCGCCACCGGGCCGTGCGCGAGGGCGGTGGCCGTGAGCGGCTCTGCGGCGACCCGGCAGGTCTCGAGCAGCTTCAGCGCCGTCTCACGGGCGGTCGCGAACTCGATCCCGCGCCCGACGACGAACATCCGCCCGACCGAGGCGAACGTGAGGGCGACCTGCTTCACCTCCTCCTCCAGCGCTGGGATCGCGCCTTCGAGCAGATCGGCGGTTTCCCGCACGCCGGCCGCGAACGCGCGTCCCTCGGTCGCAGCGTAGGCGGCGAAGAGCCCGAGCGCGGCGATCTGGTTGACGTAGGTCTTCGACGCCGCGACCGAGCGCTCCGGGCCGGCCGCGAGCGGAAGCACCTCCTCCGCGGCTCCCGCGAGGTCGGAGCTGATGTCGTTCGTGAGCGCGACCGTGAAGGCTCCGGCCTTGCGGGCGCGCTCGAGGTAGTCGATGACGTCCGGGGTCCGGCCGGACTGCGACAGCGCGATCGCGGTCGATCCGGTCATGTCGAGCTGCGCGTCGTAGTACGCGGTCAGCGTGATCGAGTCCCGCAGCGCGGTCCAGCGGGGGAGGAGGCCGAACGCGTAGACGCCGTACGAGGAGGCGTTGTCGGACGAGCCGTGGCCGACCATCCGCACCGTGGTCGCGCCGCGCTCCCGCGCCTTCGTCGCGACGCGGGCGTACGTGGACTCGTGCTCGAGCAGGGCCCGCAGCGCCGCCGGCTGCTCGTGGATCTCGGTGAGGAAGTCCTTCCCGGGGCCGACCGGTTCAGGCAACGACACGGTCCTCGCCTCCAACGCACACGCGCTCGATCTCGAGATTGTCGTCGAGCACGAGCAGATCGGCCGGTAGCCCCACGTCGAGCCGGCCCACGTCCGGCGCTCCGAGCACCCGTGCCGGAACCGTGGTGGCCGCCGCGACCGCCTGCGTCAGCGGGATCCCGAAGCCGTGGAGGTTCCGCACCGCCTCGATCATCGTCAGCGCGCTGCCGGCGAGGATCTCGTCCAGGCTCCGCGCCACGCCGTCACGCATCTCGATCTCCATGCCTCCGAGGAAGTAGAAGCCGTCTCGCATGCCCGCGGCCGCCACGGCGTCGGTGACGAGCGCGACGCGCCCGGGAGCCGCCTGCCACACCACGCGGGCGGTCTCCTCCGCGAGGTGGATGCCGTCGAGGATGATCTGGACGATCACGTCCTCGCGGGCCAGCGCCGCCCCGGCGAGACCCGGATCGCGGTGCCGGAAGGGCCGCATCGCATTGAAGATGTGGGTCACTGCCCGCGCGCCACGGTCGAAGGCGTGCGCGGCCTCTTCGGCGGTCGCATCGGTGTGGCCGCAGGAGACGGCGATGCCGCCGAGGAGCAGGCGGTCGATCAGCTCGTCGGCCCCGGGCAGCTCGGGTGCGAGGGTCATCATCCGGACCGGGCCGGCGCCCAGCAGGCGCTCGAGGAGCGCCGGATCGGGGTCGCGGCGGGCGGCCGGCGGGTGGATCCCGAGCCGCCGCTCGGAGAGGAACGGGCCCTCGAGGTGCACGCCGAGGATGCGGGCGCCGCGGTCGTCGACAGGCAGGTTCCCGAGCGCCGCGAGTAGGTCCTCCTCGGGCGCCGAGATGAACGTCGGCAGGTACGCCGTCACGCCGGACTCGAGGAGTGCCTCTCCTGCGCGGCGGTAACCCTCGTGGTCGGCGCTCATCAGATCGACGCCCGCGAAGCCGTTGACCTGCAGGTCGACGAACCCCGGAACCGCGACGCCGCTGCCGTTCGGGCTCGCGAGCCCGTAGCCCGCGACGGTGCCGTCCGCGATCTCGACGTCGCCTGGGACGAGCGCCCCGTCGACCAGAGCCGCTTCGACGCCGAGCCTCATCGGCCGAGCGCCGATCGAATCACGCCGTCGGAGCGGTCGAGCCGCTCGCGTGCGGTCTTGGCATCGATCCCGGCGAGGAGCGCGACGATGGCCACCTTCGCGCTTCCATCTGCCTCGGTCAGCGCCGCCCGCGCTTCGTCCTCGGAGACGCCGGTCGCCGACTCCACGATCCTCTGCGCCCGCGCCTCGAGCTTCTCGTTGGAGGCGCGCAGGTCGACCATCAGGTCGCCGTAGGTCTTGCCGAGCCGGATCATTGCGATGGTCGAGATCGTGTTCAGCACGAGCTTCTGCGCCGTGCCGGCCTTCAGCCGCGTCGAGCCTGCGACGAACTCCGGCCCGACGACCGCGGCGAGCTCGCGATCGGCGATGCGGCCGAGCTCCGAGTCGCGCACGGCGACCACGGCGACCGTGAGCGCGTCCGCGGCTGAGGCCGCACGCAGCGCCTCGACGACGTAGGGCGTTCGCCCGCTGGCGCTGACGCCCGCGACGGCGTCGCGCGCGGAGATTCCGAGCTCCTCGACGGCCCGGCTGCCGGCGCCTCCGTCGTCCTCGGCCGCCTCGCGCTGCTCGGAGGCCAGCCCGGCTCCCGCGACCAGCGCCACGACCTGGCCGGGTTCCGTCGAGAACGTCGCCTCGCACTCGTCGGCGTCAAGAGCGGCGATCGCCCCCGAGGAGCCGGCGCCTACGTAGACGAGCCGGCCGCCACTGCGGAGGCGTTCGACCACGGCGTCGATCGTCCGGGCGAGCTCCGCCGCGATCGCCGCGACTGCGCCGGGAACGGCGGCGTCCTCGCGGTTCATCAGCTCCACGAGCTCGGCGGTCGTGCTCTGGTCGTAGTCGGGCCGCTCTGCGCGAGCTTCGGTGGTCAGCTCGTCGAGGGCCATGGGGGCGTAGTGTAAGCGAGTTCCGCGGCGGTGGTCAATACCATTTCACCAAGTCGACGCATTGTGGTCTTGCTTTTGCGGCCAACTGGTCCTATTCTTCACGACCCATGGCGGAGATCGTTCTCGACCACCTGTCGAAGACGTATCCGGGCGGGGTGGTCGGGGTCGACGACGTCTCGCTCAGCATCGGCGACGGCGAGTTCATCGTGCTCGTTGGCCCCTCGGGCTGCGGCAAGTCGACGCTTCTCCGGCTGATCGCGGGCCTGGAGGAAGTCTCCCAGGGGACGATCTCGATCGGCGGCGAGGACGTCACGACGCTCGCCCCCCGACGCCGCGACATCGCAATGGTCTTCCAGAGCTACGCGCTCTACCCGCACATGAGCGTGCGCCAGAACATCGCGTACGGCCTGAAGGTGCGGCGCACGCCGAAGGAAGAGACGAAGCGGCGCGTCGAGGAGGTGGCCGGCCTGCTCGGGCTCGAGGCGCTGCTCGACCGGCGCCCCGCCCAGCTCTCCGGTGGCCAGCGCCAGCGCGTGGCGATGGGCCGCGCGATCGTCCGCGAGCCCAGGGCGTTCCTGATGGACGAGCCGCTCTCGAACCTGGACGCGAAGCTCCGCGTGGGCATGCGCGCCTCGCTCTCGCAGCTGCATCAGCGCCTCGGCGTCACGACCGTCTACGTCACGCACGACCAGACCGAGGCGATGACCCTCGGCGAGCGCGTCGCGGTCCTCAACGAGGGACGCGTCCTCCAGTGCGACACGCCCCAGCGCCTGTACGACCGGCCCGCCAACGTCTTCGTCGCCGCCTTCATCGGCACGCCTGCGATGAACCTCGTCGAGGCTTCGATCGAGGGCGACGAGATCGTCTTCGGCGACCACCGGCTGCGACTCGACGAGCGCCGGCGTCCGGAGGGCGCACCGGCCAAGGTGATCCTCGGGATCCGGCCGGAGGCCTTCGAGGAAACCGCCGCTCCGGGCGCCGCGACGCTCGATGTCACGCCGGCCGTGGTCGAGGAGCTGGGATCCGAGGCGCATGTCTTCTTCCCGGTCGACGCGCCGCCCGTGACCGCCGAAATCCTGGAGAAAGCGGAGGAAGAGGCGCTCCTCCCGGACGTGAAGACGCTCTTCGTGGCGAAGGTGGGCGCCGAGACTCGGGCGCGCGTGGGCGCCCCGCTCGAGCTCGCCGTGAACCCGGCAAGGCTTCACTTCTTCGACATCCGCTCGGGTGAGCGGCTGCCCGTCGGCGCCCCGGCCGAGGAGCTCGCCGCCGCGCCGTGACCAAGCAGCGCGAGACGAAGGACCGCGTGCTCGACCTGATCGAAGGTCTCGGCGTGGGCGAGGCGATCCCGTCGGAGCGCCAGCTCAGCGCCGAGCTGGGGGTCTCGCGCCTCACGCTCCGCGCGGCGCTCGACGAGCTCTCCCGCGAGGGCTACGTCGTCCGCCGCCGGGGGTCGGGAACCTTCGTGAGCGAGCCGAAGATCGCGCAGGAGCTGACCATGACCTCGTTCACCGAGGACATGCGCCGGCGCGGGATGGAGCCGGGCAGCCGGACGCTCTCGCTCGAGGTCGTCCCTGCCGGTGCGCGGCTCGGGCGCTTCCTCCACGTCTCGCCGTCCGAGCCGATCGTCGTCGCCAAGCGCCTGCGGCTCGCCGACCGCGAGACGATGGCGATCGAGACGCTGCACGTGGCCGAGAAGCTCGTTCCCGGCCTTACGCAGCGCGACCTCGAGGGGAAGTCGTTCTACGAGCTGCTACGCGACCGGTTCGGGATCGTGATCGCGGGCGGAGTGCAGACGATCGAGCCCACAGTCACGAACGAGGAGGAGTCGGAGGCGCTCGGCGTCCCGCTCCACTCGCCCGCGTTTCTGTTCGAGCGGGTCACCCACGGCGAGGACAACGGGATCGTCGAGTTCGTGCATTCGATCTACCGCGGCGACCGCTACCGCCTGGTCACGGACCTGACCGCGCTGCCGTCGCCGAGGCGTCCCGCACTCTCCGTCAATTGGTCTTGACATCCGAACCAAAGTTGTGCAAGTCTCCGCATCGTGCGCAAGTGGTACGCACCAATTTCTAGGAAGGGGCAGCTATGAAGTTCCGCATCATCGCTGCCGTCGTGCTCGCGGCCGCGCTCGCAACGGTGGCCTCGACCGCGACGGGCAGCATTAAGCGCGCCACCGCGCAGTCGGTCACCGTCTGGGTGATGACCGACGCGCAGAACGGGTGGCCCGGGGCGATCGCTGCCGCGAACGCCCAGTTCCAGCAGCAGCATCCGGGCGTCAACATCAACATCCAGTACCAGACCTGGGACACGGTGCTGCAGAAGTTCGACGCCGCGCTCGCAGCGAACGACGCGCCTGACGTCATCGAGCTCGGGAACACCCAGACGGCGAAGTACATGGCCGCGGGCGCCTTCAGCTCGTTGAAGGCGAAGAACTTCCCGAACAGCAGCACGTGGCTGAGCGGCCTCAAGTCGTCCTGCACGTACCGCGGGAAGCTCTACTGCGTCCCGTACTACGCGGGCGCGCGGGCGGTCATCTAT
This sequence comes from Gaiellaceae bacterium, assembly GCA_036518855.1. GTDB lineage: Bacteria > Actinomycetota > Thermoleophilia > Gaiellales > Gaiellaceae > AC-32. Next base: position 25,322 of record DATDMJ010000050.1, on the reverse strand, counting down.
CGCAAGGACATGTACCGCCAGGCCGGCATCAAGAAGCTGCCGACGAGCTACGCGCAGTGGCTGGCCGACGGCAAGAAGCTGATGAAGAAGTTCGGCAAGAACCCCAACTTCTCGGCGTTCTACGAGCCCGGCCAGAACTGGTACGTCGCGACGACGTTCGTCGAGGACTGGGGCGGCCAACTCGCCGTGCAGCAGAAGAACGGCAAGTGGAAGGGCACGCTCGACTCGCCGCAGGCGGTCAAGGCGCTGACCATCTTCAAGTCGATGGTTCGCAAGCTGTCCCGCGCGAGCAAGTCGGTGGACGAGGCGCATCCGTTCCCGAGCATCCCGTTCGCCAAGGGCCGGATGGCGTCGTTCATCGGCAACGGCTGGGAATGGCCGTACGTGTTCGACCCGAAGGGCGGCGCAGCGCCGAAGTCCTTCGCGAAGAAGATGGGTGCCTACCCGATGCCGAGCCACATCAAGGGCAAGTACATGCCGACCTTCCTGGGCGGCTCCGACCTCGGCATCCCGATCTCGGCGCACAACAAGGCCCTCGGTGCCGACTGGATCAAGGCCTTCACCGGCACGCAGTCCGAGACCCTGATCGCCAAGGCCGGCAACATCGCCAACACGACCAAGCTCGCGAACGTGAACGCGCACAATCCCGCGCTCGCCCCGTTCGCGAGGGCGGCGAAGTCCAGCTGGTTCGTACCGACGTCCCCGAACTGGACCAACGTCGAGAACAGCCACCTGCTCAAGCAGATGCTCACCGCGATCCTCACGAACCAGAAGTCCGTGGCGGCCGCGACCAAGAGCGCAAGCAAGCAGATCACGACCATCCTCAACGCCTCTTCGTGAGCGCCTGGCCGGGAAGCGGGATGCTCTTCTCATGAGCTCCCGCTCCCCGGCCGCCGCGGCCGCCGTCCCCGAGGCTCGCATCTCCCGGCGGCCGCGGCGCCCCCTTGTGAGCCGCCTCCGCAGTGGGGCGGCTCCGTATCTCCTGATCCTCCCCGCCTGCGTCGTGATCGGGGCGGTGCTCGGCTACCCGCTCTATTTCATGGGGCACCTGTCGCTCGAGCACTACGGGCTCTTCCAGCTGATCCGGCACCAGGGCGAGTGGATCGGCCTCAAGAACTACTCGCAGATCTTCCACGACGGCTTCTTCTGGCACGTCGTGCTCCGGAGCCTCGCCTTCACCGCGGCGGCCGTCTCGCTGACGATGGTGTTCGGAACCCTGATCGCGCTCCTGCTCGTCCAGCTCGGCACGAAGATGCGCGTCCTGGTCACCGCCGGCCTGATCTTCGTCTGGGCCACGCCGGTCGTCGTCGCGGTCGCGGTCTGGTCCTGGATGATCGACTTCGAGTTCGGCGTCCTGAACTGGCTGCTGACGTACCTCAACGTCGGGAACTTCAACCACCACGACTGGTTCGCGAGCACGCTGAGCGGCTGGACGGTCATCACGTCGCTGGTCGTCTGGGGAGCGATCCCGTTCGTGACGCTGATGGTCTACGCCGGGTTGACGCAGGTCCCGAAGGAGCTCGTCGAGGCCGCGACCACCGACGGCGCGAGCTCGTGGCGGGTGTTCCGTGACGTGACGGTCCCGCTCCTGAAGCCGATCTTCGTGATCCTGATCAGCCTCTCGATCATCTGGGACTTCCAGGTCTTCAACCAGATCTGGCTCCTCCTCGACGGCCAGCCGCCGCCGCAGTACTTCACGATGTCGATCTACGCGTTCACGACGTCGTTCCAGCAGAGCCAGTACGGGCTCGGCTCGGCGATCGCGCTCGTGATGGTCGCGATCCTGCTGATCGTGAGCTTCGTCTACATCCGCGAGATGGTGAAGATCGGGGACGCGGAGTGAGCAGCAAGCGCTCGCGGCGCATCCTCTGGAACTCGGTCGCGCTGGTCGTCTTCGCCGTGATGGTCTTTCCGGTCTACTGGATGGTCTCGACGGCGTTCAAGCCCGGTAACGAGATCTTCGCCAACACGCCGGTCTGGTTCCCCTACCATCCGACGCTCTCGAACTTCGGCGACGCGATCCACCGGCCGCACTTCTGGGCCGACGTGAAGAACAGCCTGGTCATCGTCTGCGCGGTCGTGCTGATGTCGCTCGTGCTCGCCTTCCTCGCGGCGCTCGCGCTGGCGAAATTCCGTTTCTACGGGCGGAAGGCGTTCATCGTCCTGATCATCGCGGTGCAGATGATCCCCCTCAACGCGCTGATCATCCCGATCTACCTCGTCCTTTCGAAGGCGAACAAGGTCAACACGCTCAGCGGCGTCATCGTGACGTACCTGACGTTCGTCCTGCCGTTCACGATCTGGACGCTGCGCGGCTTCATGATCGGCGTGCCGCGGGATCTCGAGGAGGCTTCCCAGGTCGACGGCACGACCCGCTTCGGCGCGTTCCTGCGCATCCTGCTGCCGCTGATCGGGCCCGGCCTGGTCGCGACGTCGATCTTCGCGTTCATCCAGGCCTGGAACGAGTACATCATGGCCGCCGTGCTGCTCCACGACCCGAGCAAGCAGACGCTCACGGTGTGGCTCGCGTCGTTCACCGGCGACCGAGGCACGGCCTGGGGGCCGCTGATGGCCGGCGCGACGCTGACCGCGCTGCCGGTGGTGATCTTCTTCGTCGCGGTGCAGCGGAAGATCGCGTTCGGCTTGACCGCGGGCGCGGTTCGCGGATGAGCGAAGGCGGGCTCGAGCCCGCCGCGGCCGCGTGCCTCCTTCCGCCGCTTGCCGGGCTCGTGGAGGGGGCCGGCGGAGTCGTCTTGTTCGCCCGCGACATCCGGAGCCCCGAGCAGCTCACCGAGTTGACGGCCTCCCTTCGCGCCGAGCGGCCCAATCTGCTCGTCGCGGTGGACGAGGAGGGCGGAGACGTGACGCGGCTCGAGGCGGCCACCGGGAGCTCGTTCCCCGGGAACCTCGCGCTCGGCGCGGTCGACGACGTGGCGTTGACGCGGCGCGTCGGCGCAGCGATCGGCGGGGAGCTGGCTGCCGTGGGCGTGAACTTCGACCTCGCGCCGGTCGCGGACGTGATCGTGGATCCGGCGAACCCGATCGTCGGCGTCCGCTCGTTCGGGTCCGATCCGGCGCTGGTCTCGCGCCACGTCGCCGCCTTCGTCGAGGGCGTGCAGAGCGTCGGCGTGGCGGCGTGCGCCAAGCACTTCCCCGGCCACGGGGAGAGCATCGCCGACTCGCATCTCGAGCTCCCGTCGGTCGAGACCGACCTGGGGACACTGCGGGCGCGGGCGCTCCCTCCGTTCGTCGCGGCCGTTCATGCGGGCGTGCGCGCCGTGATGACGGCGCACGTGCGCTTTTCCGCCATCGACGACGAGGCGGCCACTTTGAGCGCGAAGGTGGTTGCGCTGCTGCGCTCGGAGCTCGGCTTCGAGGGCCTCGTCATCACGGATGCGCTCGAAATGCGTGCGGTCAGCGGCACCGTGGGGCTCGAGGAGGGAGCGGTGCGGGCGCTCGCTGCGGGAGCGGACGCGCTGTGCCTGGGCGCCGACGTCACCTGGGAGCAGGTCGAGGGGGTGCGGAACGCGATCGTCCGCGGCGTCCCCGAGGAGCGGCTGCTGGAGGCGGCGGCGCGCGTCGCGGACACGGCTGCGTGGGCGTCGTCGCCGAAGCCGCATCACGATCGGGAGGCCGGAACCGAGGCTGCGCGCCGGGCGCTCCGCGTGGAGGGTGACGTCGCGCTTTCGGGCGAGCCGCTCTTCGTCGAGCTCAGGCCGGAGGCGACGATCGCCGCCGGCGAGGCACAGCACGGGCTCGGCGGCATCCAGGTTCGGGAAGGAGCGCAGCTGCCGCCGCTCGAGGAGCTCGGCCGGGCCGTGATCATCGTCCGCGACGCGCACCGCCACAGCTGGCAGCGCGACCTCGTCCCGGCGGGGGTGGTCGTCGTCGAGACCGGCGTCCCGGAGTGGCGTCCGCCCGCAGCGCGCGGCTGGATCGCGACCTACGGCGCCGGCAGGGCGAATCTCGACGCCGCCGCCGAGCTCCTACGCCGCCGGTAGCTTCCGGCCCGTGCGGCTGGTACTCGACTGGGACGGCACCGTCACGGAGGTGGACACCCTCCACCTCGTGCTGCTCGAGTTCGGCGACCGCGAGATCTACGACCGCGTCGAGGACGAGCTCGGGAAGACGATGACGCTGAACGAGGTGATCGCGGCGGAGTTCGAGACGGTCACCGCGCCGCTCGACGACGTTGTCGACTGGCTGCTCCAGAACGCGCGGATCCGTCCCGGGTTCGCCGAGCTCGCGCGATCGTGGCGGCCGCTGATCGTCTCGAGCGGCTTCCACGAGCTGATCGAGCCGCTGCTCGAGCGGGAGGGCGTGCTCGACGAGGTCGAGCTCCGGGCGAACCGCGTCGAGGCGCGGCCCGACGGCTGGCGCGTGCAGTTCCGCGCCGAGCACACCTGCCCGACCTGCGGCGAGCCGTGCAAGCGCGCCGACCTGCCTCGGAACGGCCGGGTCGTCTACGCGGGCGACGGGTACTCGGACCACTGCGCGGCCCTGGCCGCCGACCGGATCTTCGCGCGGGACGGCCTCGCCCGCTGGCTCTCGGAGAACGGCGTGCCGTTCGAGCCGCTCACGGACTTTCACGCGCTCGCATCAGAGCTCTAGCTGAGCGCGTGGCCGCGGGCCGCCGTGGGTCAGCAGCAAGAGCTCGGGGTCGTGCTCGAGCGCCCGGCGGACCGAGGCTTCGAGCTCGGCGGCGGACTCGCCTTCCGCCAGCCAGCTCGCGGGGCAGAGCTCGGCACGGTCCTCGTACCCGAGAACGGAGTCGCCTAGCACGAGCGCCCGGTGGTCAGGCAACCAGAAGGCGGCCTCGTCGCGATGGTGCATGGCCACGGCCTCGACGCCTCCCGGCAATCGGTCGCCGCCCCCGAAGGTGTTCGTGATCCGGACGCGCTCGGCGACCGGAGCGGCGGCCGGCTCGTGCGTCCAGACCGTCGCGCCGTCGTAGCGGTCGAAGATCGCCTGCGCGCTCCGCGCATGCCAGAACACCGTCACGAGGATCGAGGGCGAACCGTGGTGCTCGACGTCGCCGTCCAGAGCCGCCCAGAACTTCTCCTCGTCGCCGGACGGGACGAGCGGGTCGAAGAGCACGAATGAGCCGCCTTCGACGAGCGCGTAGCACGAGACGTCGCGCTGCCAGCCTCGGCCGTCCTCGAAGTCCTCGGGGCCCCAGTCCGGATGCGGGGCCGTCCACCACCAGAGGTGCGGCGCGATCTGCTCGATCTCCACGGCGGCGACGGTAGCGCACGTACGGTTGTCTGCCCGATGGGAGTGCTCCGCCTGCCCGAGCCGTACGACTTCGAGCTCTCGACGGGCCGCTACCGCGCGTTCGGGACGGATCTCGCGAACCTCTGGCTCGAGGGGGCGCTGCACCGCGTGGTCGGCCGGCGCGAGGTCAGGATCTCCGCGGCGAAGGGCGGGGTCCGGGTCGAGCCGCTGGACGCGGAGACCCGCCCGGCCGTGCGCAAGCTCCTCGGCGCCGAGTTCGACCTGGCCGCCTTCTACGAGTGGGCCCGCAGCGATCCCGTATTGGCGCGGCTGACCCGCGAGCTGGCAGGCCTGCGCCCGCCGCTCGCCCCGGAGCCCTTCGAGTCGCTGGTGACCTCGATCACCGCGCAGCAGATCTCGCTGCACGCGGCCTTCTCGATCCGGAACCGGCTGATCGAGCGCTTCGGCCGGCGCGTCGGCCAGGCCTACGCCTTCCCGACCGCGCAGCGGCTGCGGCGCGCAAAGCCCGAGGAGCTCATCGCCCTCGGCTTCTCGCGCCGGAAGGCCGAGTACGTGATCGGGCTCGCCTCGGCGAAGCTCGACCTCGCCGCGCTCGAACAGCTTCCCGACGAGGAGATCAAGGCGCGGCTGGTGGCCGTCCGCGGCCTCGGCGAGTGGACCGCCGACTGGTTCCTCGCGCGTCACCTGGCAAGGCCGCACGCGTGGCCGGCCGGCGACCTCGGCGTCCGCAAGGCCGTCGCAGCCTTCTATCCGGACGCGGGCGACGTGCGCGCCTTCGGCGAGCGATTCGAGCCGTTCCAGAACCTGAGCGCGCATTACCTCCTCGCGGCGCTCTACTCGCCCCGTAGGCTGGAGGCGTGAACGTGCGCGACGCCACTCCCGCCGACCACGAAGCGGTGCTCGAGCTCTTCCGGTCGATGGACTGGGACCGCCCGTGGCCGCGGCCGGAGATCACATCCGCGCACCTCGAGGGCAAGCTCGTCCTCGTCGCCGAGGACGACGGCGAGGTCGTCGGTTTCGCGTTCGGCGAGACGGCCCAGCACGGCCGGGCGCACCTGAACGTCGCGTGCGTCCGCGAGGACCGGCGGCGGCAGGGCATCGCGACGGCGCTGGTCGCGGAGTTCGCCGCCCGGGCGCGGGCGGCCGGCTCCGAGCACGTCACGCTCGACGTCGACGTCACCAACCAGGTCGGACAGCGGGCCTGGCAGCGCCTCGGCTTCAAGGAGTTCTCGCAGCGGCTGACGGCGACGGCCGCGGCGCTGGAGGCGAAGGCCACGCAGGCCGGGCCCGGGGAGTCGTACGCGTCCATCCACGTCCAGACCGACGACACCGCGGCCGTCGAGGCGGCGGCGGCCAAGTACCTTCCCCGATTCGGCGGAGACGAGGCGCGGGTGTCTGGCCCGCGGAACGGGTGGGTCGTGCTCTATTCGGATCTCACCGACCACGATCGGCAGGCGCGCCAGCGCATCGCTTCCGAGCTGTCCAACGCGACCGCCGCGGTCGTCTGCGCCCTCGCGCTCGAGGACGGACGTGTCGTGCACTTCGCCCTCTACGAGCGCGGCAGCATCGTCGACGAGTACCAGTCGGTGCCGGAGTACTTCCGCGAGCTTCCGCCGGGCGACGTGATCGCGCTCTCGGCGAATCCGACCGTCGTCGCGCGCCTGACCGGGGCCGACAAGGCCCGCGTCCGCGCCGTCGCGCGAACGGCTTCCTCTCCCGACGAGCTGCCGCCCGCGCCGGAGCTGCTCCAGCAGATCGCCGACGTCATGGGGCTTCAGGGCGCCGGCCGCGGGTAACCGAGGCATCGCTTGCGATGCCGACCAGAGGCCGTACGGGCTTTGCCCGTGCGGCCGTCCAAACCCACCGTCTTGGAATCCGGAGCATCAGGGGAGCTGACCGAGATAGCCTCTTAGCCGTGCCGACGCTCTACACCGCCGAGCGCTGCCCGTACGCCGCCCGCGCCCGGATCGTCCTCGCCGAGAAGGGCCTCGGCTACGACGCGGTCGAGATCGATCTCGACGACCGGCCGGCCTGGCTCTACGACAAGAACCCGCTCGGCCGGGTGCCGGTCTATGAGGAAGACGAAGGGCTCGTCCTGCCGGAGTCGCGCGTGATCATGGAGTACCTCGAGGAGCGCTACCCGGAGCCGCCGCTCTGGCCGGCCGATCCGGCCGAGCGCGCGCTGGGGCGGCTCTGGCTCGAGCGGTTCGAGGACCGGCTGGGCGGCGCCTATTACGCCGTGCGGCGCGGCGAGCCGCGCGAGATCCTGGACGCGAAGCTCGCGGATCTCGACTGCGCGCTCGAGGCGCAGCCATACCTCTCGGGTCGCGAGTACGGGCTCGCGGACGCCGGTTACGTGCCGTGGATCCTGCGCGCGCTGGACCGCTTCGAGGTCGAGCTCGCGCCCGCCACGGCTGACTGGCTCGACCGCCTCTTCGCCAGGCCCGCAGTCGCGGCCGAGCGCGAAGTCGTCGCCGCGCTGTGAAGACGCTCTTGCTGCACGCCTTCCCGCTCGACGAGCGGATGTGGGACGGCTTCGACGGCGAGGCCGTTCGCCTCTACGGCCGCGGCCCGGACCTCGACGCGTGGGCGCAGGAGATCGCTAGTAACAGTCTGTTACAAGGGGAGCCGGTCGCGGTCGTCGGGGCCTCGATGGGCGGGTACTGCGCGCAGCGGCTGCTCGCGCACGGGCAGGTTCACGCGCTCGTGCTCGTCGGCTCGCGCGCCGAGGCGGATGCGCCCGAGCGCTTGAAGGCCCGCGACGAGACGATCACGCTCGTGCGCGAGCACGGCGTCGAGGCGCTCTGGGAGAAGCAGCGGCCCCTGCTCTTCCCGGAGGACGCGGACGAGGAGGTCGTCACGCGCGCGCGGGAGATCGCGCTCGACCAGAGCGCCGCCGACCTCGCCGACGCGGTAGCCGCCATGCGGGACCGGCCCGACTCCACGGGGCTCGTCCGGGAGGCCGACGCGAAGGTGCTCGTCGCCCGCGGCGAGCACGATCCGTTCCTGAGCGCCGAGGAGGCGGACGCGCTCGCCGCGGCGGCCCGGAACGGCCGCTCGCACACTTTCGAGGGCTGCGGGCACCTACCGAGCCTCGAGCAGCCCGCGGAGTTCAAGCGCCTCGTCGAGGAGTTCCTCGGTGCCTGAGCTCCCGCCGCTGGTCGACGCAGCCTGGGTGCAGGAGCGCCTGGGCGAGCCCGACCTCGTGCTCGGCGACGTGCGCGGCCCGAACGCGCACCAGCGGGGCCACCTGCCCGGCTCGATCCCGCTCGTGCTCGGGTCGCCGCCGCCGTTCGCCGACGCCGACCGGCTCCGTGAGTTCGCTACCGAGGTGCAGCGCCTACTCGGCCGTTACGGGGTCGACGGGAGCGAGCGGCTCGTCCTCTACGACCGCGGCGACCTGGTCGGTGCCGCCGCGTCGGCCCAGGCGGCGCTGCTCGCGGGGCATCCGCACGTCTCCGTGCTGGCCGAGGGCATCGCCGGCTGGCCTGGCGAGATCGAGACCGGCGCCGTCGAGCTGCAGAAGACAAGGACATCCCTCGAGCCGAGCCTCCAGGCAGTGCCCACGTGGCAGGAGCTCCGGGACCGCCTCGACGACCCGAGCCTCACGATCGTCGACGTGCGAACTCCCGAGGAGTACTCGGGCAAGACGGGCTCGCCGTGCGACCCTCGTCAGGCCCACATCCCGGGCGCCAGGCTGCTCGAGGTCGAGCGCCTCTTCGTCGGTCCGGGCCAGCCGCTCCCACCGGAGCAAGTCCGTGAGCTCACCGGCCTCGCGGAGGGCGCCGAAATCGTCGCGTACTGCCACTCCGGGTCGCGCTCGGCGCTTGCCGCGCTGGCCCTCCGCGCGGCCGGCTACGACGCGCGCAACTACCCCGGCTCCTGGCACGAGTGGAGCCGCCACGAGGAGCTGCCGGTAGAGCGGTGAGGGGCCCCGCGGACGGGAGCCCCTCAGCTCAGAGATGCGTGACTAACGGCGGATCGAGGCGCTGGTCAGCGGTGCAAGCGACGTCCCGTTGCACGGGATCGGCTGGCCCGAAGGTGACGGGCCCGAGCAGTTGTCGCCGCCCGAGGGCACGAGCAGGTAGTTCTCGAAACGTGCCTGGTAGAACCACTTCTTCTTGCCCTTCGGCTTCTTGCGGCTGACCGAGTACTTCCCGTTGCTCTTGACAGCCTTGGTGCTCACGAACTTCCCGGTGCCGAAGAGACCGGCGGCGGTGCCGAGCGAGTAGTTCGGCGCCGGCTGCGCCTTCGTCGAGTAGTACAGGTGCAGCTTGATCCCGCGCGGGTTCAGCCCCGCGATCGCGAGCGCGCCGCTGAAGGCGACCTGTCCGCGCTTGCTCTTCGCCTTCTTGAAGCTGAGCGAGCTAGGCAGCCCGACGTAGGTACGCCACTCGTTGGTGCCGGCGGGGTTCACCGTCGTGGTGCCCGGGACGTACGGCGTGAAGTCCGCGGCCCACTGGTAGCCGCCACGGCTCGCGGCGTTCGTGAACACCCCGTTCACCGTGTAGTTGGCGACCAGCAGCTGCGCCGCGAAGGTGTTCGCCGGGTCGGCTGGGCTCTGCAGGCAGACCTGCTGCACCACGTACGGCCCGACCGTGTTCACGAAGGCCGGGATACGGATGCTCTGCCCCTGGATGCTCGTGTCGAGGATCCAGACCGCCTGATTCGTGGTCGAGCCGGTGCACGCGTGGGACTGCGCCATGATCGTCGGGTCGGCCGGGTTGCCGACGACGACGTTGCCAGTCAGCGGCAGGATCGTCCCGCCGAGCGCGCCGGCCTTGACGAAGGCGAGCGCCTTGCCGATCACCGCGCCCTGCGGCTGCGTCAGGTTGCTCGAGTAGCCGGACGGCGAGAAGATCGTGAACTTCGCGATCGGGTCGTCGGTGTCCAGCTCCTCGACGACGAAGCCAGCGGTCGTGGCGGCCCCCGCCTTGTAGCTCGACTGCTGGACGGTGAGGTCCGGCTGGAACGCGCCCAGCGCCGGTGCGGCGAAGGCGAGCCCGAGCAGGCCGGCGGAGACGACCAGCAGCGAGCGCAAACGTTTCTTCATAGCCCCTTCTTTCGTAGGAAAACCCCCTGGGAAAAGCCTCACTCCGTGAGACGTCGGCGACACGCGGATAGTTAAGCCCTCCTATCGCGGGTTTACAAGCGGTCCGAACAGCACCCAGAGGTTCTTTCGATACCGAACCATCCGCGCCTTCGCGATCGGGAAGTAGTTCGTCGGGCTCGTCCGGACGAAGACGCCCGGGAGCAGGAACGGGTTCGAGCGCTCGTTCATGTGCGTGACCGCGTGCATGAAGCTCTGGCGGGTGAGGTTGCGTCCCGCGTGGCGGAGGGCGTCGACCATCGAGTACGCGACGGTCATGCCGTACCAGTTGTAGACGTCCGAGACGCGGCCGCCCTTGTCGTAGCGCTTGAGGATCTTCTTGTAGAGCGCGACGGCCGGGTCACGCTTCCAGGCTGGCGAGGTCGGGTCCTTGACGAACGCGAAGCTCAGCGCGTTGTTCGTCTCCTTCCCGTGGGTGTTCATGCGGGCGATGCTCATGATCGTCGGCTCGATCGAGACCGCGCTGACGAAGATCTGCGGCGACCAGCCGAGCTTGTAGGCGTCCACGAACCCCTGGATCGCGTACGTCGGCAGCGCGAAGACCATGAACACGTCGGCCTTGGAGCTCCGCAGGCGCGCGATCTGCGAGCCGATGTCCGTGTCGGTGACCTCGTAGGACTGCTTGGCGACGATGTGCGACGCGCGCTTGCCGAGCCCGCGCTGAAGCCCGTGCAGGAGGTCCGTGCCGTACTCGCTGTCCTCGTAGAGGACGGCGATCTTCGCCTTCGGACGGTGCTTGACGACGTAGCGGCCGTAGATCGCGCCCTCGCCCTCGAAGCTCGGCAGGTAGCCCATCGTCCACGGGAACTGCTTGTAGCCGCGGCCGACCTCGGAGGCGCCCGTGCCGGCGAACACCTCGGGGACCTTGATCGCGTTCAGGTAGCCGCGGACGGCGATCGCGTTCTCGGTGCCCACCGTGTTGAAGATCGCGAAGACCTTGTCCTGCTCGACGAGCTCGCGGGTCTGGTCGAGCGTCCGCGACGGGTCGTAGCCGTCGTCGCGGTAGAGGTACTTGATCTTCCGCCCGTGGACGCCGCCGTGCGCGTTGACGTACTTGAAGTAGGCGCTCGCGGCGGGGCCGACCGCGCCGAAGGCCGAGGCCTGGCCGCTGAGCGGGACGGTGCCGCCGATCAGGATCTGGGTCGGGGTCACTCCGGGTGTCTGCGCCGGGCGGCCGCCGGCCGCCGGGACGAGGAGCAGGGCGCCGAACGCTATGAGGAGGAGCGGCTTCACCGGGAGATCGGACGCCGCAGAACCGGGATCGTTAGCCGCGCCGGGCCGAGCGAGACCTTCGCGCCCCGGGGCATCGTCGGGTCGAGGTAGAGGAGGTTGTTCGGGTCCTGCGCGAGGGAGCTCGAGGCCAGGGTCAGGGTGAGTGTCGCGCCTCGCGGGATCACGGTCGCGTCGTCGATCATGTCGATGGTCAGCGTGTGGGTGCCCCTGAGGGCGGCGGTGTTGATCCCGCCCTCGCTGACGACGATCGATTTGCCGCGCCGCGGCTTCGCGGTCAGAACCGCGACGACCCGCGCCCAGCCGCCCGAGAGCTTCGCCTTGACGCGGACACGGGCCGAGCCGAAGGTCTCGACCAGCGATCTCAAGCGTCCGCTCGTGCGCTGGGCCTTCCCACCGGCGGCGAACGTCGTGCTGCCCGGGAATGCGATCCGGACGCTTCGAGTCGCGGGCAGCTTCTTGAAGTGGTGCGGCTCTCCGGCCCAAGGGTCCGGCGAGATGCTGACCGGGTAGCGGACCGGCGGGATCGGGGGGTGGATCAGCCAGCGGATGAACCAGGTCTCGCCCTCGCCGACGACGGTGTCGATGTCGGGCCCGGGGAACGTCGAGGGGCCGTGGCCGAAATCGCCGAGGTAGAGCTCCTTCGGGCCGTTCAGGAGCCGGTACGCGGCCTTCGCCTGCGCGAGGTCGAAGACGAAGTCGCGCCGGCCCTGGAAGAGGTAGACCGGGATGGTCACACGCGAGAGCGAGGCGCGGCTCGAGCGCTGCGCGGCCCAAGCGCGGAGCACGGAGAGATTCCGGCTCGCGATGGCGTCCCCCACGATCGCCTGCACCGACGGATCGAGCTTGACGCCGTTGGTGAGCGCGTAGATCGCCCCAGACTTCGTCAGGTTCTGCGGCGCAAGGGCGCTGTACAGGTCGTTCCAGGTGTCGAGCAGCTCGGCTGCGGCCCAGTGAACCGGAACGGGATCGACGAGCGAGCGCAGGACGGCGCCGCCGCCGAGGGAGATTCCCCAGGCGCCGATGGCGTGAGGGTCGACGTACGGCTGCGCCGCGAGCCAGTCGTAGACCGCGCGCGTGTCGGCGATCTCGCGCGGCCCGTCGACCGTGACGAAGCCGCCGGACTGGCCGTGGCCGCGTGCGTCGAAGGTCAGCACGACGAAGTTGTTGGCGAAGCGCTGGGCGATCGGGTCCACCTGCTGCCGCGTGGCCCCGAGGCCGTGGAACATCACGACCGCCGGAGAGGGCTGCTGGGCCTGGGTCGGCCGGTAGAGCGTTGCAGCGAGATCGACCCCGTCGTCCATGTGGAGCATCAGGTCCTGCCGAGTGAAGGCCGAGGCACGCCCGGCCGCCGCCAGCGCGACCAGACAGGCGAAAAGCGAAACGATGACCCGGCGCCCCAACACGCGCATCATAGAATCGGCCTCGTGGATTCGCGGCCCGTCGGGGTGTTCGACTCGGGCGTGGGCGGCCTGACCGTCCTGCACGAGTGCCTCGTGACGATGCCGCACGAGGACTTCGTCTACCTCGGCGACCATGCGCGACTTCCGTACGGGCCGCGGCCCCTGCCGGAGATCCGGCGCTTCGCCCACGAGATCGGCGCGTTCCTCGAGGCGCAGGAGGTGAAGCTCGTCCTCGTCGCCTGCAACGCGGCCACCTCGGCGGCGCTGCCGCAGCTGCAGGAGGAGCTTCGGGTTCCGGTCGTCGGGGTGATCACGCCCGAGGCGCACGCGGCGGTGCAGGCGACGCGCAACCGCCGGATCGGCCTCCTCGCGACGCAGGCGACGGTCGAGGCCGGGCGCTACGCGAAGCTGATCGGCGACCTCGACGCGGGGGTCGCGGTCTTCCCGGTTGCGTGCCCGCGCCTAGTGCCGCTGATCGAGAGCGACGACCCGTTCTCGGCCGAGACGACCGAGGCGGTCCGTGAATACGCGACGCCGCTGAAGGAGGCGGGAGTCGACACCGTCATCCTCGGCTGCACGCACTACCCGTTGATCCGGCCGATCTTCCAGCGCGTCTTCGGCCGCGACGTCACGCTCGTCTTCTCCGCGGAAGAGACCGCGCGCGAGGTCGCCGAGACGCTGGCACGCAAGGGCATCGAGAACGGCGAAGGGCGGGAAGGTCGCTACCGCTTCCTGACCACCGGCGAGCCGTCGCTGTTCCGCGAGCTCGGCGAGCGGTTCCTGCAGCTGCCGCTCGGCGACATCGAGCAGGTTGCGATCTCAGACCTCGAGCTGGTGACGTGACTCGCGCTGACGGCCGCCGCGCGGACGAGCTGCGCCCGCTCGAGATCGTCATGGACTACCTCGAGCAGCCGATGGGCGCGGTGCTCTACTCGCAGGGCAAGACGCGAGTCCTCTGCACGGCGTCGCTGGACGAAGGAGTGCCTCGCTGGCTGCGCGACTCCGGGCGCGGCTGGCTGACGGCCGAGTACTCGATGTTGCCCGCGTCGACCGGCGAGCGGAGCCAGCGCGAGGCAAGCGCAGGCAAGCAGAAAGGCCGCACGGTCGAGATCCAGCGCCTGATCGGCAGGGCTCTCCGTGCGGTGGCCGACATGGAGGCCCTCGGCGAGCGCACGCTCTGGCTCGACTGCGACGTCCTCCAGGCCGACGGCGGCACGCGCTGCGCGTCGATCTCGGGCGTCTACGTGGCGGCGGCGCGGGCGCTCGACAAGGCGGGCCTCGGCCGGGTCCTGACCGACTCGGTCGCGGCGGTCTCGCTCGGGATCGTCGGCGGCGAGCGGCTGCTCGACCTGGACTACGAGGAGGACTCGAGCGCGGAGGTCGACCTGAACGTCGTCATGACCGGAGCGGGCCGGCTCGTCGAGGTGCAGGCCACCGCCGAGCGCGCGCCGTTCGACCGGAACGAGCTGAACGAGCTGCTCGACCTCGGGGCGGTCGGGATCGAGCGGATCGGCGAGGCGCAGGCACAGGCCCTCGATGCTGTTCACGACTGACCTCCCGACGCTCTCGTGGCCCGAGGTCCTGCTGCGCCTCGTTCTCGCGGCGGCCTTCGGCGGCCTGATCGGGCTCGAGCGCGAGCTGCGCGAGCGAGAGGCCGGGTTCCGGACGCACACGCTGGTCTCGGTCGGATCGGCGCTGTTCACGATCGCCTCTGCGTACGGGTTCCACGACTTCCTCGTCCACGGCGGAGCCGTCATCCGCACGGACCCGACCCGGATCGCGGCCCAGATCGTCACCGGGATCGGGTTCCTCGGGGCCGGCGCGATCATCCGGCAGGGCCTCTCGATCCGCGGGCTGACGACCGCGGCGACGCTCTGGGTCGTCGCCGCGATCGGGCTCACGACCGGCGCGGGCTACTACTCCGCCGCCGCGATCACGACGGTGCTCGTGCTCGTCTCGCTCTGGCCCCTGCGGATCCTTGCCCACCGTGCGATGGTCCGGTTCAGGCCCGAGTCGAACCGCCTCCTCGCACAGCTGCCGGCCGGGGCGAGCCCGGCGCCGCTGATCTCCGCGCTCGAGGGCGAGGGCGCGGCGCTCCGCGCGCTCGAGATCGGCCACGAGGCCGACCGGCGCACGGTCCTGATCGACGTGACGATGCCGCCGCGCTCCGACGCGCCCGCGATCGTGGCGCGCCTCTCCGAGCTCGAGCACGTGCTGGAGATCCGCTGGGCGGACTAGCAGTCGTTCTCTGCTCGCAGAACCGGAACAAGCTGCGCGAGCTCTCGGCGCTGCTCCCTGACTGGGAGCTCGAGCCGCTCGACGCCGACTATCCACCGGAAACCGGCGAGACCTACTACGAGAACGCGCGTGCCAAGGCGCGCTTCGGCCCGGCGGATGCGTGGACGCTCGGCGAGGACTCCGGGCTCGAGGTCGAGGCGCTCGGCGGACGGCCCGGGATCCGCTCCGCACGGTACGGCGCCGAGGGCGACGAGGCGAACGAGAAGCTGCTCGGCGAGCTCCAGGGCGTGGAGGACCGCGCCGCTCGCTACGTCTGCGAGCTGGTCTTGATCGCACCGGACGGCAGCGAGTTGCGCGGCACCGGCTTCCTGGAGGGGCGGATCGCCGCCGGGCCGGCCGGGGAGGAGGGCTTTGGCTACGACCCGATCTTCGTCCCGGGAGGCGAGGAACGAACCGTCGCGGAGCTCGGCAACGAGTGGAAGTCCCGCAACTCGCACCGCGCCAGCGCGGCGCAGGCCCTCCTAGGCGAGGCCCGCGGCCTCCTCGGGGACTGACGGCCGGCGGCGGTTGACCAGCCACCAGTTCACCTCGGCGCCGAGCACGATCACGTTCGCCATCACGTAGAGCCAGACGAGCAGCAGCGCCGGCCCGCCGAACGCCTTCAGCGCGACGACGTTGCTCGAGAAGCGCACGTAGAGCGGCAGCACCTGGAAGGACGCCCCGAGGATCAGCGTGGCGAAGACCGCGCCGGGCAGGACCTCCGCGAAGGTGTGCTCGACGTTCGTCAGCAGGTAGTAGACCGCCACGAGGAAGACGAACACCGCGAGCAGCGAGACCGCCACCGAGAGCCCGTACGCCACATACGAGTTGCCGGCGAGGAAGTCCACGTAGCGCTTGAGCAGGTCGAACCCGACCGAGCCGGCGAGCAGGCCGACGAAGAGCGTCACGAGCGACAGGAGCATCAGCCCGACGGCGAGCAGCTTGCCGCGCAAGAAGGAGCGGTTCGGCTGGCCGTAGACGATGTTGAAGGCCGACTCGAGGACGCTGAACAGCGACAGCGAGGTCCAGACGAGCGCGGCCCCGCCGATGATGCCGAGAGCCGTCGCGTGCCTATGGACCTCGTCCACCGTCCGCACGATGCTCGAGACCGAGCTGTCCGGGAAGGCGCGCTTCAGCTCGGTGACGAGATAGCTTGACTCGTCGGGCCGGCCCGCGAGCCCGAGCGCCGACACCGTCAGGAACAGCAGCGGCACGAACGAGAGCAGCGCGAAGTACGCGATCATCGCCGCCAGGTGCGGGCCGCGGTCCCGGAAGAACTTTCCCAGCGGCTCGGGCAGCGCCGGCATGGCTGGGAGTATGGGCTGTGGTAGCGTCGGAGCCATGCCTGCGACGGCGCAAGCGCTGGCCGATCTGACCGAGATCTCGACGCAGGTCGAGGCGGCCGTGGTCTTCGACCGCGAGGGGACGGTGGTCGGCGCGACGGTCGACGACGAGCGCGCGGGACGCCTCGCGAGCACCGCGCTCGAGCTCGTCCGCGCCGCGGAGGCGTCGCGTCCCGAAGGCGCCGAGGCGCTCGTCCAGCTCGACGTCGCGCTCCGCGACGGCAGCGTGTTCGTCGCGGCCGACGGCGACCGGCTGATCGCGGCGACGACGGCGCCGGACCCGACGGTCGGGCTCGTCTTCTACGACCTGAAGAGCTGCCTTCGCGGGATGTCCGAGGAGGCCGAGGCCAAGCCGAAGCCGCGGCGGCGCACGACGACGAAGAAGAAGGACGATGCGGAGTCGTAGCTTCGCCACCGGGTTCCTGTTCGCCTCCGCCGCGGCGACCGCCGCCGTCGTGGCCCGAAGGCGAGCCGCGCGCCGCCGCGACCGGGCCGAGCTCTTCCTCGCCGACGGCACGCTCGTCTCGTTGTCGGAAGGCCAGCCCGGAGCCGACCGGCTGCTCCAGCACGCCCGAGAGCTCCTCGCCACCGCCCGTAGCTGAGGTGAGGCGAGGCGAGCTCGCAGCGGCCGTCCGCGAGGTCGCGTACCTCGAGGGCGACTTCCTGCTCCGCTCGGGCCGCCGCTCCAGCTACTACCTCGACAAGTACCTCTTCGAGACCCAGCCCGAGCTGCTCGCCCCACTCGGCGAGGCGATCGCGGAGACCGTGCGGGAGGTCGAGCCGGAGACCGCGCGACTCGCCGGCCCGGAACTCGGCGCCGTCGCGCTCGCCGCCTCCGCGTCGCTCGCCTCGGGCCTCCCGTTCCTGATCGTCCGCAAGGAGGCGAAGGGCTACGGCACGAGCAAGCGGCTCGAGGGCGGCTTCGAGGAAGGCGAACTGGTCTGTCTCGTCGAGGACGTTGTCACCTCTGCCGGGGCCGCCCTCGACGCGATCGGAGCGCTGCGAGCTGCGGGGCTCGCGGTGCGGAACGCCGTATGCGTGATCGACCGGGAGGAGGGAGGAGTCGACGCCCTGGCCCGCGAAGGTGTCCATTTGCGGGCACTTTTCCGCGCGTCTGAGATCGCGGAGGCTGGAAAAACCGCGACAAAACCGCATGGTTGAGCCGAAAGAGCACAACTGTTAGGGTCTGCCGCTGGCGGAACCCCACAACCGGGAGGAGATGATCCGTGACGAAGCAGGAGTTCGTGGACAAGATTGCGTCGAAGACGGACATGTCGAGGAAGCAGGCGGCCGATGCGGTCGAGGCGGTTCTCGACTCGATCACCGAGACTCTTCGGAGCGGCGGTGAGATCAACTTCACCGGCTTCGGGAAGTTCTCGACGCAGCACCGGAAGGAGCGCCAGGGCGTCAATCCTCGCAACCCGAGCGAGAAGGTGACGATCCCGGCCGCGACGGTGCCGAAGTTCTCCGCCGGCAGCTCGCTGAAGCAGGCCGTCAAGAGTGGTGGAGGCGGCGGCGGCTTCTAGGTCACAGCCCTTGCATCGAACTTTCAGAGGGCCGCGACAGCGGCCCTCTCTATGCTCTGAGCTGTGAGCGCAGAGCCCGTCGTCGCGACGACCCTCTTCGGCGACCGGCTCGCCGAGGCCGTCGAGCGCAAGCGCTCCCAGCTCCTCGTCGGGCTCGACCCGCGGCCGGACCTGCTCCCGGTCGAGCTCGTCGGCGACGTGCAGTTCGACCGCGCCGCGGCGGCCGAGGGGTGCGCGCGCTTCTGCCGCGGGATCGTCGACGCCGTGGCGCCGCACGTCGTCGGCGTGAAGCCGCAGCTGGCCTTCTTCGAGGCGCTCGGCTCGGACGGGATCCGCGCGTTCGAGGAGGTCTGCGCCTACGCGCGCGACGCGGGGCTGGTCGTGCTCGCGGACGGCAAGCGGGGTGACATCGGCTCGACCTCGCGCGCCTACGCGGCCGCGTATCTCGAGCCGCGCGGTGACGATCCGCCGCTCGCGGACGCCATGACGGTGAACATCTACCTCGGCCGCGACTCGCTGGATCCGTACCTCGCCGCATGCCGGCGGCACGGCGCGGGGATCTTCTGCGTGCTCAACACCTCGAACGAGGGCGGGGCCGACGTACAGGGGCTCGCGCTCTCCGACGGGCGCCCGCTCTGGCAGCACCTCGCGCGGATGATCCACGAGCTCGGCCAGGACCTCGTCGGCGAGCGCGGCCTCTCGAGCGTCGGGGCGGTCGTGGGCGCGACGCACCCTCGCGCGGTCGGCGAGGCACGACGCCTGCTCCCGCAAGCGACCCTGCTGCTCCCTGGCGTGGGCGCGCAGGGAGGGTCGCCGGCCGACCTCGCACGCGCCTTCACGAGCGGCCCGGCGAGCGCGCTGGTCAGCGCCTCGCGCAGCGTGCTCTACGCGTTTCGCTCGACGGACGAGGACTGGCGGACGGCCGCGGCGCTCGAGGCGGCCCGCCTCCGCCGCGAGGTCTGGGCCGTCGCCGGCTGGTAGGCCAAATGCCTTCGCGGTTAGTTCCGACGCGTCGACCGGTCAGTTCAGACGGATGCACGGGCAAAGCCCGCGCATCCTGATGACAGCACCGCAAGCGGTGCCGTAGTGGCCAGTCGCGGGTGGCGCGCCGAGGTCAAGCGGTACGCCGCGCCCGTCGCGTTCCTCGCCGCGGTGACGATCGCGGTGCTGCTCGTCCGCTCGGGCCTCCAGACGGACTCGTCCTCGAGCACGACCCCCGAGACGACGGTCGCGACGACGCACACCGTTACGACGCGGCACCGGCGGCCGCAGTACTACCGGCTGCGCGCGGGCGAGACGATCAGCGACGTCGCGCTCCGGTTCAAGACGACCGTCGCCGCGCTGCTGGCCCTCAACCCGAAAATCCGGCCGACGCAGCTCAGCGTCGGCGAGCGGATCCGCGTCCGCTGATCCCTCTCTAGACTGGTGCCCCCGTGAAGCGCTTCGCGGTAGCGATCGGGGCCCTCGTCCTCGTTGCACCGGTCCTCGCGGCTCCTCCGAGCGTGACCGGGCGCGCGTGGCTGGTCGAGAACGGCGCCACCGGGGAGGTGCTGCTTGCGCACGACGCGACGCGGCGTGTGCCGATCGCGAGCATCACGAAGCTGATGACCGTGCTGCTCACGCTCGAGCACACACGATTGAGCGACGTCGTCACGGTCAGCCCCGCCGCCGCCTCGGTGGGCGAGTCGTCGGCGAACCTCACCCCGGGCGAGCGGCTCACGGTGCGCGAGCTGCTCGAGGCCGCGCTGATCCAGAGCGCGAACGATGCGGCCGATGCGCTCGCCGATCACGTCGGCCAGGGCAACCGCGCCCGCTTCGTCGCGATGATGAATGCGAAGGCCCGCCGGCTCGGGCTGCGCGACACGCACTACGTGCGGCCGGACGGGCTCGACGCGCCCGGCCACTTCTCGAGCGCGCACGACGTGACGCTGCTCGCGCGGATCCTCATGCACTACCCGGTCGTGCGCCAGATCGTCCACATGCGGTCCGCCGTGATCTCCGGTGACGAGACCCTCCACACCTGGAACGACCTCCTCTACAGCTATCCCGGCATCTACGGCGTCAAGACGGGGCACACCTCGGAGGCGGGCTGGTCGGAGATCGCGGCCGCTCGGCGCAACGGCCTCTCGATCTACGCGACCCTGATCGGCAGCCCCGACCGCGGGAGACGGAACGCCGACCTGACGAGGCTCCTCAACTGGGGCTTCTCGCGATTCGTCCACGCCCAGCCGGTGGTGAAGGGCCGCGCCTACGGAGAGGCGGAGCTCGGCTACGGCCGCGCGCCGCTGAAGCTCGTCGCCGCAAGCTCGCTGGCGGCGTCCTTCCGCGCCGGCGAGCCGGTGGTGCGCCGGGTGGTCTTCGACGACGTGGCCTCGCTGCCCGTGTCCCGGGGACAGTCCCTCGGCCAGGTCCGGGTCTACCAGCGCGGCCGCCTCGTCGGCACGGTGCCGCTCGTCGCCTCCCGCTCGGTCGGACGGCCCGGGCTGCCCGCGCGCGTCGGCTGGTACACGACGCGTACCCTCCACCACATGGCAGGCTGGGTCTCGTGATCGTCACGGTGACGCTGAACGCCGCCGTCGACCGGACGCTGACCGTCCCGAACTTCCAGCGCGGCCAGCGCCACCGCGCGAGCCAGGGCCTGACGCTCGCCGGCGGCAAGGGGATCAACATCGCGCGCGCGCTGAAGCGGCTCGGCGTGCCCGTGATCGCGACGGGCCTCGCAGGCGGCGGCACCGGCACGCGCATCGTCCAGGAGCTGACCGCCGAGGCGATCCTCAACGACTTCGTCCGCATCGAGGACGACTCGCGCACCTCGACCGCGATCGTCGACCCGACCGGCGGCAGCTACACCGAGGTGAACGAGTGGGGCCCGCACGTCTCGCCGGAGGAGCTCGAGATCCTGCTCGAGAAGCTGGCCTATCTCTCTCGCGTGGGCGACTACGTGATCTTCGCGGGCTCGCTCCCGCGCGGCGTCGACGCGGGCTTCTACGGCGAGGCGACCCGCGAGCTCAACCGGCGCGGCGTCCACACGGTGCTCGACTCCGAGGGCGAGGCTCTGCGGCTGGGCACCCAGGCCGAGCCTTACTTGGTCTCGCCGAACGAGCGCGAGGCCGAAGGGCTCGTGGGCCAGGAGTTCCACGACGACGACGACTTTCTCGCCGGCCTGGAGTCGATCAGCGAGCTCGGGGCCCGGAACGTCCTGATCACCCGCGAGTCCGGGTGCTGGGCGCTGCTCCGCTCCGACCGGGACGTGCACCGCTACCGGGCGCTGGCGCCTCGCGTCGACCCGGTCTCGGCGGTCGGCTCGGGCGACGTGCTGCTGGCGGCGTTCGTGGCCTCGCGCCTCGAGGACCGCAACGACGAGGAGGCGCTGCGCGCCGCCGTGGCCGCGGGCTCCGCGGCGACCCTCGAGCTCGGAGCCGGACGCTTCGAGCCGCGGGAGGCCGGCCGGCTCGTCGCAGGGGTCGAGGTCGCCGAGCTGGAGCCCGTCGCGCAGGACTAGTTCGTCAGGGGGCGGTGCTACGATCGCCAGTCCCTTGGACGTGGAGATCGGTCGCGGCAAGAAGGCCCGTCAGGCGTACGGGTTCGACGACATCGCCATCGTGCCCTCGCGCCGCACGCGCGACCCGCAGGACGTCGACATCGGCTGGAAGCTCGGCCCGCATCTCCTCGAGCTGCCGCTGCTGGCCTCGGCCATGGACGGGGTCGTCTCGCCGCGAACCGCGATCGAGCTCGGGCAGCTCGGCGGGCTCGGGGTGCTCAACCTCGAGGGCATCTTCACGCGCTACGAGCAGGCCGACCGCGAGCTCGAGAAGATCGCGCGCCTGCCGAAGGAGCGCGCGACCTCGGGCCTCCAGAAGATCTACGGGCAGGAGGTCAAGCCGGAGCTGATCGCCAGGCGGATCCGCGAGATCAAGGACGCGGGCGTGCTCGTGGCCGGCTCGCTCACGCCGCAGAAGGTGCGCGACCACTACGAGACGGCGCTCGAGGCCGGGCTCGACGTCCTCGTGATCCAGGGCACCGTCGTCTCGGCCGAGCACGTGTCCTCGAACGGCACGGCGCTCAACCTGAAGGAGTTCATCTCGGCGCTGCCGATCCCGACGATCGTCGGCGGCTGCGCCTCGTACCAGACCGCGCTCCACCTGATGCGCACCGGCGCGGAGGGCGTGCTGGTCGGCGTCGGGCCGGGGCAGGCGTGCACCACGCGCGGGGTGCTAGGCGTCGGCGTGCCGCAAGCGACCGCGATCGCGGACGCGGCGGCGGCGCGCGTGCAGCACCTGCTCGAGACCGGCAAGTACGTGAACGTGATCGCCGACGGCGGGATGCGTACCGGTGGCGACATCGCGAAGGCCGTCGCGTGCGGCGCGGACGCGGTGATGATCGGCTCGCCGCTCGCCCGCGCGAAGGAGGCGCCGGGCCACGGCTTCCACTGGGGGATGGCGACCTTCCACCCGACGCTCCCGCGCGGCGCGCGGGTGGCCGTCGAGCAGAACGGGACGCTGGAGGAGATCGTGATCGGCCCCGCGCGCGAGAACGACGGCACGTTCAACCTCATGGGCGCGCTGCGCACGTCCATGGCGACCTGCGGCTACGAGTCGATCCACGACTTCCAGAAGGCCGAGGTCATGCTGGCGCCGGCGATCAAGACCGAGGGCAAGTCGCTGCAGCAGGCCCAGCGGATCGGGATGGGTTAGTGGGCGAGGTCGTCCCTCTTCCGGTCAGCGAGCCTGGGCCGGAGGAGCGGCCGGTGCTGGTCCTCGATCTCGGCGGGCAGTACGCCCAGCTGATCGCGCGCCGCGTCCGCGAGGCGCGCGTCTACTCGGAGCTCGTGCCGCATTCGATCACGGCGGCGGAGGCTCGGGCCCGGAACCCCCGCGCGCTGATGCTCTCGGGCGGGCCGGCCTCCGTCTACGCGGATGGCGCGCCGAGGGTCGACCCGGAGCTCTTCTCGCTCGGCATCCCCTCGCTCGGGATCTGCTACGGGATGCAGCTGATGGCGCAGGAGCTCGGCGGCCGCGTCGAGCGCACCGGGGTCTCCGAGTTCGGCAAGACCGAGGTCCGGGCCGAAGGCGAAAGCGCGCTGTTCGCCGGGCTCCCGGACGAGCAGACCGGGTGGATGAGCCATCGCGACTCGGTGGCCGCGCCGCCCGAGGGCGCCAGCGTGACCGCAGGCTCACCGGCGGCTCCGATTGCGGCGTTCGAGGACCCGGCGCGCGGGCTCTACGGCGTCCAGTTCCACCCCGAGGTCGTGCACACGCCGCACGGGCAGGAGCTGCTGAAGAACTTCCTCTACACCGTCGCCGACGCGCCTCCGACCTGGACGGCCGCGGCCGTGATCGAGGAGCAGGTCGAGCGGATCCGGGCGCAGGTCGGCTCGCAGCGAGTGCTGTGCGCGCTGAGCGGCGGCGTCGACTCCGCGGTCGCCGCGCTGCTCGTGCACAAGGCGGTCGGCGACCAGCTCGTCTGCGTCTTCGTCGACCACGGCTTCCTGCGCAAGGACGAGGCCGCGCAGGTCGTCGAGACCTTCGAGGGCCACTTCCACGTGCCGCTCGTGCACGTCGACGCGCAGGAGCGCTTCCTGGCGCGGCTCGAGCGAGTCGCCGACCCGGAGCAGAAGCGCAAGGCGGTCGGCGAGGAGTTCATCCGCGTCTTCGAGGAGGAGTCCACGCGGCTCGGGAAGATCCGCTACCTCGTCCAGGGAACGCTCTACTCCGACGTGATCGAGTCCGGCGGCGACGGGGCGGTCGCGGCGACGATCAAGTCGCACCACAACGTGGGCGGCCTTCCCGACGAGATGGAGATGGAGCTCGTGGAGCCGCTGCGGCTGCTGTTCAAGGACGAGGTGCGCCGCGTCGGCGAGGAGCTCGGCCTGCCGGAGCGGATGGTCTGGCGGCAGCCGTTCCCCGGGCCGGGGCTCGCGATCCGGATCATCGGCGAGGTAACCCGCGAGCGGCTCGAGATCCTGCGCGAGGCGGACGCGATCCTGCAGGAGGAGATCCGCCGCGCCGGGCTCTCCCGCGAGCTGTGGCAGTCGTTCGCGGTGCTGCCGGCGATCCGGTCGGTCGGCGTCCAGGGCGACGAGCGGACGTACGGCTATCCGGTCGTCGTGCGCGCGGTGACCAGCGACGACGCCATGACCGCCGACTGGGCGCGGCTTCCCTACGACCTGCTGGAGACGATCTCGTCGCGGATCGTCAACGAGGTGCCAGCGGTGAACCGGGTCGTGCTCGACATCACCTCGAAACCGCCGTCGACCATCGAGTGGGAGTGACCGGCAGCCGCTGAGAGCTGTCCCTAACGGCCGTGCTCGGGGGACAGTTCCACGGACATGGCCGGCGGGTACCTGTTCCGCACGTCGTCGACGAAGGCTCCCAGGCGCCGCGCAAGGTCTGCGTCCGCGATCTCCACGACGTTCTCCGCGTTCTTCTCGCCCGAGTGCGAGAGGTTGAACGAGCCGGCGAACACCGTGTCGTCCGCGACCACGACCTTCGCGTGCATGAAGTTGTGCAGGCTCCCGGGCGCCCACGGTACCGAGCGCTTGCCGGAGAACGCCCCGGCGAGCACCTGCTGCAGCAGCGGGATCTTCCACGGGGCGTCGGTGTGCCACTGGCGCAGCACCTCGTCCACCTGCGTGCCGTCGACGCAGCCCGCGATGTCCGCCTTTCCGTCCGCGACCGCCTGCGCCAACGTCGCGAGCACCGGCGCCGAGGTGATCACCGGCGACAGGATCCGCACGCGCTGCGCGTGGCCGATCTTCTTGGCGATCCGATGCGTCAAAGCGTCCGCGAAGCCAGGCGTGAACCACGGCCGCACCCGCACGCCGTCGACCTCGACCGGCCGCGGCTCGGCGAACCCGCTCCGCTCCACGTCGCCGCCCTTCCAGAGCTCGTCGAAGTCGATGGCGAAGGCATGCGCGAGCTCGGGCGAGTCGACGGTCACGACCACGTTCTCCTGCCGCGACCAGGAGTCGTCCGTCCAGTTCATCGAGCCGGTCCAGACCGACTTGCCGTCGCGCACGACGAACTTGTGGTGCATCAGGTCGGGCACGCCGGCGACTGCCTTCGACGGAACGCCCAGTGACGCGATCAGCTGGACGTCGGGCTCGGGAGGCGGCGGCACCGGGATCGGGGTCGGGACGTCGACGTTGTAGAGGATCCGCACGGCGACGCCGCGGGCCGCCGCGTCACGGAGTGCGCCG